>NZ_JAXOJH010000002.1:0-445452 GCF_036663655.1 Sphingomonas flavida
GCCTGGCTGACCCACTACAACGAGGTCCACCCGCACAAGGCGCTGGGCTATCGCTCGCCCCGCGAGTACATCACGCAAACCCGCGAGGCCCCGTCAGGCATTTAGGGGGCAACAACACAGCGGCCTAAACAAAAGTCGTTATTTCTCAATGGCTTAGGAGGGTGGCGGCAAAATCCTCTTCTGGGCACCAGCGGTAGGTCGACAACGGCGGAAATTAGCCTGCCAGTCTGTCGGAGGCGGCTTTGGCTGCAATATGTGAGCCGACAAAGGGTATGCGTGTCGAAACGTCGTCACGTCCCACATCCAGCATTTGCATGATTTGCTCACCTGCCACGGCCGAGCCGGTTTTCCCCGAGCCATAACCTGTGTAATGGGGCGTCCATGAACACCCGCCCCCTCCCGTCGCCCAAGGCTCCCGCATGACCGCCATCGGCATCTACGGCAGCGCCGGGCGCATGGGGCGTGCCATCACGGACCTGATCGAGGGTGAGGGCGCAACGCTGGCGGGTGGGTGCGATTCGCGGGACGATCCCGATGCACTGGCCAAGGCGGTCGATGTGCTGGTCGACTTCTCGATCGCGGGGGCGCTGGACGTGCATCTGGCCGCCGCCCGCGCGGCGCGCACGCCGATCGTGATCGGCACCACCGGCCTGTCGCCTGCGCAACACGCCGCGATCGACGCCGCCGCGACGGAGATCGCGGTGCTCCAGACCGGCAATACCTCGCTCGGCATCACGCTGCTCGCCAATCTGGTGCGCGAGGCGGCGGCGCGGCTGGGCAGCGACTGGGACATCGAGATCACCGAGATGCATCACCGGCACAAGCTCGACGCGCCTTCCGGCACCGCGCTGCTGCTGGGGGAGGCGGCGGCGGCGGGACGGGGGCATCCGCTGTCCGAGTTGCGCGTCGATGGTCGCGCCGGGCTGGTCGGTGCGCGGACCGAGGGGACGATCGGTCTGGCGGCTTTGCGTGGCGGCTCGGTGATCGGCGATCATGAGGTGATCTTCGCGGGCGAGGGCGAGCGGGTGACGCTGGGCCATTTCGCGCAGGACCGCAGCATCTTCGCGCGCGGCGCGGTACGTGCGGCGCTGTGGCTCGCGGGGCAGGCGCCGGGGCGCTATCGCATGGGCGACGTGCTGGGCCTGTAAGAACCATGAAGAAGGCGGACGTCGTCGAATTCTACCACCGGCTGGCGGAGGCGAACCCGCATCCCGAGACCGAGCTGGAATTCCGTAATCCCTATACGCTGGTCGTCGCGGTCGCGCTGTCGGCGCAGGCGACGGATGTCGGCGTGAACAAGGCCACGCGCGCGCTGTTTGCCGAGGTCGACACGCCCCAGAAGATGCTGGAACTCGGCGAAGAGGGGCTCAAAGCCCATATCAGGACGATCGGCCTGTTCAACACCAAGGCCAAGAACGTCATCGCCCTGTCGCAGATGCTGGTCGACGATTATGGCGGCGAGGTGCCGCAGGAGCGTGCCGATCTGGAGCGGCTGCCCGGGGTGGGGCGCAAGACCGCCAATGTCGTCCTGAACGTCGCCTTCGGGCACGAGACCTTCGCAGTCGATACGCACATCTTCCGCGTGTGCAACCGCACCGGCCTGGCCAAGGGCAAGACGGTGCTGGCGGTCGAGCTGAAGCTGGACAAGGCGACCCCGGCACCGTTCCGGGTGCATGCCCATCACTGGCTGATCCTGCACGGCCGCTATGTCTGCAAGGCCAGGCGGCCCGAATGCTGGCGCTGCCCGGTCGTGGACCTGTGCGCCTATCGCCCCAAGACGCCCGCCCCGGCGGTCAAGGCGGCAGCGTAAAAATGCTGGCCGGATAAAAAGGACTGGCGTGGAAGAACGCGCGATGCTAGTCGGCCAGCCCACGCACCCGTAGCTCAGCTGGATAGAGCGCTGCCCTCCGAAGGCAGAGGCCACTGGTTCGAATCCAGTCGGGTGCACCATTTCCTTCCAGCTTTAAGTATCGCGCCATCCTGGCGTGGTGATCCGTGATGGGAGATCGCCGATTTGCTCGGCATCGGCCCGTCGATCGGCTTCAAGCGGCACGGTCGGGTTGGTGCTTCGGTTTGGCCCAGTCAAATATCCAGGACGGCATGTCCGCCCCGGAGCCTGAGTCCGGAATCGGGTTAACCTTCAATCGACGAGCCAATCCGCGGTGATCTCGCCGCGATGCCCTTCCGGCGCCAGGGTGGCGCGGAGGGCTTCCAGCAGGGGCGGCAATCCTTGCGTGAAGGCATAGGGTGGATTGACGATGAACAGGCCTGCGCCGTTGTAGATGGCGGGCTGATCTGCGTCATAGAGCCAATGCTCGACCGCCAGGAATTTCGGGATGCCGAGCCTGCGCAGATCATTCTTCCACCGCTGATGCGTCGCGCGGTCCTTCAGCGGATACCAGATGACGGTCACGCCATGCGCCCATTTGCGGTGCGCCGCGGCGAGGGTCGTCGTGATGCGGGCGCGTTCGTCGGTCTGCTCATAGGGGGGATCGACCACCAGCACGCCGCGCGGCGTGCGGGTGGGGAGCATCGCCAGCCAGAGTTCATAGGCATCACGCTCATGCACGGCGGCCGGCGTGCCGCGCATCGCGCCGCGTAGCGCATAGGCGTCCTCGGGATGCTTTTCGTTGACGATCAGCAGGTCCTGCTGGCGTAGGAGTTGCGCCAGGAACCGTGGCGATCCGGGGTAGAGGCGTGGCTCCGCCCCGACATTCACCGCCCGGATGGCGGCGCGATAGTCATCCAGCAAGGGATCCGCGTCGGCAAAGGCCCGCATCACCCCTTGCGCGGCTTCCCCAGTGCGCTGGGCCTGCTCGCCGCCAAGGTCATAGATTCCGCAGCCGGCATGGGTGTCGATCAGCGTCAACGCGCCCTGTTTCTGCTGCAAGGCGCGGACGAGCGCGATCAGCAGGCTGTGCTTGACGACATCGGCGCTGTTGCCGGCATGGAAGGAGTGGCGATAATTCATGGGAATTCCGAACTCTGCGGTTTGGCTTTTCTGCGGGCTATCGGGCGAGGAAGCCGCAAAGCCCCTCTGAGCGCCGCCTCACATCAGTTTGCGTGGTTGGCGGCAACCGGCCGGGAGTGAACTGATGATGCGCCGTCCCGCCAGCCTTTCCCCAACTCCCGACGAAACGGCGTCATCGGTTGCTGCCCTTGGCCAGGTGGGAAACCTCCTCGAACTGGCCCGGCGCGATCCCGGCGACGGACCAGTCGCCGATCGACCAGCGGACCAGGCGCAGCGTGGGCAGCCCGACCGCTGCGGTCATGCGCCGCACTTGCCGGTTGCGCCCTTCGCGGATGGTGATTTTCAGCCAGTTGTCGGGGATGGACTGACGCTGGCGGATAGGCGGATCGCGCAGCCACAGGTCCGGTGCGTCGATACGAGCGATATCGGCGGGCAGGGTCATGCCGTCCTTGAGTTCGACGCCCCGCCGCAAACGGTCCAGTTCCGGCTCCTGCGGATCGCCTTCGACCTGTACGAGATAGGTCTTGGGCATCTTGAAGCGGGGATCGGCAATGCGTGCCTGTAGTCGCCCGTCATCGCACAGCAGCAGCAGGCCCTCGCTGTCGCGATCGAGCCGCCCGGCGGGATAGACGCCCTTCACCGTAATGAAGTCCGACAAGGTCGAGCGAACCGTCGGCGATCCGCGATCGGTGAATTGCGACAGGACCCCGAAGGGTTTGTTGAACAGCAGCAGCCGGGCCATCCCGCCCCCATAGCGTTCGGTTGCGGCTATGTCTTGCGACGCATCACCGCTCGCCGCCCCCGGCCCCAAAACGGGGAGCCTTGGCGAAATCCGCGCGCGCGAACGGGCGGTCGCGGAAGATATAGGCATAGTAGAAATCGCGCAGCCGGTGATGGAAGGCGCGAATACGGTCCTGATAGGCGAGTTGTGCCGCCAGATCGGTATCGGCCAGCCGCGTCAGCAGTGCCTGCACGCCGACCGAGGGCAGGAGCCAACCCAGCGCATCGGCGGTCGCGGCGCGGCGCTCCAGGCCGTGGCGATAGGCCCTAACCCGACCGGCCACGCTTTCGTCGCCATTCTGATGGAAGGCGAAATACCATTTATAGTGGAAGGCCTCGGGCAAGGGCGGCGAGTTCGCCCATTCGGGGTGGCTGGCATAAAAGCGGCGCATCGTATCTTCGCGCGGGATTTCCCAGGCGTGATGGACATTCTCGCGCTGGGCCAGGGCGATCTTGGCGCCTTCGTCGACCGGAATGGCGCGGTTGATGACGACATTGGCGAGCGTCGGGATGACCAGCACGAGCACCAGCCATGATCCCGCCAGCGTCGCGGCATTGGCGGTCGATCCATGGCCCAGCCGTGAGACCAGCCCGGCCAGTCCGATCCAGAACAGCAGATACGCCCCCGTCACCGCCACCACGAGCAGGATCGCCCAGGCGGCCACCCCCGACAGTACCGCGCCGACCACGAACGGCAACGCCAGCGCCGCCAGCAGGAGCGCGAAGCGGAGCAGCCCGCGCCGCAGCCACAGCCGCCGCGCCCCCGGCAACGCGCCCAGCATCCGCGCGCGTCCCGCCTCCCGCTCGCCCGACTTCAGGTCGTGGAACAGGGCGATGACGAACAGCGGCGCAAGGAACACCAGCACGAAGGCGAAATCGAACCGCCCCGGCAGCGCGAGTTCGGGATTGAAGGTGTCGCCGTCATAGATCTGCGCCTCCAGCCCCAGTGCGCGGACGCGCAGGATATAGGGCGCGACGTCGCGCATCCCGATCGCCGCGAAGGCCAGCGGCGCGGGCGTGTCCCAGGTGGGGTGGAAGGTGTAATAGGCGGCGCTTCCGGCGTCTTTTTCACGATCGACGAAGGTGGCGATCGCCCCGACATCCTCGGCCTGCGCGGCGGCGACCGCGTCGATCGCGGCCCGCTGTCGCGCGATTTCGGCCATGCCGGCAGCGACGGCGGCTATGCTGAGCACGCCCAGCAGGACCAGCGCGATGCTCGCCATGCGCGACCGCAGCAACAGCCGCAGCTCATGCTTCCAGATCGCCATCACTTCGCTCCCAGTCGGCGGGTGGCAAGGGCCAGCGCGCCCATGGCCAGCACCAGCCAGCCCGACACGATCGCCAATCCCGGAAGGCTGGCGCGGACCAGCGTCGCGGCATCGGGCTGGACGAAGGCGAATTCGGGCATCCGCCGCCAATTGTCCGCGCCGATTCGCTTGCGCCGGTCGGCACCGGCATCCTTGGCGGTATCGTCGGCATAGCTGACCGCCTCGGCCTGCAAGCGGTTCAGCCGCTGGACGAGGGCATAGCGATAGGCCTCCGCCTGTTCGAGGAAGCGCCGGTGCCCGGCAAAGTCGGTGCCCGCCGCCGCCATCGACGCCTGGCGCAGGGCGATGGTCGGGCTGAGCAGGCCGGCACCGGTGACCAGCGCGTTCTGTCGCGCCTGGGTGGCGAAGCTGTCGGCGGCATAACGGTCGAACAACCGGCTGGTCATCGCCTCGCCGTCGAGCGCCAGCAGGCCCTTATAGTTGACCGGCAGATCCTCGATGCGGGTGACGCCATAGCGTTTCAGCACGTCCGCCTTGAACTTCGCGAAATGCGGGTCGTCGGGATTGTGGGTGTCGCCCATCTGGCGCAGGTCCCGGGCGATGGCGACATCGGTCTGCAGGCGGTTGGCGAGCGGATAGGCCGCGCTCGCCATATCGGGCGCGACGCGCGGCAGCAGCACGACGGTCACCGCCCACACCGCCAGCAGTGCCAGCAACGCATCGCGCCGCCGGCGGACCAGCATCGAGACCAGGATGATCACCACGACCCACAACGCCAGATAGGCGGCATAGGCCAGCGCGATCGCCGCCATCGGCCCGGCGAACGCCCCCGGCTGACCGGATATCAGGACGAAGCCGACCATCGCGGGCAGCCCGACGAGCAACGCCACGACGCCCAGCGCGGCGAGCTTGCCCAGCACGATCGCGCGCGCCGATGCCCCCTGCAACATCAGCGGTCGCAGTGTTCCCCCCTCGGTCTCGCGCGCGACGGCGCCGTATCCCAGGAAGATCAGCAGCAGCGGGGCCACCGCCTGAAGGACGAAGGCCGGGGTCAACTGGCCGAAGCGGACCAGTGCCGAGCTTTGCCGCACATCGCCGAAATTGCTGGTGTTCTGGCGATGCCCTTCGAGGAACATGGTGTTGCCGGTAAAGGCGTCGACCCCCGGATCGAACGCGGCCAGCGGCCCCAGCGGGCGGAAGATGAAATGGCCATAGTGGACGACGCGGTGCGGGTGGCGGTCTGGCTGCGCCTCGAACGCGTGGTTCGCCTCCGCCTGGTTGCGCGCGCGATTGTCGGCAATGCCCTGTTGATGTGTCCAGGACGTGATGACCGCGACCAGCGTCAGGACCAGCAGCAGCAGGATCGCGGTCACCGCGACGCGGTTGCGCCGCATCAGCCGCAATTCGTCGCGGGCGATCAGCGAGACGGCGCTCATGCCCCGGCCGCCCCCGCGAACCGGTCGTGCAGCGCCCGCACGTCGAACCGGTCCTTGCCCTCCGCCGCGACCTCCGCGACGATCCGTCCGCCCTCGAGGAAGCCGATGCGATCGGCGACATCGGCGGCGCTGAGCAGGTCGTGCGTCACCATCAGCACGGCGGTGCCACGCGCGCGGACCGCATGGAGCAGCGCGTTGAAGTCGGCGGTCGCACGCGGATCGAGGCCCGAGGTCGGCTCGTCGAGCAGCAGCACCGGCACCTCGCGCAACAGCGCCACCGCGATCGCGACCTTTTGGCGCATCCCCTTGGAAAAGCCGCCCAGCCGCTGGTCGAAGGCCCGCTCCTGCAGCCCCGCCGCCGCCAGGGCATCGGTGATCGCCGTCCGCTCGCGCGGGGTGCCCGACAATGCGAGCAGGTAATCGGCATTCTCGACCGCGCTCAGATGTTCGTAGAGCGCGACATTTTCCGGCAGATAGGCAATGCGCCGCCGCGCCGCATCAGGATCGGCCGCCGGGTCGATCCCGCCCACCCGCACGCGGCCGCCATCGACCCGGACGAAACCGAGCAGCGCCGACAAGGTGGTCGACTTGCCCGCGCCGTTGCCGCCGAGCAGCGCATAGATCTCACCCGCCGCCATCGACAGCGTCAGGCCGTCGAGCACGCGGTGTGCACCATAATGCAGGATCGCATCCTCCATGGAGATTTCGGGCGCGGCGGCGGGCATCGGGGATATCGTCGACATGCCGGGCTTCCTGCCCTCCGAGAGGCATGATCGTCAACAGTGATGATGTATCATAGCATTGACAGCGGCTACGCAATCGGTTTTGACCGCAAGGTAACAATATATCATTTGTTCGGGGGAACATTCATGACGATCTGCCTGCGCCGGTTCGGACCGGTCCTGATGCTCGTGCCGATGCTGATGGCAGCAAGCGCGTCGGCGAACGAGAAGGCGACCGATCCGGCACCGGCAACCGACGCGCAGTCGGATGAAATTCTGATCACCGGGTCACGCCAGGCCAATGCCAGCATCAACGGTCTTGCCATCGATCCGCATCTCCTGCCGCAGAATGTCCGGCTGCTCGATGATACGCTGATCGCGCAGACCGGCTTTACCGACCTGTCGCAGCTCTTCGATCTGGCGGGCGGCATGTCGCGGCAGAACAGTTTCGGCGGCGCCTGGGATGCCTATGCGATCCGGGGATTTTCCGGCGATATCAATCAGGGGCCGGACCTGCTGGTCAATCGCTTCAGCGCCAATCGCGGCTTCAATGCGCGCCGCGACGTGGCGACGGTCGAAAGCTTCCAGGTGCTGAAGGGCCCGGCCTCGGCGCTATCGGGCAAGGGCGAACCGGGCGGATCGATCAACATCGTGACCAAGGCCCCGCGCGACGTTTTTCATGCGGGCGGCGAGTTTGGCTATGCCAGCTTCGACACGTGGCGCGGCATGTTCGACGTGGGCGGTCCGGCGGCGGCCGGGCTGTCAGCACGGGTGATCGGCGTCTATCAGGACGGGGGCAGCTTCCGCGACTTCGTCCATAACGACCGGCTGCTGTTCGCGCCGTCGGTCGGCTGGCGGTTGAACGACCGGGTCCGGCTGCTCTACCAGCTCGAGTATAACCTGGTGCATTTCACCCATGATCGCGGGTTGGTAGCGGTGAACGGCGATGGGCGCGCCCTGCCGCGCAGCCGGTTCCTGGGCGAGCCCGATGACGGGCAGATGACCCAGCGCACGTCGCAGCATCAGGCGACCGCCTATATCGATCTCGGCCCCGGCGTCGCGCTGGAGGGCGGCGTCCAGTATCGCGACGGCGCGCTGCTGGGGCAGTCGACGCACAATAGCAGACTGGTCGGCACGCAGCTGTGGCGGCAGTTGCGCATCCACGATTATCGCTGGCAGGATCTGTCGGGGCGCATCGAACTGAGCGCCAATCGCACGCTGCTCGGCATCGGTCATCAGATGCGGGTCGGCGCCGACGCGTTCGGCTATGACCAGCGGCGCATCTTCTACCGGTTCAGCCCGACGGCGGCGCAGCCCTATGCCATTGACATCTTCAAGCCGGTCTATGGCCAGCCCAAGCCGGTCGCCCCGGTCAACCAGGATCTGCTCGAAAAGCTGAGCGGGCACAGCGTCTATGCGCAGGACCTGCTGACGCTCGACGATCGCTTCTCGCTGCTCCTCGGCATCCGCCATGACTGGGTTCGGCAGGACAATTTGAACTTCCGCAACGGCCGTACCGACCGCCAGCGCCCCCAGGCGACCTCCCCGCGCGCCGCCTTTACCTTCGCGCCCAGCGAGCATCTCTCGACCTATATCAGCTGGGGCCGGTCGTTCCGGTTCAACCAGGGTGTCGACGCCGTCGCCAACCCGTTCGCGCCGGAGCGCGGCGAGGCGTGGGAAGGCGGGGTCAAGATCGCGGCGCTGGACAAGAGGCTGACCGGCACCGTCTCGCTGTTCCGGATCACCAAGCACAACGTCCTGGTGAACGATCCGGCCAATTCCGGTTTTTCCATCGCCACCGGCGCGGCGCGCAGCCGGGGCGTGGAGGCCGACGTCAACTACCGCGCCGGAAACCGGCTGACCCTGACCGGCGTCTATGCCTATACCAACGCGCGGGTGACGCGCGACACGCGGCCGGGCCTGACCGGCAGCAGCCTGTCGAACATCCCGCGTCACAGCGGGGCCGCCTATGCCTTCTGGCAGTCGCGGGGCAGCGAACCGGGATCGGTCGGTATCGGGACGGGCGTGACCTATGTCGGCGAGCGGCCGGGCGATGACGTCGCCAGCGGTTTTCGCCTGCCGGGCTATACCACCGCGCGTCTCAACCTGTCCTATCAGGTGCGCCAAGGTGTATCGGCGCACCTGGACGGCGAGAATCTGTTCGACGCCTATTATCTCGAAAGCAGCTATTCGAACATATGGATCACGCCCGGCGCACCGCGCACGATCCGCGCCCGGATCGCCCTCGCGCTGTGAGACGCCTGGCCTGGGGGCTGGTGCTGGTCGCCGGTGGCTGGCACGCGCCCGCCGCCGCGCAGCGCACCGCCGAAAATACGGTGCGCGAGGCCGAGGATGGCTTCGGCAAGAGCGTGGGCAGCGAATCGATCGGCATCTATGCCAGTGGCGAAGTACGCGGGTTCAGCGCGACCGAGGCGGGCAACAACCGGATCGAGGGTGTCTATTGGGATCGCGCGGCAATCCTGAGCAGCGTCATCACGCGCGGATCGACGACCCGCGTCGGCCTCAGCGCCTTTGGCTATCCGCTGCCCGCGCCGACCGGGATCATCGACTATGACCTGCGTCGCGCCGGAACCAGGCCGGTCGTCAGCGTGCAGGTGAACAGCGGGGACTATCTGGGCACCGACCTGATCGTCGATGCCGCGATCCCGATCGGCGACCGCGTCGGCGTGAACCTCGATTTCGGCCTATATGATGATGAATATGTCAGCGGCGCCGGTGGCTGGTACGTCAGCTATGGCGGGATCGCGCGCGTACGCCCGGTCGACGATGTCGAACTGACCGGCTTCTATGGCGGCTACAGCTTTGGCGACGAGGAACAGGCGCCGACGATCTTCACCGTCGACGGCCGCGTGCCGCAGCGCATCGCGCGCCGCCGCTTCTTCGGACAAGATTGGGCCGACTGGGCGGGGCAGGCCTTCAATTATGGCGGGTTGGCCAAGGCGACGTTCGGTCCGTGGCAGGTCGCGGCCGGTGCCTTTCGCAGCCGTTTCGCGCGCGACGAATATCACACCGCCTTTTATCGCGGGGTGGATGCGAGCGGGGTCGGCCGTTCCTTCGTGCTGGCGGGGGAGGACCAGACGACCGCCTCGACCTCGGGCGAGTTGCGGGTCAGTCGCCTGATCGAGGAGGGCGCGCGTCGTCACCGGCTGCTCGCCTCGGTCCGGGCCCGCAATGTGGCGGCGCGCTATGGCGGGCTGGCCACCGTCGATTTCGGGCTGGCGACGATCGGCGTTCCCGTGGACGAGCCCCGGCCCTCGCTGGTGCCCGGCGAGCGCACGCGCGACGATGTACGTCAGACGAGCTATGCGATCGGATACGAAATCCGCTGGGCCCGGCGGCTCGAAGTCAATCTCGGGCTGACGCGGACCGATTATCGCAAGCTGGTCGCGGTGCCGGGCGCGCCGGTCGTCATCGAGCGCGACCGGCCCTGGCTGTGGAACGCCGCGCTCGCGCTGCTGCCGACCGATCGCCTGACGGTGTATGCCGCGACGACGCGGGGGCTGGAGGAAAGCGGCATCGCACCGGGCAATGCGGGCAACCCCGGCGCGGCGCTCCCCGCGCTGCGCACCCGGCAATATGAAGCGGGTGTCCGCTACGCCTTTTCCGGCGGCTGGCGCGCGACGGCGGCGGTGTTCGACATCGCCAAGCCCTATTTCGATCTCGACCGGCGTGACGGCCTGTTTCGCCAGCTGGGCACGGTCACGCATCGCGGGGCCGAGGCATCGCTGTCGGGCAGTCCGCTGGAAGGGCTGAGCCTGGTCGCCGGGACGGTATGGCTGCACCCCCGCGTAACGGGCCAGGCGGTCGACGACGGGCGGATCGGCGCGCGCCCGATCGGCCGCACGCCCCTGTTCGTCGATGCCAGCGCCGATTATCGCATCCCTGGGCTCGCCGGCTTTTCAATCGATGGTCATGCGACGTTCGAGGCGCGCCGGACCGCCAATGCCGCGAACACCGCGACGCTTCCGGCACGCGCGATCCTCGACCTGGGCACCCGTTATCGCAGCCGCATCGGCCGCGTGCCGACGTTGTTCCGGGTCCAGGTGCGCAACGTGGCGGATGTCTTTGGCTGGCGGGTATCGGGCGGCGGCGGATACACCCTGCTGCCGGGCCGACGCGTCACGGCCAGCGTCACCGCGGATATATGATTCGGTCGACCCTATACCTGCCGGAGCGCCCGGTCAGCCGCCGCGCCGGACGCCAGGGAAGACCGTGGAGCGTTTGACGATCCCATAGGCGAAGCTGGTGTCGATCGCGGCGATCCCGGCGATCGGGTGGAGTTTCGAGCGCACGAAATCCTCATAGTCCTTCAGCGAGGCGACCAGCACGCGCAGCAGATAGTCATCGCTGCCCGTCATGACATAGCAATCGAGCACCGCATCCATGCCGCCGATCGCCGCCTCGAACGCGGCGACGGTGGCGTCGTCATGCTTTTGCAGGCGGATGCGGACCAGCGCGGTGACGGGCAGGCCGTACGCCTCCTCGTCGATCACGGCGGTATAGCCGCGAATGACGCCCGCATTCTCCAGCATCCGCAACCGCCGCAGGCAGGGGGAGGGCGGCAGGTTGACCTGTTCCGACAGTTCCTGGTTGGTCAGGCGGCCATTGGCCTGCAACGCCGCGATGATCTGCCGATCCTTGTCGTCCAACGCCTGCCCTTTCCGTGATCGAGGATATGCCGCCTAACGTAAGACGGCGGCGTCTCCAATCAGGCGGCCCGCGCGGGCGTGGCGTCGTGCACCGGCATGGCCAGCGCCTGGTCCAGGTCGGCGATGATGTCGGCAACATCCTCGATCCCGACCGACAGGCGGATCAGCCCCTCGGGAATGCCGTGCGCGGCACGTTCCTCGGGCGTGTAGGTCGAATGGGTCATCGAGGCAGGGTGCTGGATCAGCGACTCGGTATCGCCCAGCGACACCGCGCGGCGGATCAGCGCCAGGCGGTTCATCATGCTGCGCCCCGCCGCCAGCCCCGCGACCAGCTCGAAGGCGATCATCGCGCCGAAGCCGGGCATTTGCCGCCTGGCTAGATCATGCTGGGGAAAGCTTTCCAGCCCTGGATAATGGACCTTCGCCACGCCCGGATGGGCATCGAGATAGCGGGCGACGGCGGCGGCATTGGCGCAATGCTCGGTCATGCGCAGCTTCAGCGTCTTGATCCCGCGCAGCAGCAGCATGGCGTTGAACGGCGACATGACCGCGCCGGTCAGGTCCTTCAATCCCTGCATCCGCACCTGCGCCATGTCCTCGGCCCGGCCGACCGCGATGCCGCCGACCAGGTCGCCATGCCCACCCAGATACTTGGTGGCCGAATGGACGACGATATCCGCGCCCAGCTCGATCGGCCGGGTCAGGATCGGGGTGGCATAGGTGTTGTCGACCACCAGCCGGACCCCGGCGGGCTTGGCGATGTGCGCGATGGCGGCGATGTCGACCAGGCGCATGTTCGGGTTGGCGGGCGTTTCGAAATAGATGATGCGCGTCGCCGGGGTGATCGCATCCGCGACGGCTTCGGTGTCGGTCATGTCGACATGGGTCACCGTGATCCCGAACCGCGCCAGGCCATCGCGCAGGAAGGCGAAGGTGCAGCCGTACAGCGTCTTGTCGGTCAGTACCGTGTCGCCGGGTGACAGGAAGGTCCACATGACCGCGCAGATCGCCCCCATGCCCGACGCCAGCGCCAGACCCGCCTCGGCATTTTCCAGACTGGCGCAACGCCGCTCGAGCAGGTCGAGGGTCGGGTTGGAGATGCGCGAATAGACATGGCCCGGCGCAGTTCCGGCAAACATGTCCGCGCCCGCCTCGACCGAATCGAACACGAAGGTGGAGGTCAGGTACATGGGCGGGGACAGCGCACCGTCATGGGCGGACGGGTCATATCCATGGTGAATGGCGCGCGTCGCCATCCGGGTGTTGCTCAGGTCCGCCATGCTTCCTCGCCTTTGTCGCTATGCCGCCAAGCATAGCGAGGTTGCGACGGCATTTCCGATCAAAGTCGGTGCGTAAGGGGTGCCGGTAAAGCAGATTCTGCCAATCTAGAGCAGACTAATGCAGGAACCTGCCAACAATGACCCGATGTCAATGACTGGCAACTCGGGGCCATTGGCCATGAGTGCTGAACTCTCGGGATGCAGGCCAGGTGCCACGGCGCGAGGCTGGCGGATATCCCGGCGGATCACCCGGTCCGCGAAACATGACAAAGGATGAAAAGGCACGGCTGTGCGATATTAGAGCATGACACCGCCGCACTCCGTCTGTTAGCCCTGTTGCCATGCCCGTTTCGGCCGCCGCCTCCGCCCGCGAGATCCTCGTTCGTCTGCACGACGTGATGGCGTCGCGCACCCCCGCCCAAGCCAAGCTTAACCAGGTGGTCCAGATCATCGGCGAGGCGATCGGCAGCGAGGTCTGCTCGATCTATCTGCTGCGCGAGGGCGTGCTGGAGCTGTTCGCGACGCGCGGCCTGGCCGAGGAGGCGGTGCACGTCACCAAGCTGGCGATGGGCGAAGGCCTTGTCGGCACCATCGCCGAGGATGTCGAGGTGCTGAACCTCGACGAAGCCGCCAGCCATCCCGACTTCGCCTACAAGCCCGAAACCGGCGAGGACCGCTTCCACAGCTTTGCGGGCGTGCCGATCATCCGGCGCGAGCGGGCGGTGGGCGTGCTGGCGGTCCAGCATAGCGAGCCGCGCAAATATGCCGATGTCGAGATCGAGGCGCTGCAGACCGTCGCCATGGTCCTGTCCGAGCTGATCGCCAATGCCGGGCTGATCGACGCGGCGGGCGCGGCGGGGGCCCGGCCGCAGATGACCGCGACGATCCGCCTGTCGGGCCAGAAGCTGGTCGAGGGGATGGGCAGTGGCTTTGCCGTCTATCACCAGCCGCGCATCTTCATCGAGCATACGGTGGCCGAGGATATCGATGCGGAGCGCCGCCGCGTCTATGCCGCGTTCGACAAGATGCGCGAACAGATCGACCGCATGGCGCGCGAGGCCGAGTTCGGCGTGGCGGGCGAGCATGTCGAGGTCATCGAGACCTACAAGATGTTCGCCTATGACGAGGGCTGGGCGCGCCGGATCAACGAGGCGATCGACAGCGGCCTGACCGCGGAGGCCGCGATCGAGCGGGTGCAGCAGCGCACGCGCCAGCGGATGCGCCAGATCGACGATCCGCTGCTCGCCGACCGGATGCACGACCTGGAGGACCTGTCCAACCGGCTGCTGCGCATCGTGTCGGGCCAGATGGGCACGGCAGCGCAGATGGGGCTGCGGCAGGACACGATCCTGCTCGCGCGCAACCTGGGTCCGGCCGAGCTGCTGGAGTATGACCGGCGGCGGCTGAAGGGCGTGATCCTGGAGGAAGGGTCGCTGACCGCGCATGTCATCATCGTCGCGCGCGCCATGGGCGTGCCGGTGCTGGGCCGGGTCAGCGATGTGCGCCGCCAGATCGCGGACGGCGACCAGTTGCTGCTCGACGTGGCGGAGGGCAGCGTTCTGGTCCGTCCGACCGCGGCGATGGAGGAGGCGTTCGAGGCCAAGCTGCAGCTTCGCCAGAAGCGGCGCGCGGCCTTTGCGGCGCTGCGCGACGTGCCGCCGGTGACGAAGGACGGACACCGCGTCACCCTGATGGTCAATGCCGGGCTGCGCGACGATGCCGCCGCGCTCGACACCACGGGTGCGGACGGGATCGGGCTGTTCCGCACCGAGTTCCAGTTCCTGGTTTCCGCCACCCTGCCGCAGCGCGAACGACAGCAGCGGCTGTACCGCGACGTCATGGAGGCGGCGGGCGACCGGCCGGTGGTGTTCCGCACCATCGACATCGGCGGCGACAAGGCTCTGCCCTATCTCAACACCGACCCCGGCGACGAGGAAAACCCGGCCATGGGCTGGCGCGCGCTGCGCCTGGCGCTGGAGCGCGACGGCCTGATGAAGGCGCAGGCGCGCGCGCTGATCGAGGCGGGGGCGGGACGCACCCTGAACATCATGTTCCCGATGGTGTCGGAGGCATGGGAGTTCGACGAGGCCAAGGCGCTGTTCGAGGCGCAGCGCGCCTGGCTGGGTTCGCGCGGGCGTCGCCTGCCGCTCGACGTCCGCTACGGCGCGATGCTCGAGGTGCCGGCGCTCGCCGAACAGCTCGACCTGATCCTGCCGAACGTCGATTTCCTGTCGATCGGCACCAACGACCTGACCCAGTTCCTGTTCGCCGCCGATCGTGCGAACCCGAAGCTGGCCGAACGCTATGACTGGCTGAGCCCGTCGATCCTGCGCTTCCTGCGCCGGGTGGTCGAGCCGGCCCACGCGGCGGGGGTGCCGATCGGCGTGTGCGGCGAGATGGGCGGCCGCCCGCTGGAGGCGATGGCGCTGATCGGCCTCGGCATCGACCGGCTGTCGATCACCCCGGCGGCGGTGGGCCCGGTCAAGGCCATGATCCGCTCGCTAGACCGCGCGGCGATCACCGCCGAGATGACGCGGCTGCTCGCCCATCCGGTGCGGGACATGCGCGGGGCGCTTGGTGCCTGGGCTGCGACGAATGGTGTGGAATTGGCCTGATCCAGGTCAGGGGTGCGCGTTGACTTGATCCCAGCCGTCTGAAAGAACGACCGCGATCATGGGGTGGGCCATGATCGCTTCGGAGTTGAGAATGGACGAGGTCAATCCCGGCCACGATGCCGCACCGGCGGCACCTGCCCGCGCCGGTGACGTCCTGCGCATGGCGCGCGAGGCGCAAGGGCTGTCGCTGGGCGATATCGGAGCGCGCACGCGTATCCCCAGCCGCCATCTCGCGGCGATCGAGGTTTCCGATTATCAGAGCCTGCCCTCGGCCACCTATGCGGTCGGTTTCGCCAAGGCCTATGCCCGCGCGGTCGGCGCCGACGAGGTCGCGATCGCGCAGTCGGTCCGTGCCGATGTCGACAAGCTGGGCCGCCGCGTCACCGAATATGTGCCGCAGGACATTGTCGACCCGTCGCGCGTGCCCTCGCGCGGGTTGGCGATCATCGGAATCGGGGTTGCGCTGGCGCTGCTGGTGCTGGCCGGGCTGTGGTACGGCACCGACCTGTTCCGCCGCGACCGCACCGCGCAGGAGGTGCCCGCCGCGACGCCGCTGACCAATGGCGACACGCCCGCTCCCGCCCCGACCGCCAGTCCGACGCCGGTCGCGGCGGGCAAGGTCGTGCTGACCGCCAATGGCGAGGTCTGGCTGCGTGTCTATGACGCCGACAACGTCACGCTGAAGATGGGCACGCTGAAGCCCGGCGAAAGCTATGAGGTCCCGGCCACCGCCAAGGGGCCGCTGCTGAATGTCGGTCGCCCGGACAAGCTGACCGTGACGGTCGGTGGCCAGGCGATCCCGCCGCTGGGCGACGGTTCGCGCGCCATCAAGGACGTGCCGCTCGACCCCGCCGCGATCGCGGCACGAATGTCGGGCGCACCGACCGCCACGTCGGCCGCGCCGCGCACCCCGTTGCGGGAGCGGCCCGTACGGCGCAGCAGCGCGACGAATACTAGCGAGGCGAGCGGCACCACGGCGCCGTCGGCCGCGCCTGCCGCAACGCCGACGCCCGCCACCACCGCCCCCGCCGATCTGTAAGGCGGGGCCGCTTTTAGGGCTGGAGACAGCCGGGGCGGCGCGTTAACCATTGCGCGTCGCTTGAACAACCAGCCCACCGGGGGGTGAGACCGAATGCGTAATCTGTTGCTGGCCGGGGTCGCGGTCGTGATGCTGCTGCCGACCGCCGCCATCGCCCAGTCCAATGTCGAGGGCCGTGTCGGCAAGCTGGAAAGCGAAATGCGCGCGGTCCAGCGCAAGGTGTTCCCGAACGGGGCAGGCGGCTATGTCCAGCCCGAGATCACCGCGCCGCAGGCCCAGGCGCAGACGCTGGGCGTGCCCGCCTCCAGCGCGCTGAGCGACCTGACCTCGCGCGTGACCTCGCTCGAGGAGCAGATGGCGAACCTGACCGGTCAGATCGAGCAGAATGGCTATCGCACCCGTCAGCTCCAGGAGCAGTTCGATGCGTATAGGCGCGGCGTCGAGACGCGGCTAAAGGCGCTGGAGGCAGGCCCCGCACCGATCGCCCCCGCCGGACAGAGCGCCCCGCTCGACACGCCTGCCCAGCCCGTGACCGGCACGACCCGTCCGACCAGAACCCCGGCGGCGCCGTCGGTCGTGACCGGCGATACCGCGACGACGATCCCGGCGGCGGCCGGTGGCGGTGCGGCGGTCGAGAAGCCGTCGACCGGCGATGCGGCGGAGGATGCCTATCTCTACGGCTACCGCCTGTGGCAGGCCAAGCGCTATCCCGAGGCGGAGGCCGCGCTGAAGAAGATGGTCGCGGACTATCCCAAGAGCCGCCGCGCCAGCTTCGCCCAGAACCTGCTGGGCCGCACCTATCTCGACTCGGGCAAGCCCAGCCTGGCCTCGATGGCATTCTACGAGAATTACAAGAAATTCCCGGACGGCGAGCGGGCGCCCGACAGTCTGCTGTATCTCGGCCAGGCGCTGACCAAGCTGAACAAGCCGACCGATGCCTGCAAGGTCTATGACGAACTCAGCGATGTGTACGGCGCCAAGCTGTCCGCCGCGATGAAGGGGCAGATCGCCAGCGGACGCACCGCGGCGAAGTGTCAGTAAAGAACCAGTCGCGGGTATCTCCCGCACTGCTCTACCCTCACCCTTCCGGTGCTGCGCACCTCCCTCCCTCTCCCAATGGGAGAGGGAAGGGGCCCGCCCGCGATAGCGGGTGGGAAGGGTGAGGGGGGTCCGCACGCCACTTGTCGAGCGCAAAACCTCTTGCACTGGTGCGGCGGAAGGGCCAGATCACCCGCATCCCTGACCAGTTTTGAGAGCATCATGGCCACCGATGCCACGGCCGACGATCAGATTGCGCGCTTTGCCGCCGATCTGACGCTTCTTTTCGATTACCGGGCCGATACGGCGCCCCTGTTGCTGGCGGTGTCCGGTGGGCCCGACAGCATGGCGATGCTGACGCTGGCCGTGTCCGCCTTGCCGGGGCGGATCGCAGTGGCGACGGTCGACCATGGCCTGCGTCCCGAGGCAGCCGACGAGGTGCGCATGGTGGCCGACCATTGCGCCGCGCTGGGCGTGCCACACCAGGGGCTTCACCCTGCGACGCCGATCGAGGGGGCGAGCCTCCAGTCGCAGGCGCGCGAGGCTCGCTACGCCCTTCTGGCCGCGCATGCCAGGGCGATCGGCGCGGCGGCGATCCTGACGGCGCATCATGCCGACGACCAGGCCGAGACGTTCCTGATGCGTGCGGCCCGGGGCGCGGGGCTGTCCGGCCTGTCGGGGGTGCGCGCCCGCACCGAGATTGCCGGGGCGGTGGTGCTGCGCCCGTTGCTCGACTGGCGCCGGGCCGAGCTGCGCCGGATCGTCCGCCGGGCCGAGGCACCGTTCGTCGACGATCCCGCCAATCACGATCCGCGCCACGACCGCACGCGCTTCCGCCAGTTGCTCGACGGGCATGAATGGCTGGGCGTCGCGCAACTGGCGCGCGCCGCGCAGCAACTGGCCGAGGCGGATACCGACCTTCGCGCGACGGTCGACTGGTTGTGGCACGAGCGTGTCCAGATCGACGAGGACAATGTCCGCATCCAGGCCGCCGACCTGCCGCGCGAGCTGGGGCGTCGGCTCGCCCGTCGCGCGATCGGCACCGTGCGCGCCGCCGCCGGGATCGAGGCCCCCGCCTGGAGCGAGGGCAGCAACATCGAAAAGCTGCTAGAAGCGCTCGGCCAGGGCAGCCGCGCCACCCATGCCGGGGTGATCGCCAGCGTTCGTTCCGGTGTCTGGCGCTTCCGCCCGGCCCCGCCGCGCAAGACGGGCTGACCCGGTCCTTCCCAGGCATGGCGCAGGGGGGATCCGATAAGACCCGATCACATTGATCGGTCTTGTTCCATTGCCATTAACCTCGTCATGCCTATCTTGGACGCTGAAAGGTATCCGGCACCTATGAACGACAACGACAAGCAGCAGAGCCCCGATCCCAATGGGGGCGGCAACCCCTGGATGAAGAGCCTGTTGATCTGGGTGGGCATCCTGATGGCGCTCGCCCTGTTCGTCAGCTTGTCGGGCGCGGGTTCGTCGGCGCAAACCGGCAACCAGATCGAATATTCGACCTTCCTGGACAAGGTCGACGAGGGAACGGTGAAGACCGCCGTGATCTCGCGCGATTCGATCACGGGCACGCTGTCGTCGGGCGAGAAGTTCAAGACCAGCCCGGTGCCCGATTCCCAGCTGATCCCGCGTCTGCGCCAGAAGGGCGTGACCTTTACGGCCAAGGCCGAGGAAGGTCCCTCGATCTGGATGCTGATGCTCTACAATTCGCTGCCGTTCGTGCTGTTCATCGGTATCGCCTTCTTCGTTTTGCGCCAGATGCAGAAGGGCGGCGGGGCCAGCGGCGCGATGGGTTTCGGCAAGAGCCGCGCGCGGATGCTGACCCAGAAGGAAGGCAAGGTTACCTTCGACGATGTGGCCGGCATCGACGAGGCACGCGAAGAGTTGCAGGAAATCGTCGAGTTCCTGAAGGACCCGTCGAAGTTTGCACGCCTCGGTGGCAAGATCCCGAAGGGTGCGCTGCTGGTCGGCTCGCCCGGCACCGGCAAGACGCTGCTCGCCCGTGCGATCGCGGGTGAGGCGGGTGTGCCCTTCTTCACCATTTCGGGTTCGGACTTTGTCGAGATGTTCGTCGGCGTCGGCGCGAGCCGCGTGCGTGACATGTTCGAGCAGGCCAAGAAGTCGGCGCCGTGCATCGTCTTCATCGACGAAATCGACGCGGTCGGCCGCCATCGCGGTGCGGGCCTGGGCAATGGCAATGACGAGCGCGAGCAGACGCTGAACCAGCTGCTGGTCGAGATGGATGGTTTCGAGGCCAATGAAGGCATCATCATCATCGCCGCGACCAACCGTCCCGACGTGCTCGACCCCGCGTTGCTGCGTCCCGGCCGCTTCGACCGGCAGGTCGTGGTGCCGCGCCCGGATATCGATGGCCGCGTGAAGATCCTCGAAGTCCATATGAAGAAGGTGCCGCTGGCCCCCGACGTCGACGCCCGCGTCATCGCGCGCGGCACGCCGGGCTTCTCGGGCGCGGATCTCGCCAACCTGGTCAACGAGGCGGCGCTGATGGCGGCGCGCAAGGGCAAGCGCCTGGTCGCCAGCGCCGAGTTCGAGGAAGCCAAGGACAAGGTCATGATGGGCGCGGAACGCCGCTCGATGGTCATGACCGACGACGAGAAGCGGATGACCGCCTATCACGAGGCGGGCCATGCGATCATCGCGCTGCACGAACCGGCGTCCGACCCGATCCACAAGGCGACGATCATCCCGCGCGGTCGCGCGCTGGGCATGGTGATGCGCCTGCCGGAACGCGACTCGTACAGCTATCACCGCGACAAGATGTACGCGAACCTGGCGGTCGCCATGGGCGGACGTGTCGCCGAGGAGATCATCTTCGGTTATGACAAGGTGTCGAGCGGGGCGAGCGGCGACATCCAATACGCCACGGGTCTGGCGCGCGACATGGTCACCAAATGGGGCATGTCGGACAAGGTCGGCCCGGTTGAATATGCCCAGCCGGAAGGCGAGAGCTTCCTGGGTTATTCGTCCAGCCAGCCGGTGCGCATGTCGAACCAGACCGCGCAGCTGATCGACGACGAGATCAAGTCGATCGTCGAAGGCGGCCTGCACCGTGCCAAGCACGTCCTGACCGAGCATGTCGACCAGCTCCACCTGCTGGCAGGCGCATTGCTCGAGTACGAGACGCTGTCGGGCGACGAGATCAAGAAGCTGATCGCGGGCGACGACATCGACCGGGAAGATCCCAAGACCAAGGCGGTTCCGATCGCCAAGGCGGGCACGTCGATCCCGAAGACCCGTCGTGGCAATGGCCCGTTCGGATCGCCGACTCCGCTGGGCGCCTGATCCTTAGGGGTTTGGATACGGAGGGCCGTCCCCGCGAGGGGGCGGCCCTTTCTGTTTTGTCAGGCCTCCGGCATTTGCTGGCGTTACGGACTTGACCAAGCGCGCGAACATTCCCCTCAACGTGACCAGGACGGCTACCGAACGGCGTTTCCGAACATCGCTTTTCGTGAACGAAGTGAGGCGGCCACTCCCCGATGCCTCCCTTGCTGCGAACTCCTGTCGCAATCCCCGGCGTCACACATGGCCGCTTCTCCCCGCATCGGGGTCATGTCGAGAGGTTCCGCCAACGAGGCGGGCTAAGCTCGTCAGAATTTGATCCACCTGATCCTAGAGCAAATCGACATTCATTTCATTCCTCCCCTGCAAGGGGAGATAGCAGGCCGAAGGCCTGACGGAGGGGGCGGCCTTGAGAGGTTGGTCAAACTTCGCGACCGGCGACACTCTTCCACCATGCTGCGCATGGTCCCCCTCCCCTTGCAGGGGAGGAATTTCGTGGAGAGGCCCGAATGTCGATCGACCCTGAATAGCGTCCTGCCACCCCGGCGAAGGCCGGGGTGGTGCTTCAGCAGACTCTCGATAGCGATCTCACCCGGCAGTCACGCCCGGCTGCCCTATCGAGGACAAGGCGTTCAGCTTCACCAAACGGCCGATAAATTCGTGCGCGAGGCGAGTGCGCCGTGCGGGGTTCTGGCCGGTATCGTGAAAGTCCTGAAAGCTCGGCGTCTCCGCCCAGATCGCGGCTTGCAGCCATCCGGGCGACTCCGATTGGTTCAGACGGCGTGCCAGCCCGCCCGCTGTTCGCCTCCACGATCAGCGTGGCGCGTGTCGTCAGATGGCTGCGCGGGTATTTGGCCCGTGGGAAGTGCACATGGCGGTCACCCGCTTGCCATCCGGGAAACGACATACGCCATCGACGTGACGTCGCCATGCAGCAGCGGGGAGGGGCGGCCTGCGCCCAACTCGAACATCATCATGGCGCGTGCCCCCTTCCGGTACAAGCGGGCCTATCCTATGCGCGCGCACCCACTTATGCTCCGGTCCAGGGTCGCCGAGCGACGGACCCGGCCACAGCCGGGCGGGCGGCCATGGAGGATGGCCGCATGACCCATGGTTCCGACACGGACACGCTGCACGATCGGGCGGTCCGCATCTATGACGCCTTTACCCATGAGCATCACGATCGCCGCACCCTGCTGCGCCAGATGACCGTGCTGGCCGGGTCGGCAGCGGCGGCCGAGACGCTGATCCTGGGATTGGCGGCCAGCCCGGCCGCGGCGGCGGTCACCGACCCGCATGATGCACGGCTGCGCATCGACCGGCGCGAGGGCATGGAGGGCGGGGCCCGCTCAGCAGCCTATGTCGCGGTGCCGAAGGGCGCGAAAAAGCGGCTCGGCACGGTGCTGGTCGTCCATGAGAATCGCGGGCTGACCCCGCATATCGAGGATGTGGCCCGCCGCCTGGCCCTGTCCGGGTTCCACGCCATCGCGCCCGACCTGCTGGCGCCGCAGGGCGGGACGCCGCCGGACGAGGACCGCGCCCGCACGATGATCGGCACGCTCGACTATGACCTGGCGCTGCGACAAGCGCGCGCGATGATGGCGCACGCCGCCACCGACAAGGCGGGGACGGGCAAGGTGGGCGCGGTCGGCTTTTGCTGGGGCGGAGCGTTCGTCAACCGGCTGGCGGTGGCGTCGGGCGCTGCACTGGCGGCGGGCGTCGCCTATTATGGCCCGGCACCCGACCCGGCCGAGGCGGCGAAGGTGCGCAGCCCGCTGATGCTGCATTATGCGGGCAAGGACGCGCGGGTGAACGCCACCGGCGAGCCCTGGGTCGCCGCGCTGAAAGCCGCCGGGCGGACGGTCGAGGCGTTTACCTATCCCGGCGTCGACCATGCCTTCAACAATGACAGCTCGGCCGCGCGCTACGACGCGGCCGCCGCCGCTTTGGCCTGGGAGCGGACTACGCGCTTCCTGCACCAATATCTCGACCGGGCCTGAGCCCGCACGTCTTCCTGCCGGAGATCGATCGCATGGCTACCGACCTGACGCTGTACACCAATCCCCAGTCGCGCGGACGTATCGCCCGCTGGATGCTGGAGGAGACCGGTGCCGCCTACGACACGGTCGTCCTGGATTATGGAACGACGATGGTCGCCGACGCATATCGTGCGATCAACCCGATGATGAAAGTCCCCGCCATCGTCCATCAGGGGCGGGTGGTGACTGAGACGGCGGCGATCTGCGCCTATCTTGCCGAGGCCTTTTCCGATGCCGAGCTGGCGCCAATGCCGGAGGAGCGGGCGGCCTATTACCGCTGGCTGTTCTTCGGCGCTGGCCCGCTGGAGGCGGCGGCGACCAATCGCGCGCTGGGGGTGACGGTCAGCGTCGAGCAGCAGCGTATGGCGGGCTATGGCGATTTCGATCGTGCGATCGGCGTGATCAGTGATGCGGTGGCGAACACCGCCTATATCGCGGGGGACCGGTTCACGGCGGCCGACGTCTATGTCGGATCGCAACTGATGTGGTTCACCCGGTTCGGGCTGGTGCCGAAGACCGACGCGATCATGGCCTATATCGGCCGGTTGCAGGACCGCCCGGCCCATTGTCGCGCCGCCGCCCTGGACGATGGCGCGCCCGGGAAAGACCCAGCCTGACGGGCGTCCGCCCGACGTGTCAGATACGTCCCCGGATCAGGCGGTCGGATGGCCGCCATTGCTGCGCTCCAGCGCCGCGCACAGCATATCGAGGCCAGCCGCGATATGGTTGCCCGCCAGCGGCATGTTCAGCTTGTCCGCCCCTTCCAACGCCGCGCGTGCGAAGGAGATCACCTGTTCGAATGTCACGGGCTGGTCGTTCATCGACGAATCCTAACTTACATTACGCTGTACTTGTTCACGTCGGATAGCTGCTGTCTAGCAAACAAGTCGTAAACCGCGATAATGTTTTTCGCGATATGAAATTTTGTTGCTGTCGATAAGCCCTGCCCCGCCTTGGGACGGTAAAGGCGGGGCAGGGCCGATCGATCAGCGCATCAGGACCAGTTCCTCGGCCATGGTCGGGTGCAGCGCTACGGTGGCATCGAACTGCGCCTTGGTCAGTCCGGCCTTCACCGCGACGGCGGCGGCTTGCAGGATTTCGGGCACGTCGGGGCCGATCATGTGCAGGCCCACGACCCGGCCGGTGTCGCCGTCGCACACCATCTTGTAGAGCGAACGCTCCTCGCGGCCCGCCAGGACGTTCTTCATCGGGCGGAAGTCCGACGTATAGACCTGGACCGAACCCAGCGTCTGGCGTGCCTGTGCCTCGGTCATGCCGACGCCCGCCATCGGCGGATGGCTGAAGACCGCCGCCGGGATGCAGTCGTAATCGACGCGGGTCGGCTTGCCCCCGAACACCGTGTCGGCAAAGGCCTGTCCCTCACGGATCGCGACGGGGGTCAGCTGGACCCGGTTGGTCACGTCACCCACCGCATAGATGCTGGGGCAGGTCGAGCGATTGTCCTCGTCCACCTTGATCGCGCCGTGATCGTCCAGCTCGACGCCCGCCGTCTCCAGCCCCAGGCCATGGGTGTTGGGCAGGCGGCCGGTCGCGAACATCACCATGTCGACGATCATCGGTTCGTGGTTGGACATCGACACCTTCAGGCAGCCATCGTCCATCTTCTCGATCCCCTCGAACGTCGCGTCGAAGCGGAACTCGATCCCCTTCATCATCGAGATCTGGAGCAGGCGGTCGCGGATCGTCAGGTCGTAGCCGCGCAGGATGTCCTTGCTGCGGTTGATCAGCGTGACGTGCGCGCCGAATTGGTGGAAGACACCGGCGAACTCGTTGGCGATATAGCCCGCGCCCGCGATCAGGACACGCTTGGGGATCGAATCGAGATGGAACGCCTCGTTCGAGGTGATGCCATGCTCGTGACCGGGGCAGGAGGGGACGGCGGGGTGTGCGCCGACCGCGATCAGGATCTTGTCGGCGGTCTTCTCGGTCCCATCGGCCAGGCGGACGCTGTGCGGGCCGGTGACGGTGGCGCGCTGGTCGATGATCTCGACATTGTGGCTCTCCAGCGTCTTCTTGTACGCGCCGTTCAGCCGGTCGACTTCCGACAGGACGTTGTCGCGCAACGTCTCCCAGGAAAATTCGCATTCGCTCGGCACCTGCCAGCCGAAGCGGCGGGCGTCCTTCAGATCCTCGGCGAAATGCGCGCCATAAACGAGCAGCTTCTTGGGCACGCAGCCACGAATGACGCAGGTGCCGCCGACCCGGTATTCCTCGGCCACCGCCACGCGCGCGCCATGCGCTGCGGCGACGCGCGATGCGCGCGTGCCGCCCGAGCCCGCCCCGATGACGAACAGGTCATAGTCATAGTCAGCCATGGGAACGGTATCTCCGGGGAATTGGGGCGACAGGCCCGCCTGAATGCACAACGGGGAACGCCGAGCCAAGTTCAGCGTCCCCCTGACAGTGATCGAAAACTCAAATTCCTCCCCTGTAAGGGGAGGGGGACCAGCGAAGCTGGTGGAGGGGTGTCGCCCTCTCGATGGCGGGACACCCCTCCGTCAGGCCTTCGGCCTACCACCTCCCCTGCCAGGGGAGGAATGACAGTTACTCGCCGAAGGCCCGCTTGATCAGGTCTTCGGTCGACGGGTCGAAGTCCTGTCCGCCCTGGTCGGCGGCCTTGGCCATTTCCTTGCCCAGCTCGACGCCGAACTGGTCGAAGCTGTTGATGCCCAGCAGCACGCCGTTCACGAACACGCGGTGCTCGTAAAAGGCGATCAGCGCGCCCAGCGTGCGCGGGTCGAGCGTGTCGAGCAGGATGGTCGAGGATGGACGATTGCCCGAATAGCTGCGCGCGGGGTCGTCGGTCTTCTTGCCCTTCATCAGCGCGGCACCCTGCGCGAAGGCATTGAGCAGCAGCTGGCGGTGGTGATCGTCGCTCAGGATGTCGCCCGGCTCGATCACCGCGATGAATTCGACCGGCACCAGGTGCGTGCCCTGGTGCAGAAGCTGGAACACCGCATGTTGCGCATCGGTGCCGACCCCACCCCAGGTGATGGCTGCGGTGGGACGGCCGACCGGCTGTCCGTCGACGGTCACGCCCTTGCCGTTCGACTCCATTTCCAGCTGCTGGAGATAGGAGGGCAGGAGGCGCAGCCGCTCGTCATAGGCGAACGGCGCACGCGTCTCGGCATGGCGGACCTGGGTGTAGTACAGGTCGGCAAAGGCGGCGAGCGCGGGGGCGTTCTGCGACAGGTCGGTCAGGCGGAAGTGGCGGTCCATCTCGGCCGCGCCCTCCAGCAGTTCTTCGAACGCGTCCCAGCCAAGGCCCAGCGCGGCGGGAAAGCCGATGGTCGACCACAGCGAGTAACGCCCACCGACCGACTCGGCGAAGGGCAGGATGCGGGTTTCGTCGATGCCCCATTCCACCGCCTTGTCCGGGCTGGCGGTCAGCGCGATGACGCGACCATAGGGGTCCTCCACGCCGTTCTCGGTCATCCATTGCAGCGCCGAGGTGGCGTTCAGCATCGTCTCGGTGGTGGTGAAGGTCTTGGAGGCGACGACCAGCAAAGTGGCGGCGGGGTCGAAGCGCTTGAACACCTCCTCCAGCGCGACGCCGTCGACATTGGACACGATCGCGACGTCATAACGGTCGCTGTCGCGGCCCAGTGCATCGACCAGCAGGTCGGGGCCCAGCGCCGAGCCGCCGATGCCGATGTGCAGGACATGGCGGATCGGCCCCAGCGCCTCGGCCTCGATCGCGTCGATCAGCGCGCGCATCCGGGCGTGGGACTGGCGCGCGGTGGCGACGCTCTCGGGATTGCCCTCTCCACGCTCGGCGGTGTGCTCGACCGCACGGCCCTCGGTGACGTTGACGACCTCGCCGCCGAACAGCGCGTCGCGCTTGGCGGCCAGCCCCTTGGCCTTGGCGAGGTCGGCGAAGGCGGCGACCGCTTCGGGCGTCAGATGGGTCTTGGACCAGTCGAAATGGATGCCCGCCACATCCAGGCTGAGCGAGGCCAGCCGGTTGGGATCATTCGCGAAAAGATCGAGAAGCGGGGTCTGCGGGAGCGATTCGATCGTCGACCAGTCGGCAGCCATGATGCCTGTTCCTTCCTTGCGCGTGCCCGGTGGGGCTTCGCTCATGGCGTTAGCCAAAGCGGGCGGGCAAAGCCAAGCCTTAGATTGGTATGGTGGGAATCGGGCGGGTCGCGTGGCGTTGAATTGCGTTTGCCTGATCCGCGACGGTCATGCCACCAATGGGTTCGGCGAAGGGAGAGTCGCCGAGTCGGGAGGAGGGAAGGATGCGCGTTCGGACGTTCGTGGCGAGCCTGGCAATGATGGCGGGTAATGTCGCACCGCAAGCGGCTATTGCGGCCGAGCCGCCGCCCGTTCTTGCCCCCTCGTCAAAATGGCAGGTCGATTATGCGCCGAACGAATGTCGCCTGATCCGCATCTTCGGAGAGGGCAAGGATCGCACCATCCTGCAACTCAGTCGCTATGATCCGGCCGACCGGCTGGAGATGCTGCTGGCGGGGCCGCATATTCCGGCGACGGACAAGCGGGTGCCGGTATCGGTCGCGACGTCCACCATGGCCGATGTGCCCGGCATCCAGGCCCAGGGATTCGCCAGCACGGGCCAGATCCCCGCGACGCTGCGCTTCCGACCGGACGACGACCTGCCCAAGGCGTTTCGCAGCGACGTCGCGGCAGGCAAGCCGACGATCATGCGGGTCAATTTCGTCAGGCGCTACGCGGCGCAGTTCGACCTGGGCCCGATGAAGGGTGCGCTGGCGGCGCTCGACCAATGTTCCGACGATCTCATCAAGTCCTGGGGACTCGATCCGGCGGCGCTGCGTCAGGCGACACGCGGTCCCCGGCCGGTCGGCAACATCGCCACCTGGTTCCGGCCGGAGGACTATCCCGCAGGCGCGGCGAATATCGGTATGGCCGGGGCCGTCATCATCCGGCTGCTGGTCGGCCCCGATGGCCGTATCCAGAATTGCGCGGTCACCAAGTCCGGCGGGGACAAGGTGTTTCAGGACGCCACATGCCAGGCGGCGACGAAGCGCGGCAGCTTCGAACCCGCGATCGGCGCGGATGGCAAGCCGATGGCTTCGGTCTGGGTGCAGCGGATCAACTGGGAGCCCGGCGCGCCGTTCTTCATCGTCCGCTGACGGCGGCCCGCCGGTCCGAACAGCGGTCGGGGCGTGGGCGGGTCAGCGATGCTTGCCCGCCACCGGATCGCGGACCACGCCGACATCGGCGAAACGCTTCGGCTCGGCGGGGTGGGGCTTGGGCTCGGCCAGTTCGCGCTGCCAGTAACCGACGTCGATCCAGCGGCCATGCTTGTGGCCGACCTCGCGAAAGACGCCCGCGCGGCGGAAGCCGACGGCTTCGTGCAGCTTGATCGAGCCGTCATTGGGCAGGGCGATCACGCCCATCGCCTGGGTGAAGCCCTGCGCGGTCAGCGTGTCGACCAGCGCCTCGTACAGCAGGCGACCAATGCCCGAGCGCTGCGATACGTCGGCAACGTAGATCGTCGTCTCGACCACCCAGCGATAGGCCTCGCGCTCGCGGAAGCGCGCGGCATAGGCATAGCCGATCACGGCTTCCTCCTGCGCCTCGCCATCGGCCCCGTCCTGACTGCGCAGTGTCGCCACGATCCAGGGATACAGCCCATCCGCGCCTTCCATCCGCAAACGCATCGTGTCGGAGTCGGGAGCCTGGGTCTCGAACGAGACGACGCCGGCCAGGACATGCGGGGCATAGATGGCCGCGATGGCGGCAGCGTCATCGGGGCGGGCGGCGCGGATGGCGATCATGCTGGAATGGAACTCCGAAAGGGATGGGCCTGCGTAGCGCGGGGATGCGCGGTTCGGGAAGGGCCAACTTTCTACGCCCATTTGCACGACACCCCTCCCTCCGTTCGCTCAGGCTGAACGGAGGGGAGGGAGTTCGGCCTCACTTCCTCGTGAAGGTTACAGGCCCAGTCGCGCGATCAGCAGGTCAAGCAAGCGTGCATCGCCCGCCTTCGCCATCGGACCCAGCCCGCCGCATTCCAGGCAACGCGCCTGGACCGAGCCGCCCTTGGCCAGCCGGGTCACGTCGCCCAGCGCGCGGGCGACGACGGCGCGGCGCTCGGCGGCGGCGATCGCGAAGACGTCGCCGCCCTGCTGGCCGTCATCGTCGCTCTCGAACCCTTCGGCCAGGAAGGCGGCGAAGCCCGGCTTCTTTTCCAGATATTCGGCATGGACCTTTGTCGGGTCCAGCTTGGCGCGGCGGGCGGCCTCGGCGATGGCGTCGGACAGGTTGCCGAAGCGGTCGACCAGGCCGATCTGGCGCGCGGTGCCGCCGTCCCACACACGACCCTGCGCGATGGTGTCGACCTTTTCGGGCGTCATGTGGCGCGACTGGGCGACGCGGGTCAGGAACTGGCGATAGCCGTTCTCGATCCCCGCCTGCAGGATGGTGTCGAGCATCGGCGTCGTCCCGCTCAGCACGTCGGGCTGGCCGGTCAGCGGCGTGGTCTTCACCCCGTCGGTGGTGATGCCGATCTTGGCCAGCGTGTTCTCGAAGGTCGGGATGATGCCGAAGATGCCGATCGAGCCGGTGATCGTGCCGGGTTCGGCGAAGATCATGTCGGCGGGCGTCGACACCCAGTAACCGCCCGAGGCCGCAAGGCCGCCCATCGACACGACGACGGGCAGCTTCTGGCGCTTGGCCTCCAGGATCGCCTGGCGGATCTGTTCGGACGCCAGCACCGAGCCGCCGGGCGAGGCGACGCGCACGACCAGCGCCTTCAGGTTCTTCTTGGCCAGCCCGTCGAGCAGCGCCTTCGACACGGTCTCGCCCGCGGCGGTGCCGGGGCCCGCCTCGCCATCGACGATGTCGCCCGCGATGGTCAATACGCCGATCGCATCGCCTGCGGTCGGCAGTGGGTTGGCCTTGACCCAGGCGGCATAGGAAATGGTGCGGAAGGAGCCGACGGGCTTGTTCGCCTCGGCACCGGCGATCTCGGCCACGCGCTTGCCGAAGGCCAGCTTGTCGCCCAGCTTGTCGACCAGGCCGGCCTTCAGATTGGCCTCGGCGATGTTGCCGTTCGCGGCCAGCACGGCGCGGTCGGGCTGGGTGAGGAAGGCGTCGATCTGCGCCTTGGGCCGCGCCTTGGCCACCGCCTCGCGCCACTGGGCGAACAGCGTGCCGTACAGCGCCTGTGCCGCCGCCCGCGCATCGGGGCTCTGGTCGGCGCGGATATAGGGCTCGACGAACGACTTGAACTTGCCGACGCGGTAGACATGGGTGGTGACGCCCAGCTTGTCGATCAGCCCCTTGTAATAGAGCTGGTTGCCGCCTGGCCCGGTGAACAGCGTGCCGCCCAGCGGATTGACCCAGATCTCGCTGGCGTTGGCGGCCAGCCGATAGGCACCGTCGGTATAGGCGGTGGCATAGGCCAGCACCGGCTTGCCGCCCTTGCGGAAGCGCGTCATCGCCTCGCCGATTTCCTGCAACGAGGCCGGATAGGCGCCGCCGAAGGAGTCGAGGTCGAGGACCAGCACCTTGACGCGGGCATCGTCGCGCGCGGTGTCGATCGCGCGCACCACGTCGCGCAGGCGATACTGGCGCGGCGTGTCGCCGCCGCTCGTCAACATGGCCAGCGGGGCGATCGCCTCGGGCTGTTCGACGATCGGACCGTCCAGTTTCAGGAGCAGCGCGCCGTCGGTGATCGCCTTGCTGCCCGGCCGCGCATTGAGCGCCGCGAAGATCAGCCCGAAGAACAGCAGCATCGCGACCAGGACCAGCAGGTCCTTGATGCCCACCAGCAGCCGCCATGCGCCGCGCACCAGCCGCCAGCCGCTGCGCTTGCCGGGCCTGCGCCCCGGTCGGCTGAAATCCTGGTCGAGCGGGGAGGCGGGCGGAAGAGCGTCTGCGCGAGCGTCGGTCATGTCCCATCGCTACCCCAGCCGCGAGGACTGGGCAATGGCCCGTATTAGGCAGCCAATACGCGGCATAAACGGGGATTTTGTTCCCGGATCGGGCGTGCGGCGCCAAATTTTTTAATGCCGGGTCGTTGACGCCCAGTGGCGCCGTTCACATATCCGGGGTGTTGGCACTCGCATGGCTCGAGTGCCAGAAAAGTGTAACATGCCAGATAAAGGGACATGGCAATGAACTTTCGTCCGTTGCACGACCGCGTTCTCGTCCGTCGCGTCGAGGCCGAGGAAAAGACGGCCGGTGGGATCATCATCCCGGACACCGCCAAGGAAAAGCCCCAGGAGGGCGAGGTCGTCGCCGCCGGTTCGGGCGCGAAGGCCGAAGACGGCAAGGTCACCCCGCTGGACGTGAAGGCGGGCGACCGCATCCTGTTCGGCAAGTGGTCCGGCACCGAGGTCAAGGTGAACGGTGAAGACCTGCTCATCATGAAGGAAACGGACATCCTCGGCATCATCGGCTGAGCGACCGGTCCTTCTTTTTCCGTTTTTCTGACAATTTCAGATTGAAAGGGTAGCCATCATGGCAGCCAAGGAAGTCAAGTTTTCGCGCGACGCGCGTGAGCGCATCATGAAGGGCGTCGACATCCTCGCCGATGCCGTCAAGGTCACGCTGGGCCCCAAGGGCCGCAACGTCGTGATCGACAAGTCGTTCGGTGCGCCCCGCATCACCAAGGACGGCGTTTCGGTCGCCAAGGAAATCGAACTCAAGGACAAGTTCGAGAACATGGGCGCCCAGATGGTGCGCGAAGTGGCGTCGAAGACCAACGACATCGCCGGTGACGGCACCACCACCGCGACCGTCCTGGCCCAGGCGATCGTCCGCGAGGGCATGAAGTCGGTCGCGGCCGGCATGAACCCGATGGACCTGAAGCGCGGCATCGACATCGCCGTCGCCAAGGTGACCGAGGACATCAAGGCCCGCTCGAAGCCCGTGTCGGGTTCGTCGGAAGTGGCGCAGGTCGGCATCATCTCGGCCAATGGCGACCGTGAAGTCGGCGAGAAGATCGCCGAAGCCATGGAAAAGGTCGGCAAGGAAGGCGTGATCACCGTCGAGGAAGCGAAGGGTCTCGATTTCGAGCTCGACGTCGTCGAGGGCATGCAGTTCGATCGCGGCTATCTGTCGCCCTACTTCATCACCAACCCGGAGAAGATGACGGTCGAACTCAACGACCCGTACATCCTGATCCACGAGAAGAAGCTGTCGAACCTGCAGGCGATGCTCCCGATCCTGGAAGCCGTCGTCCAGTCGGGCCGTCCGCTCCTGATCATCGCCGAGGACATCGAGGGCGAGGCTCTGGCTACGCTCGTCGTCAACAAGCTGCGCGGTGGCCTGAAGGTCGCAGCGGTCAAGGCACCGGGCTTCGGCGATCGTCGCAAGGCGATGCTGGAAGACATCGCCATCCTGACCGCGGGCGAGCTGATCTCGGAAGACCTGGGCATCAAGCTCGAGACCGTCACCGTCGGCATGCTGGGCACCGCCAAGCGCGTCACGATCGACAAGGACAACACCATCATCGTCGATGGTGCGGGTGATGCCGACGCGATCAAGGGCCGCACCGAGGCGATCCGTGCGCAGATCGAGAACACCACCAGCGACTATGACCGCGAGAAGCTCCAGGAGCGTCTGGCCAAGCTCGCTGGCGGCGTGGCCGTCATCAAGGTCGGCGGTGCGACCGAGGTCGAGGTCAAGGAGCGCAAGGACCGCGTCGACGACGCGCTGCACGCGACCCGCGCGGCCGTCGAAGAGGGCATCGTCCCCGGTGGTGGTACGGCGCTGCTGTACGCGACCAAGGCGCTCGACGGCGTCAAGGGCATCAACGACGACCAGACCCGTGGTATCGACATCGTCCGCAAGTCGCTGACCGCGCTGGTTCGCCAGATCGCTCAGAACGCCGGTCATGACGGCGCCGTCGTGTCGGGCAAGCTGCTCGACCAGGACGACACCTCGTTCGGCTTCAACGCGTCGACCGACACCTATGAGAACCTGGTCGCCGCCGGCGTGATCGACCCGACCAAGGTCGTGCGCACCGCGCTCCAGAACGCGGCGTCGGTCGCGGGCCTGCTGATCACCACGGAAGCCACCGTGGCCGAGCTGCCCGACGACAAGCCCGCCATGCCCGCCGGTGGCGGCATGGGCGGCATGGGCGGCATGGACTTCTAAGTCGGATATCGGCGACCGGCGGGGGGCGACCTCTGCCGGGAACCGGTCCGGCCTGTCCTTGCGGCACAGCCAAAGAAGAAGGGCCTGGGGAGCGATCCCCGGGCCCTTTTTGTGTTTCTGGTGATGGCGCGAGGAACGGCGATGACGGGAGGTAGCATTCAAGCGGTTTTGTTCCCCGGCGTTCGCCAGGGAACAGGAGGGGGCGTAGAACGAGACGACGGCGCCCGCGCCTGACACGTTGGGGTTGCCGTTCAGGGATCGTCTGCGCGACTCGCCATGAACGAGGGGGGCGTACTTCACTTTCGCTCGGGGCAAACGGCGTAGGAGCGCTTAATTGATGTCCGTTCCCCGGCGAAGGCCGGGGCCCAGTTTCGGTGCTGTTAGAGGGAGCATTGGACAAAGCGCGGGAGGCTCTTACCCGCTTTCGCTATGGCCTCCCATGCATCGCCCCGCGCGCCATCTAAAGTGCGGCAACTGGGCCCCGGCCTTCGCCGGGGAACAGGGGCGGCATAGAAAAAGGCGGCCGGACCTTCGCCCGACCGCCTCTCACGTAACCCAAAACCCTCGCGCCTTTTATGCGCCCGCGTTCTTCAGCGCCGCCTGGACGTCGCTCCAGCTGATCGCGCCCTTCAGCGGCTTGCCGTTCAGGATGAAGGTCGGCGTGCCGGTCACCGTGCCGTCCGCGCCGCGATCCTGGGTCTGCTTGGTCAGGCGGTCGATCTCCAGCATGTTGCCCAGGCACTCGCGCGCCTTGGCTTCGGGCAGGCCGCGCTGCTTGACGAAGTTGATCAGGTCCATCTGCTCGGCCATCGCCTTGATCGCATCGACCGGCTTGGCGTTCTGCAGCTGCTGCTGCATCGCGGGCGGCATCGCCTGGAGCTTGTCGTTGAAGCCCTGCTGCGACTGGTACATCTGCTCCAGCAGCGGGAAGAAGGTCTGTTCGCCAGCGCAGATGCCCAGCAGCGCGGGCGGCAGGTCCGGCGCGCCGTGGATCAGGAATTCGCGGAATTCCCAGCTGACCTTACCGGTCTTCACATAATTGTTGACCAGCGGCTCATATCCTTCGCGCGCGAAGGCGCCGCAGGCCGGGCACAGGCGCGAGCCATATTCGACCAGCTTGATGGGGGCATTGGGGTTGCCCATCACATAGCCCTCGGCCGTCTTGCTGACGACCTGGGTCCAGTCCTTGCCCGCAGGGGCGGCGACCGCGGCCACCGGCGCGGCGGCGGGGCCGGTGCTGTTGGCATCGCCATTGCCGTTGCCGCTACCGCAGGCGGCCAGCGCGAGCGGGGCGGACAGCGACAGGGCGAGGAGGAGAAGACGAGACGTCATCGACATATGCTCCGAGGAAAAAACGGGAATTAGCGCGAACCGGCCGCGCGCAACAGCGGCAACAGGCGATCCCAGCCGAAGACGCCCAGCGCCTGCTTGCCATTGATGAAGAAGCCCGGCGTGCCCTCGAACGATTCGGGTGCCGAACTGGTCATCGCGACGATCCGGTCGGTGGCGGCGCGGTCCGACAGGCAGGCGGCGATCTGTGCATCGCTCAGCCCCGCGCCCTTGCCGATCGCGGTCAGCCCGGCACCGTCGGCGATCGCGCGCATCTGCGCGGCCTGGGGATACATGCCGATCCGCTGGCCATTGGCCTGTTCGAAATCGAAAGCGCGCTGGCTCCAGTTCTTCTGCTGGGCGAACAGCGTCTCGGTCAGCCCGACGAACTTGCCCGCACCGCCACAGCGCGCGATCAGGGCGGCGGCCAGGTCGATACGGTTGAGCAGGTAATGGCGGATCTCGACGCTGGTCGAGCCCGAGCGTACGAACCGCCCTTTCAGCACCGGCGTCGCAGCGGCAACGAAGGCGGCGCAGTGCGGGCAGGTATAGCTGACATATTCGACCAGCTTCACCGGCGCATTGGGATTGCCGATGACATAGGCCCCGGCGGGCGTCTGGGTGATGTGGGTCGTCCAGTCGACCTTGGCCCGCGCCTGCGCGGCGTCGGCGGGCGACAGGGCGAAGGGGGTCAGCGAGAGGCCGAGCGCGGCCAGCGACAGGAAAAGACGCATCACGATACCTTGGGAAGGCCACGCGTCGCAGCGACACCCGCGGCAAGCGATTCGAGAACGGCGCGAAGCTCCGGGTCCGCGATCTGGCGCAAGCCGTCGCCCATTTCGGGGGGCACGGGCTGCGGCTTGGGCGGGGCGGGGCGGCGGGGTGCGGCCATGGGCAGTTCGCCCTGCCGGATCTGCAACCGCGCGACCGCCGGATAGCCGAAGAAGCGGTTCACCCGCTCGATGATCTCGGGCGCGATATGCTGCATCATCGGTGCATGGGCGCCGCGCACCACCAGGGTCAGCACGCCGTTCTGTTTCTCGCCCTGCGGAAAGCGGATCGACTCGGGCGCGCTGGCGGTCGACAGGCGCGGGCCGACGATATCGGGCCAGCGGCTGACGATCGCGCTCTGGACGAAACCAAAGCGGCGAAAGGCCGCGCCGCCGATCGCGGGCAGCAGTTCGGACACCGCGCGGGGGCGGTTGGAACGGGGGGGCGGCTCCTGGGGGGCGCGGACGCGCTTGCTCATATCGGGCTCCATGCCATAGCGGGCGGGTGGACGCCAAGCATTCATCATCGCCCGACTTTATCGCCGCCCGGCTGCTCGCCTGGTATGACCGGCATGCCCGCGACCTGCCCTGGCGCAGCAAGCCGGGGGAGGTGGCCGACCCGTACCGCGTCTGGCTGTCCGAGGTGATGCTGCAACAGACGACGGTGGCGGCAGTCACGCCCCGCTTCACCGCTTGGGTGGAGCGCTGGCCCGATGTGGCGAGCCTGGCGTCGGCGTCGGACGAGGACATCATGGCCGCCTGGGCGGGGCTGGGATACTATGCCCGCGCGCGCAATCTGGTGAAGGCGGCGCGTGCGGTGGTCGCCGAGCATGGCGGGCGCTTCCCCGCGACCGAGGCCGAGCTACGCGCGCTGCCGGGGCTGGGGGCCTATACGGCGGCGGCGGTGGCGGCGATCGCGTTCGGCGAGCGGGCGGTGGTGGTCGATGCCAATGTCGAGCGTGTGGTGGCGCGGCTGTTCGCGATCCGGACGCCATTGCCCGGCGCGCGCCCTGCGATCCGCGAGGCGACCGACCGCATCACGCCCGACGCCCGCGCAGGCGATTTCGCGCAGGCGATGATGGACCTGGGCTCCTCGATCTGCACGGTCAAGCGGCCGCAATGCCTGCTCTGCCCCATCGCCGACGATTGCCGCGCACGGGCGGAGGGTATTGCCGAGACGCTGCCCGCCAAGGCCCCGAAGAAGAAACGTCCCTATCGTCATGGCACCGTCTTCTGGATCGAGCGCGACGGCCGGGTCTGGCTGGTTCGCCGCCCCGACAAGGGGATGCTGGGCGGCATGCGCGCGCTGCCGACCGGGCCTTGGGTGGACGAGGGGCCGGGCCTGGAGGACGCACCGGGGCCGGGGCCCTGGACGATGCTGAACGAGACGGTCGTGCACGGCTTCACCCATTTCGAGCTGGAACTGGCGCTGGCACGAACCGATGGTTCGCCGGACGATTCGTGTCCGGGCGAGTGGTGGCCGATCGCCGATCTGGGAACCGCGGGCCTGCCCACCTTGTTCGCGCGGGCAGCCGATCTGTTGAAAAGGGCCTGATACCGATGATGCGCCATGTGATGATGACGGGCGGGGCGATGCTGTCCCTGCTGAGCGCCGCCGCCCCCGCGCAGCTTGCCGTGCCGAGCCGCGCAGTGGCGCCGCCGGCCGCGCTACCCGCGACGCAGGCCTTGTTCCAGACCTATGTCCGCAGCGGCAAGATGCCCGGCATCGTCGCGGCGATCGGGGTGGCGGGACAGCCGACGATGTTCGTTCAGGCCGGACGCACCGGTATCGCGCCCGACGCATCCGCTGTCGGTCCCGACACGCTGTGGCGCGTCTATTCGATGACCAAGCCGATCACCGCCATGGCCGCGATGATCCTGATCGAGGAGGGCAAGCTGAAGCTCGATCAGCCGCTGTCCGATATCTATCCGGCCTATAAGCAGATGCGGGTGCTGACCAACCCGCAGGCCTCGCTCGACAGCCGCCCGGCTACCCGGCCGATCACGATCCGCGAGTTGATGACCCATACGGCGGGCCTGGGATACAGCTTCACCGCCAAGGGCCCGCTGCTCAAGGAGTATGAGCGACTGGGGCTGATGCCCTATGCCGCCAATGCGCAGGTCGAGGCCAAGGTCCGCCCGACCCGTCCCACGACGCTCCAACAATTCGCCGAGCGCGCCGCCACCGCGCCGCTGATCGCCGAGCCGGGCACGCGGTGGAGCTATTCGATGGGCCTCGACGTGCTGGCGGCGGTGGTCGAAAAGGTGTCGGGCATGCCGTTCGAGCGGTTCGTTCAGACGCGCCTCTTTACCCCGCTCAAGATGACGTCGAGCTATTGGCAGGTCCCGGCCTCTGCGGCGAACCGGCTGGTCACCAACTACACCTTCCTGGGCGACACGATGGTGCCGGTCGACCCGGCCGCGACCTCGGTGTTCCGCCAGCCGCCCAGCTTTCCCTATGGCGGGGCGGGGCTGGTCATGTCGGCGCGCGATTATGACCGGTTCCTTCAGATGCTCCAGAATGGCGGCGAGGTGGACGGCGTTCGCGTGATGAAGCCCGAGACGGTGCGCATCGCCATGTCCAATCTGCTCCCCGAAGGCGTGACGTTCGGCGGCGTGGGCGGGACGACGGGCGGCGCGTCGGGTGAGGCGGCGATGGGTTTCGGCGCGGGCGGATCGGTGACGCTGGCCGATACGCCGGGCGGGCCGGGCAAGGGCACCTATGGCTGGGGCGGGGCGGCGGGCACCATCGCCTATGTCGATCCGACCCGGCATGTGCGCGGCGTCGTGATGGTCAATTACTTCCCCGCCGATCGCTATCCGCTGCGCCGCGATCTGGCGGCGACCCTGTATCAGGATCTGGGGCGGACGGCGAAGTGAGCATGCTGGGCTTTACCGGCGGGCGGCTCGATCGTGCCGATCCGCTGCGTCATGATCCGGCGGGGTTCGCAGGCGCGCTGGCCGATCCGGCGGCGCGGTTGCTGGTCCTGAACGACTATCAGCCGGAGATGGCGGAGGGACGCCTGCGCTGGACCACCATCGAGCCGGACGCGGTGCCGGAGGATCATGTCCTGCTGGGCATCGAGGACGGCATCCCGCATTTCGCGAGGATCACCGGCGAACCGGCGGTGGGGCGCTCGTTCGAGATGATCGCCGCGCTCCATGCGCTGGCGGCGGGCGAGGCGGCGACCTATGCCGCGGCGCGCTCGGTGCTCGACTGGCATGCGCGGCACGGTTTCTGTGCGAAGTGCGGGGCGGTGACCGCGCCGTTTCGTGCGGGTTGGGGGCGACACTGCGCGTCCTGTGGCACCGAGCATTTCCCGCGTGTCGATCCGGTCGTCATCATGATCGCCGAGCATGACGGCCGCGCACTGCTCGGTCGCCAGCCCGCTTTCCCGCCGGGGCGCTATTCGGCGCTGGCCGGGTTTCTGGAGCCGGGCGAATCGATCGAGGAAGCGGTCGCGCGCGAGCTGTTCGAGGAAGCGGGCGTGCGGGTGCGCAATGTCCGCTACATCGCCAGCCAGCCCTGGCCTTTTCCGTCATCGCTGATGATCGCCTGCGTCGCGGAGGCGGTGGACGACCGGTTGACCATCGATACGACCGAGTTGGAGGACGCGATCTGGGTATCGCGGGACGAGGTTCGCGCGGCGCTGGCGGGCGACGGCTCGCGCTTCGGCGTGCCGCCGGTCTATGCGATCGCGCACACGCTGCTGGAGGCGTGGGCCGCCCAATAACTCCTCCCCTGCAAGGGGAGGGGGACCATCCGAAGGATGGTGGAGGGGTGTCCCCGCTATCGAGAGGGTGACACCCCTCCGTGACGCTGCGCGTGCCACCTCCCCTTGCAGGGGAGGAATAGGTTACCCCCGCCGCCGTGCCTGGGGGTAGGTCCCCAGCATCCGCACCCATTTGCTGTGGAAGCCCAGTTCCTCGATCGCCCGGTCGAACGCCGGTTCGCCGGGGCGTCCCACCACGTCGCAGTAGAATTCGGTCGCCGCGAAGCTGCCGCCGCGCTGATAGCTTTCCAGCTTGGTCATGTTGACGCCGTTGGTCGCGAAACCGCCCATCGCCTTGTAGAGCGCGGCGGGGATGTTCTTCACTTCGAAGATCAGGCTGGTCATCCACGGCCCCTCGCCGACCGGCGGCTGGTTGCCGCGCGCCAGCACGACGAAGCGGGTCATGTTGCTGTCGCTGTCCGAAATATCCTCGGCCAGCAGGTTCAGCCCGTAGAGCCTGGCGGCGCTGGGCGGAGCGAGCGCGGCGGTGCGTGGATCGCCCATCTCCGCCACCCGTGCGGCGGCACCGGCGGTGTCGGCATAGGCGATCGGTCGCAACCCGTGCGCGCGCAGCCAGTGGCGGCACTGGCCCAGCGCCTGCGGATGGCTCATCGCCTCGACCAGTTCGTCACGCGTGCCCGTCGCCATCAGCGCGTGGCGGATCGACAGGAAATGCTCGCCGACGATCGCCAGCCCGGATTCGGGCAGCAGGAAGTGGATGTCGGCGACGCGGCCGTGCAGCGAGTTTTCGATCGGGATGATCGCCTGGTCGACCTTGCCCGTCTTCACCGCGTCCAGCGCATCGGCGAAATCGAAACAGGGCAGCGGCAGGCCGTCGGGGAATACCTCCATCGCGGCGACATGGCTGTTGGCGCCGGGCGCCCCCTGGAACGCGACGGCGCGTGTCGGCTCGGCCAGTGCGGCGGTCGTCATGCCTGCGACGATCGGGCGGGCGGGGGCGGCATAATTCTCCATGGCCCAGCGGCCTAGAGACGGCGGCGGGGCGGATCAAGGTGTGGCGTCCGACACAAAACTTGCCGTTCGCGAAAGCCGCACCTAAGGTCGGCGTTCAGGAGAGATATTGGCGGGGCAGCGAAACGCGATGGACCTAAAGACCAATACGATCGCGGGATGGGTGCTGGGCGCGGCAGGCGCGGCATTGGGCCTTTCGATCGTCGGAGGCATGATCTTCCACGAAGAACGTCCCGAAAAAATGGGCTATGCGATCGAAGGCGTGGAGGCCGAGGGTGCGGGCGGCGGTGCCGCCGAGGTGCCGATCGCCTCGCTGCTGCCCACGGCGGACGCGGCCAAGGGCGCCGAAGTCTTCAAGAAGTGCGCGGCGTGCCACACCATCAACCAAGGCGGCGCCAACGGCATCGGCCCCAACCTCTATGCGACGATGGGCGAGGCGATCGCGCAAGGCAAGGCGGGCTTTGCCTTCTCCGACGCGTTGAAGGGCGTCGGCGGCAACTGGGACTGGGACAAGATGAATGCGTGGCTGACCAGCCCCCGCAAATTCGCGCCCGGCACCAAGATGACCTTTGCCGGGCTGTCCAATCCGCAGGACCGAGCGAACGTGATCCTGTATCTCAACCAGCAGGGATCGAACCTGCCGCTGCCCGCGGCACCGGCGGCAAAGGCCGAACCGGCGGCGGGTGACGTACCGGCCAATGGTGCGGATGCGGCGGTGAACAAGGTGGCGGAGGACCCGCGCGCCGACACCGGCTCGATCGCCAATACCGGCACGCCCGCCAAGGGTGCACCCTCGGTCGATCCGCAGGCTGCGATCGAGGGGGCCAAGGCGCCACGCTAAGGTCCGTCATGCTGGACGGGCTGACCCTGGACGTGCCGCTATTGCAGGCACCGATGGCGGGGGTGTCGACCCCCGCCATGGCGGCGGCGGTCTGTAAGGCGGGTGGGCTGGGCGCGATCGCGCTGGGGGCGAACCGCCCCGACGCCGCCGCGGCGATGATCGCCGATACACGGGCGCGCACCGACCGCCCCTTTGCCGTCAATCTGTTCGTCCATGCGCCGCCGCGTCGCGATCCGGTGGGCGAGGCCGCCTGGTGCGACGCGCTGCGCCCTGCTTTCGCCGAACATGGTGCCAACCCGCCCGCGACGTTGCACGCCATCTATCCCAGCTTTCTCGACGATGAAGCGATGCTGGCCCTGCTGGTCGAGGCGCGACCGGCGGTGGTTAGCTTTCATTTCGGCCTGCCTCGCCCGGCACAGGTCGTCGCGCTGAAGGCGGCGGGATGCCGTCTGCTTGCCAGCGCCACGTCGCTTGTGGAGGGGCAAGCTGCCGAGCGGGCGGGAATGGACGCCATCGTCGCGCAAGGGCACGAGGCGGGCGGCCATCGCGGCCTGTTCGATCCCGATGCGCCAGACGACCAGCTGGGCACGCTGGCGCTGACCCGGCTGCTGGCGGTGCGGATGGCGGTGCCGGTGATCGCGGCGGGCGGGATCATGGACGGGGCGGGGATTTCGGCGGCGCTGGCGCTCGGTGCGGCGGCGGCGCAATTGGGGACGGCGTTCATCGCGTGCCCGGAAAGTGCGGCGGATGCGGCTTACCGTGCCGCGCTGCTGGGACCTGGGGCGGCGCATACGGTGATGACGCGCGCGATTTCGGGGCGTCCCGCGCGCTGCCTGGCCAACCGCTTCACCGCGCTGGCGGAGACTCTGGCGGGGCCGGTGCCGGATTATCCGGTCGCCTATGATGCGGGCAAGGCGCTGAACGCGGCGGCGAAGGCGCGTGGCGAGGCGGGGTATGGAGCGCAATGGGCGGGGCAGGGCGCACCGCTCGCCCGCGCGATGCCCGCCGCCGCGCTGGTCGCCACCATCGCTGGCGAGATGCGGCGATAGCGGCTATCCGCGCGGTCCCTGGTGGATGCAAAGGATGGGTATGATGCGGATCGTGATGGCGACGGCAATGGCGATCGTGGCGACGGCAAGCCCGGCGGCCGAACGACGCTCGCCGATCCTGCTGTCGGAGTTCGTTGATGCGGGCGCCCCCTATCCTCAGGCGCATGCCTCCACCCTGGTCCAGTTGCCGGACGGCACGCTGGCCGCCGCCTGGTTCGCGGGATCGGGTGAAAGCCGCCCCGATGTCCGCATCTGGTTCGCCCGTCGCGAGGCCGGGGGATGGAGCGCACCGCGCCCCGTCGCGGACGGCGTGGCGGCGGATGGACAGCGTCAACCCACCTGGAACCCCGTGCTGTTCCAGCCGCCCGGCCAGCCGCTGCACCTGTTCTACAAGGTCGGGCCGTCGCCGCGCGCATGGTGGGGCATGGTCATCCGGTCGAACGATGGCGGCCGTCACTGGAGCCGGCCCGAACGACTGCCCGACGGCGTGCTCGGGCCGATCAAGAACAAGCCGGTCATCGCCCCCGATGGTGCCTGGCTGTCGCCGTCCAGCCGCGAGGAGGGGACGGCGGAGGCCAATATCTGGTCGCTGCGCATCGAACGCAGCACCGACCGGGGCCGCAACTGGACCGTCACCCCCGCCATCGCCTCGCCCATGCATATCGAGGCGATCCAGCCGAGCATCCTGTTCCACAAGGACGGCAAGCTGGAGCTGGTCGCGCGGACGCGGCAAGGTGCGCTGGCGCAGAGCTGGTCGCGCGATGGCGGGGTAAGCTGGTCGCCGGTCGCGGCGATCGACCTGCCCAATCCCAATGCGGGCACCGATGCCGTGACCCTGGCCGATGGGCGACAGCTGATCGTGTACAACCATGCCGGACACGCACCGGGCACGCCGGGCGACGGCCCGCGCTGGCCGCTGAACATCGGACTGTCGGACGACGGCGTGCGCTGGCGCAACGTCCTGACGCTGGAGAGCAAGCCCATGCCCGACGGCTATGCCTATCCGGCGGTCATCCAGACGCGCGACGGGCTGGTGCATGTGACCTATACCTGGAACCGCCAGCATATCCGGCATGTGGTGATCGATCCGAAATTGCTGCGCTGATCGGGGGAAGCGGAGGGTCAAGGGCAGGGGATGCGCTGGCCGCCACCCTCCGCTAAACCCCTGGCATGACCACCAAGCCCCCCATCGGCCGCGATACGCGGCTTTGCATGTCGCTGTCGGCGCGGCCCGGCAATTTCGGTTCGCGGTTCCACAACCGGCTCTACGAGCTGACCGGCCTGGATTATGTCTACAAGTCGTTCAGCACGACCGATCTGGCGGCGGCGGTCGGGGGGATTCGTGCGCTGGGCATCCGGGGCTGCGCCATCTCGATGCCGTTTAAGGAGGCGGTGATCCCGATGCTCGACGGGCTCGCGGGATCGGCGGCGGCGATCGACAGCGTGAACACGATCGTCAACGATGACGGACGCCTGACCGGCTACAACACCGATTATGCCGCCGTCGTCGCACTGATCGCCGATATCGACCGGGCGACGCCCTTCTGCCTGCGGGGATCGGGCGGCATGGCCAAGGCGGTGGCGGCGGGCCTGCGCGACTCCGGGTTCGCGCACGGCACCATCGTCGCGCGCAACGAGGCAGCGGGACGCGGCCTGGCCGAGCTGTACGGCTATGACTGGGCCAGCGAGCCGCGCGAGGGGGCCGCATTGCTGATCAACGTGACGCCGATCGGCATGACCGGCGGCAATGCGGACGACCTCGCCTTTCCGGAGCGGCTGATCGACCGGGCGGATATTGCCTTCGACGTCGTGCAATATCCGCCCGAGACGCGCTTCCTGGCGGCGGCGCGGGCCCGCGGGAAGCGCATCATCACCGGCACCGAGGTCGCGACGATCCAGGCGCTGGAGCAGTTCATCCTGTACACCGGCGTCCGCCCGACCGCCGAGCAGGTCCGGGAAGCGGCGGATTACGCCCGAAGTCTGGGCTGATCCTCCCCCTGCCGGGGAGGATCAGGTTTCGGCCATCGCCATCAGCACCGCCCATTCCGCTTCGCCGACCGGCGATACGGATAACCGCGACTGGCGCAGCATCGGCAGGTCGGCCAGCCGCGCCTCGCCCTTCATCGCCGCCAGCGTCACGGCGCGTGCCAGCGGGCGATCGGGTGCGATCTGCACCGACACCCAGCGTCTGTCATCGCCGTCCTCCCTGGCGGCGCGGGTGATCGTCGCGATGCCGACCGCCGCCTTGTCCTTGCCGCTGTGATAGAACAGCGCATGGTCGCCCACCGCCATCGTGCGCAGGTGCTTGGCGGCGGCGGCGTTGCGTACGCCGTCCCATTCCGTCGCGCCGTCACGGACCAGATCGTCCCAGCCATAGCTGTCCGCCTCCGACTTCAGCAGCCAATAGGCCATATCCCGATACTCTCCCGCCATGCGCCTGAACGAGGACTAAACACCGCATTCCGCGTCCATTCAGCCCGATCGTGCCAAACAACGCAACACGGACGCCATGGGCGCGTTTTGCGATCAGCGGACCGGGCGTATGAGTATCGGAGGTTCGATATGAACGGGATTTTGAAGAAGCTGGGATTGGGGCTGGCCCTGGGCGCCACCGCGCTGACCGCGGCGGCGCCGGCCGAAGCGCAGCGCTGGGGTCGTGGCTGGGGCGGGGGCTATTACCACCGGGATCGCGGCGGAGATGCGGTGGCGGGCGCCCTGCTCGGCGGGATCGTCGGTCTGGGTGTCGGGGCGGCGATCGCCAGCAGCAATCGGCCGCGCTACGTCGATCGCGGTTATTATTACGATCGCGGCTATGACCCCTACTACGCACCGCCGCCCCCGCCGCCGGTGTATCAGTACGAGTATCGCGGCTATGCCCCGCGGTGCTGGAACGACTGGCGCTGGGACCCCTATTGGGGCCGCAACGTGCAGGTTCGGGTCTGCGACTAATCCCCAGGGCGGCGTCGGGAGTGATCCCGGCGCCGCTTTTCTTTTGCTTGGCAGGGTGGCCGACTCGGCGTTAAGGCCGGGGCATGACCGATACCGTTCCCGATCGCCTGTCCACCAACCCGGACAGCCCCTATTTCGACCAGGACCTCCTCTCGCGTGGGGTCGGCATCCGCTTCAAGGGTGCGGAGCGCCGCGATGTCGAGGAATATTGCATTTCCGAAGGCTGGATCCGCGTCGCGCTGGGCAAGAAGGTGGACCGTCACGGTCGCCCGCTGACCCTGAAGCTGAACGGTGAAGTCGAAGCGTGGATCGAAAATCCGGCCGATAGTGAAGACGCTGCCGAGGGTTCGGACGAAGCGTAATTCCATGTCCCACCCCGGCGAAGGCCGGGGTCCAGCCTCTGTGTGCGGGCAATAGCCTCCCACGCGGCGGCCAGCGCGCCATCGGCGTTATGGAAACTGGGCCCCGGCCTTCGCCGGGGAGCAGGTCGGTATTGAGGGATAAGTGCACCCCAACCGCCGTTCAGGCTGAGCAAAGTCGAAGGCCAAGGGCAACCCTCTCAGCCCTCCAACCTCGCCCATAGGCAAGCGGATTACGCCGCCTCCATCGCCTCGCCCGCTTCCATCCAGCGCACTTCCGCCTCGGCCAGCTTCTCGACCACCTCGGCCCGGCGCTTGTTCAGCTCGCCCATCGACAGCTTGGCATGGCGCGGTTCGGCGGCTTTGGGGTCGTTCATCGCCTTGTCCAGCGCCTCGCGTTCGCGGGTCAGCTTGGTCATCTCGTCCTCGATGCCGCGCAGCGTCTTCTTCATCGCATTGAAGCGTTCGCGCTGCTCGGCCGAGGCCTTCTTGCTGGCGGCCCGGTCCGCCTTGGACGCGGCGTCACCCTGGCCCGCATCGCCCTTCAGGACGAAGGCGATGTAATCGTCGAGCGACCCGTCGAATTCACGCGCGGTGCCGTTGTCGACCAGCACCAGCCGGTCGGCGGTCATCTCGAGCATGTGGCGGTCATGGCTGACCAGCACGACGGTGCCCTTGTACATGTTGAGCGCCTGGACCAGCGCTTCGCGTGCGTCGACGTCCAGGTGGTTGGTCGGCTCGTCGAGGATCAGCATATGCGGTGCGTCGCGGGTGATCAGCGCCAGCGCCAGCCGCGCACGCTCGCCGCCCGAAAGCTTGCCGACCTTGGTCGTCGCCTTGTCGCCCGAAAAGCCGAACCGGCCCAGCTGTCCGCGCACGGCCGCCGGGGTCGCCCCGCGCATGATGCGCGTCATATGCTCCAGCGGCGTGTCGTCGGTGTCGAGTTCCTCGACCTGATACTGGGTGAAGTATCCGACGCGCATCTTTCCGCTCGAATTCATGTCGCCTTCCATCGGCGTCAGCTGTGCGGCAAGCAGGCGGGCCAGCGTCGTCTTGCCGTTGCCGTTGCGGCCCAGCAGGGCGATCCGGTCGTCCGGGTCGATGCGCAGGTTCAACCGCTTCAGGATCGGCGTCTCGGCATAACCCACGCTCGCCAGGTCCAGCGTAATCAGCGGCGGGCGCAGCTGGTCGGGATCGGGGAAGTCGAAGGACAGCGACGGATCGTTCGCCATCTCGGCGATCGGCTGCATCTTGGACAGCATCTTGGCGCGGCTCTGCGCCTGCTTGGCGGTCGAGGCGCGGGCCGAGTTGCGCGCGATATAGTCCTGCAGCTTGGCGCGCTGCGCCTCCTGATTCGCCTTGGCCGCGGCAAGCTGCGCCATGCGTTCGGCGCGCTGGCGCTCGAACGAATCGTAACCGCCGGGGTACAGCGTCACCTTGCCGCCTTGCAGGTGCAGGATGTGGTCGACGACGTTGTTCAGGAAGTCGCGCTCGTGGCTGACCAGCAGGATGGTCGCGCGATAGGATTTCAGGAAATCCTCCAGCCACATCACCGCTTCCAGGTCGAGGTGGTTCGACGGTTCGTCGAGCAGCAGCACGTCCGGGGCCGAGAACAGCAAGGCGGCCAGCGCCACGCGCATCTTCCACCCGCCCGAATAGCTCGACAGCGGGCGCGCCTGCATCGCCTCGTCGAAGCCCAGGCCCTGCAGGATGCTGGAGGCCCGCGCAGGCGCGGTATAGGCGTCGATGGCGATCAGGCGCTCATAGATATCGCCCAGCTTTTCCGGATCGCTCTCGGTCTCGCTCCGCTCCATCAGGTCGGCGCGCTCGATATCGGCGGCCAGCACCGTTTCGAAGGGGGTGGCGGTGCCGTCCGGGGCTTCCTGCGCGATATAGCCGAGCTTGGCGCCCTTGGGCATCTCGCACGCGCCGTCATCGGCCTCGAGCTGGCCCGCGATCACGCGGACGAGCGTCGACTTGCCGGCGCCGTTGCGGCCGATGAGGCCGACACGGCTGCCGGGGGGGAGGGCCGCGGATGCGCCATCAAGGATCGTGCGGCCGCCCAGGCGCACGGTGATACCATTCAGATTGAGCATAGGCGGCGCGCCTAGCAAATTCTGGGGAGAAAGGGGAGAGGGCGTTTATCCTCCCCGGCACGGGGAGGGGGACCGCCGCGTAGCGGTGGTGGAGGGGGATTTCCACATAGGGCGTCCTTGGCGGCTCTGCCCCTCCACCATGCTTCGCATGGTCCCCCTCCCCAAGCACAGCTTGGGGAGGATTGAGTCGGTCAGCGTGCCGCCAGGCTGGTGGCGCCGGCGGGCGGCCAGTTCTGCGGGCCGCACTTCTTGACGACCCATTCGGCCTTCTTGTTCCAGCACAGCGTATCCAGGCGCGGCATGGTCGCGGCGAAATGCTCGCGGCCGATATAGCGCGGGAAACGCTGCTCGCCATAAGGGGTCAGGCTGTTGCGCAGCTGACGCATCCGGTCGACCGCCAGCTCGCCCAGATGGCCGCGTGGCGTGAAGATGGCCTGGTGCGCGATCTCCCCGGCCGTCTGGCAGAAGTTGAGCTGCGCCGCGACCGCCGCGAAGCTGGAATAGGTGCGCGTGCCATATTGGTCGAGCGCCATCTGGCCTGCGCGCGGCGTCTTGTTCGTCCGCTTGAAATAGTCGGAGAGCGTGTCGAACGCGCCCTTCAACTCGGCGTCGTGATCCTTCAGGATCGCATTATAGTTCGCGACGGTCGAGAGCATCGGTTCGAACTGGCATTGCAGCGCGGCCACGTTCAGCGCCGCCCGCATGTTCCACAACAGACCTGCGCGCAATTCCGCCGGAGTCGCGCCGGGCAGGGGCTGGCCGATACCCGGTTCGTCACCCTGGACGGGCTTTCCCTGGAAATTATAGGGCTGCAGGAAGAATTGTGCCGATGCGGGTGCCGCGGCACCCATCCCCCAAAACGCCGCGCCAGCGACCAGCGCGGTACGCACCACCTTCATTATATTCCGATCCTTCCCCCGGAGGGCCTTCGAGCGTCCCGAAACATAACGCTTTTTGGCCTTTTCCCCAAATGGAAATCGCGGCGTCTTGCCGATTGCGCGACGGGCGCGGTCGTTACGGGAAGGTAGTGAAAGTCCGGCGTTTCAAGGGCTTTGCCGCCCAAATGAAAAGGGCCGCCCGGTCGCCCGGACGGCCCTTTCCGATCGGGTGTGACCCCGACGATGATTACATCGCGTTCGATGCGTTCATCGACATGGTGTCGTTCGACATCATCATGTCGTTGCCCATCGTGTCGTTGGCCATCGTGCCACCGTTCATCGCGCCGTCGACGGCGGTCATGTTGTCGGTGGTCGTGGTGTCCATGCTCTCCGAAGCGTTCATTTCGGTGGTCATGTTCGCATCGGCAGTGTTCTCGGTCTTCGAGCCGCAAGCCGAAACCGCGAGCGCCGCGCCGGCGATGATCGAGCCCGTCAGGACCTTGGAGATGATTGCACGCATTGGAAGCTCCCTTGATATTATGGATTTGGAATGGCTTGCTGGCCCTATTACCCAAATCGGGGTGGACATTAATCGGATACCGCCCGGTCCTCAAGCCTCGTTTTGTCGCACCGCATCGAGACTTTCGAGGAAACCCGGAAATGTGAACGCAAGCGCCTCGTCAAAGGTTGCCAGGGAGTCGACACCGTTCAACGCAAAAAGGCTGGTGACCGGAAATTCGGGCAGCCCGCAGGGGACGATCCCCCCGAAATGGGACAGATCGGGCGCGATATTGATCGCAAAGCCGTGCAGCGTGGTCCAGCGCTTCACCCGCACGCCGATCGCGCCGATCTTGGCCTCCGGGCCGCCGTCGCGGGTCCAGATGCCAACGCGTCCGTCGACGCTGAAGGCGTGGACGCCCAGCCGCGCCAGCGCCGCGATCAGCCAGTCCTCCAGCCCGTGGACGAACCGCCGCACGTCGCGTCCGCGCTTGGTGAGGTCGAGGACCAGATAGCCGGTCCGCTGGCCGGGCCCATGATAGGTGTATTTGCCGCCACGCCCGGTCTGGAACACCGGAAAGCGCGGGTCGACCAGTTCGACCGGGTCCGCGCTGGTCCCGGCCGTATAGACGGGCGGATGTTCGAGCAGCCAGACGAGCTCGCGCGCTTCCCCTTGTGCGACGGCGGCGGCGCGCGCCTCCATCTCGGCGAGTGACTGGTCATAGGGGGTCAGGCCGGGGCTGATCCGCCATTCGATATCGGGCATGTCGGGGGTCTGGGTCACGGTGGCCCGTATCTGCGCCTCCGTCCCCCGCGATGCAAGTATCGGCCGCCCGACGGGGGCGTTCGGCACGTGGGGCATGGCACCGATGGTATTGGCGGGGCCAATCGTCTAGGCCGATGGTCCAGGTGAAACGGGACGGGTGGGGTGACCCGGCCAAGGGAGGAATGATGACCGTCAGGATCGGAACCGTGTGGGACAGCACGCAGCAGGTGCTGGCGGGCAGGACCGGAATGCTCGCGCCGATCGCGGCGATCGGCTTCGTCCTTCCCGCGTTGGTCCAGGTGCTGCTGCTGCCGCGCGAACCGGGCATATCCGTCGGGGTGGCCGGGGTCGTCATGACCTTCGTGTCGCTGGTGCTGGGGATCTGGGCGCAACTGGCGATCATGGCGGTCGCGACCCATCCGTCGACGACGACCGCCGATGCATCGCGCGCCGGGCTTCGTCGCCTGCTGGCGGTGCTCGGCGTGGCGATCGCGATGGGCGTTGTGTTCGCCATCGTCGTCCTGGTGCCGATCCTGGTGCTGGGCGCATCGGGCTATGACTTTGCCGCGGCGATGGCCGCCAACGGCGATCCCTCGAAACTGCCGCCGATGACGTCGGGCTCGGCGCTGTTCCTGATCGTCTATGGGCTGGTGGTCGGCGTCGCCTCGCTCTGGCTCGTGGCGCGGTTGATGCTGGTCTATGCGGTCGTCCTGAACGAACGGCGCGAATTGGGGGCGATCCGCCGCTCGATCGCGCTGACGCGGGGCATGACCTGGCGGCTGATCGGCGTGTTCGTCCTTTTCCTGATCGTCCTGACCGTCGCGACGAGCGCGGCGCAGGGGATCACCGGCGCGGTCCTGCGCCTGATGCTGGGGGCGGACGGCGCGCCGGTCGCGGTGACCGTGGCGACCTTGGTCGCGGCGGTGGTCAGCGCGGGCTTCATGACGCTGGCCTATGTCTTCGTCGCGCGGCTGTACGTCGCGGCGACGGGCGAGGAAGCGCGCCTGGCCGGGGATGGTTCGCCGTCGCTGTGATGAAACTGGATGTCATGGCGACGCTGCGCGATGCCTGGGGCCTGTTCCGCCGGGATCGCGACCTGCTGATCCGGCTGGCGGCGCCCTTCCTCTTCCTGCCCGCGCTGGCGCTGGGCCTGCTGGCGCCGCTTCCACCCCTGCCGCCGGAGGGTGGGGGCGAGCCGAGCATGCGGGCCATGGCGTGGATCGATTCGGTCAGCGCCTGGGCGGGCCAATATGGCGGCTGGTATTTCGCGGCCTATGCAATCGGGATGATCGGCACGGCGGCGGTGCTCGCGCTGGAACTGGGCGGCGGCTCGACCAATGTCGGCGAAGCGCTGGGTCGTGCGCTGAAGGCCGCGCCGCGTTTCCTGCTGGCGATGATCCTGGTCGGCATTCCAGTGGGGGCGGGCACGCTGCTCTATATCCTGCCGGGGCTGTACATTGCGGGCCGGCTGCTGCTGGTCGGGCCGGTGCTGTTCGCCGAGCGGCGGATGGCAGCGCTGGCCGCGATGGCGCGCTCGGTCAAGCTGACGCGCGGTGCGGGGCTCTCGATGGCGGCGTTGGCGTCCTGCACCTATCTGGGCGGGATCGTCGCGGGCCAGCCCTTCGTCGCGCTGGTCGAGGTCGTGAAGGGTGACGGCGGGGCGGGCAATCCGGTGGCGATCGCGCTGTTGCAGGCGGGCGCGGCGGCGGTGGCGATGGCCGCCGGGCTGGCCCAGGCGCTGATCTCGGTCGCCGCCTATCGTCGCCTGGTCAACCGGTAGGCGCCAGCTGCGGGATCTGCGGCGCGGCGTCTTCCGGCAACAGGCCGAGGCGGCGGGGGTCGGGAAACGTCTCCACCGCGCGCGAGACGGCGGTAAAGCCCTGCTTGCGGTAGAAGTTCAGCGCCGACGGGTGGTCGAGCGTGCAGGTATGCACCCACACCCGTTCGACCCCCGGCGTCCAGGCGCGCATCATGGCCTGCGCCATCAGCCAGCGGCCATGGCCACGCCCGGCCAGTTCGGGCACCAGCCCGAAATAGCCGATCTCGCACGCACCCGGCTGGCGATGGTCCAGCTCGAGCAGGCCGACCTCGATCCCCATCCGGTCGACGACCGCAAAGACCGAGACGGCGGGATCGTGGATGATCGCGGTCAGCGAAGCCTCGTCCATCACCAGCCGCGAGAACCACAGCCAGGGCGCGCCGACCCGTGCGAACAACGTCCGGTACTTCGCCGGATCGGGCCGCGCCCAGGCCGCCAGCGACAGCGGCGAGGCGGGCAGGGGGCGCGGGCGCGGGCGTTCACGCATTTCCAGCGTGGTGACGATGGTCGCGATCTCGGTCTGGTCGACGGGGGTCAGCGCCATGACCTTATTCCCAGGTCGCGAGCGGCGGCAGGCTCATCAGGATGGCGTCGATGTTGCCGCCGGTCTTCAACCCGAACAGCGTGCCGCGATCATAGACCAGGTTGAATTCGGCATAGCGGCCGCGCCACGCCAGCATCTGCGCGCGATCCGCCTCGGTGAAGGGCAGGCCCATGCGCCGCCGCACGATGCGCGGGTAGACGTCCAGGAACGCCTCGCCGACATCGCGGGTAAAGGCGAAGTCGGCGGCGAAATCGCCCTCCAGATGGTCGTAGAAGATGCCGCCGACGCCGCGATGCACCTGGCGATGGGGGATGTAGAAATAGTCGTCGGCCCATGCCTTGAACCGGAGGTAATGGCCCGCGTCATGCGCGTCGCAGGCCGCCTTCATCCGGGCATGGAAGTCGGCGGTATCCTCTTCGATGGGCAGCGGCGGGTTCAGGTCCGCGCCGCCGCCGAACCAGCGCTTGGTCGTGGTCAGGAAGCGGGTGTTCATGTGCACGGCGGGCACATGCGGGTTCGCCATGTGCGCGACCAGGCTGATCCCGGTCGCCACGAAGCGCGGGTCGTCGCCCGCACCATGGATCGTCTTGGCGAACGGCCCCTCGAAGGTGCCGCCGACGGTCGAGACGTTGACGCCGACCTTTTCGAACACGCGGCCCTTCATCACGCCGCGCACGCCGCCGCCGCCGGGCTCACCGCTGGGATCGGTGCGGTCCCAGGCGGTATAGTCGAAGGCGGCGTCCGATCCGGCCTCCCGCTCGATCGCCTCGAACTCGGCGCAGATCCGGTCGCGCAGGGACTCGAACCAAAGGCGGGCGGCGTCCTGCTCGGCGTCGAGCGCGATTTCGGGGATACGGCTGGTCATGTCGGCCGCGTTCTGGGCGGGCGCAGGGGGCAGGGTCAACCGGGTATTTGGTCCCAACCGGTTTGGCGCCGCGCCTCGGCCAGCAGGATGCCGCCGGTGATCGCGACGTTGAGCGAGCGGACGCCAAGCCGCATCGGCACGCGCACGCGAATGTCGGCGGCATGGTGCACCGCCTCCGGCACGCCCGCCCCTTCCGAGCCCAGCAGGATCACGTCGTCGGGGTGGAACACCATCTCGGGCAGCGGCACCGCGCCCAGTGTCGTGGCCAGCACGACCCGGCCGCGGCTCGCCGTGCGGAAGGCCTGCCAGTCGGCATGGCGCACCACCTGGGCCATGGTGGCATAGTCCATCGCCGAGCGGGCCAGCGCGCGGTCGGAATAGGGAAAGCCCATCGGCTCGATCAGGTCGACCGCGACGCCGAAACAGGTCGCCGTGCGGATCAGCGTGCCGACATTGCCCGCAATATCGGGCTCATACAGGGCAAGCCGCATCAGTGCCCCGGAAAGGATAGCAGCGCATCGACCGCGATGTCGTCCTGGCGCAGCGCATCGGCCCCGCCCAGATCGGGCAGGTCGACCAGGAACTGGGCCTGCTCGACCACGCCGCCCGCCTTGCGGATCAGCCGGACGGCGGCGCGTGCGGTGCCGCCGGTGGCGATCAGGTCGTCGACCAGCAGCACGCGCGCTCCGGGGACCAGCGCATCCTCGTGGATGGCGATCCGGTCCTGGCCATATTCCAGCGCATAATCCTCGGCGATGGTTGCACCGGGCAGCTTGCCGTCCTTGCGGATCAGCAGCACGCCCGCGTTCAGCGGCACCGCCAGCGCGGCGGCGAACAGGAATCCGCGCGCCTCGATGCCCGCGACCAGATCGACGTTCCCTCGCGTCGCGGCGGCCATCCGCTCGATCGCCTGCGCATAGCCCCTGGGGTCGAGCAGCAGGGTGGTGATGTCGCGGAACTGGATGCCGGGCTTGGGAAAGTCCGGGATGGTCCGGATCAGGGCTTTCAGGTCGTCATTGGCGCTCATGCGTCGCGTCATGGGCCTCTGGGGCGCGGCGGTAAAGGGGGGGCGAAGCTCCCTCAACGCCCGTTCGGCCTGAGCGGGGGGTGGGGACGTGTTACCCAAATAAAATGGGCGGCCTCCGTGTCGGAAGCCGCCCCAGGCGCTCGTACGGGCTTGCCCGATCTCAGTGTTTCACGTCGCGCCAGACATTCTGATACGCGCCCCATGCCAGGAAGCAGAAGATCAGGATGAAGATCACCGCGCCGATCCCGGCCGAATGGCGCGCCTCCAGCTTGGGCTCGGCGGTCCAGGTCAGGAAGGCGGCGACGTCCTTGGCCATCTGGTCGCGGGTGGCCAGCGTGCCGTCGGTATATTGCACCTGGCCGTCTTGGTTCAGCGGCGGCGGCATCGCGATGTTGAGGTTCGCGAAATACGGATTGTAGTGCAGACCCGTGGGCGTCTTGATGTCCGGGAACTTGCGCAGCAGCTCGGCGGGCTGGTTGCGATAGGCGTCGGGGCCGATCAGCGAATAGACGTAATTGGTGCCGTCATGCCGCGCCTTGGTCATCAGCGACAGGTCGGGCGGCAGCGCGTTGTTGTTGGCCGCGCGTGCCGCGACTTCGTTGGCGAAGGGCGAAGGGAAGCGGTCGGCGGGCACGTTCTTGCGCGTCGTCGCCTCGCCCGTCTCCGGGTTGATGCTCGGCTGTTCGATCGCCCATTGGTTGGCGATCGCCTTCACCTCGGCGTCGTTATAGCCCAGGTCCTTCAGGTCGCGGAACGCCACGAGACGCAGCGAGTGGCAGGCCGCGCAAACCTCCTTGTAGACCTGCAGCCCGCGCTGCAGCTGGCGGCGGTCGAAACGGCCCAATATGCCGTCGGAGGCCAGATGCGCCTGTTTGGGATGAAGGTGGAACTCCTCCTCGGCCGAGGGGGCTGGCGGATCGGAGACGAGCCCCGACACGCTGCCCCACAGCGCGATGGCGAGGACCAGGGTGAAGGCCGCCCCGACCAGGAATGCGATACCACGAACCATGTTCAGCTATCCTCTTTCGGTTCGGGTCAGGCCAGGGCCGACTTGGTGGGCGCGGTCCCGCCATGCTTGGACAGCACGGCTTCGGTGATCGAGTTGGGCAGCGGCGCGGGACGCTCCGTCCGGGCGATCCAGGGCAGGATCACCAGGAAATGAAGGAAGTAATAGGCCGCGGTGATCTGGCTGAGGATGATGAAGAACGGCGTCGCGGCCGATCCACCGCACCAGCCGAGCAACAACACGTCCACGACCAGCACCCAGAAGGCGATCCGCGCCTTGGGCCGGAAATTGTTCGACCGCACTGGCGAGCTGTCCAGCCAGGGGAGGAAGAACAGCAGCAGGATCGACCCGAACATCGCCAGCACGCCCCACAGCTTGGCGGGCAGGATGAAGTCAGCGGTGAAGGCGCGCAGGATCGCGTAGAAGGGCCAGAAATACCATTCGGGCACGATATGCGCTGGGGTCGAGAGCGGGTTGGCCGGCACGTAATTGTCCGGGTGGCCCAGATAGTTCGGGAAGAAGAACAGCAGCCCGGCGAAGACCAGCAGGAAGACGCCCAGCCCGACCGCGTCCTTGGCGGTGTAATAGGGGTGGAAGGGCACGGTATCCTGCTCGCCCTTCACGTCCACGCCGGTCGGGTTGTTCGAGCCGGGGATGTGCAGCGCCCAGATGTGCAGGATGATGACGCCCGCGATCACGAAGGGCAGCAGATAGTGGAGCGAGAAGAAGCGGTTGAGCGCGGCATTGTCCGGCGCGAAACCGCCCAGCAGCCAGATGCGGATGGTGTCGCCGACCAGCGGGATGGCCGAGAAGAAGCCGGTGATGACCTGCGCGCCCCAGAAGCTCATCTGCCCCCAGGGCAGCACATAGCCCATGAAGGCGGTGGCCATCATCAGCAGGAAGATGACGACGCCGAGCAGCCACACCATCTCGCGCGGGGCCTTGTACGATCCGTAATACAGGCCGCGGAAGATGTGGGTGTAGACGACGATGAAGAACATCGACGCGCCGTTGGCGTGGGCATAGCGCAGGAACCAGCCCGCATTCACGTCCCGCATGATGCTTTCGACCGAATCGAAGGCGACGCCCGCATTGGCGGCGTAGTGCATCGCCAGCACGACGCCGGTGATGATCTGGATGGCGAGCGCGGCACCCGCCAGCACGCCGAAATTCCAGAAGTAATTCAGGTTGCGCGGCACCGGATAGCCCGCGCCCACCGCGTTGTAGACGAGGCGCGGCACCGGCAGCTTCTCGTCCAGCCAGCGCATGAGCGGCTGTTTCGGTTGATAATGCTTGGCCCAGGGAAAGCTCATCTCTCGGGTCTCCCTTAAGCCGCCGCGCCGACCGTGACGGTCGTGTCGGTGTTGAACGTATAGTCGGGCACGTGCAGGTTCAGCGGCGCCGGACCCTTCCGGATGCGCGCCGCGGTATCATAGGCCGAGCCGTGGCAGGGGCAGAAATAGCCGCCATAGGGGCCTTTGTTCTCGCCCTCGCCCGCGCCCAGCGGCACGCAGCCCAGATGGGTGCACACGCCCAGCGTGATCAGCCAGTTCGTCTTGCCGGGCTTGGTCCGCTCCGCCAGCGTCTGCGGATCGCGCAGCTCGGACAGCGGCACGGCGTTGGCTTCGGCGATTTCCTTGGGTGTCAGGTTGCGTACGAACAGCGGCTGCTTGCGGAAGCTGGTCTTGATCGCCTGGCCCGGCTCGATCTTCGACAGGTCGACCTCGGTCGTCGATTGCGCGAGCACATCGGCCGACGGGTTCATCTGGTTGATCAGCGGCAGGACGATCGCCAGCGCGCCGACACCCGCGAAGGATACGGCCGCGACATTGATGAAGTCGCGGCGACGGGGATCATGGACCTCTTCATGGAATGGCTCCGGCGCCTCGCCGGGGGGTACGGTGTTCTCCGTCATCGCCATTCGTCCTGTCCCTCCACCTTCGCTCGCGTGCACCGTGGTACGCTTTGACGGTCGTGCCGGATTGTCCCCGGTCATGCGCCGCCTGTCACTCCCGCCCCATGAAGGACGGCCCGCCCTTGATGAACGGTGCGTCAGGTTAGCCTTGCTTGAGCCGCTTTGCCAATCCCCTTTGGGCCGCGCCTTCGCGACCGCTCGGCATGGGCGTTCAGCACGGGTGCAGGCGCAGGCGCGCAGGAACCATGGAATGATGCCCGGGTTGACCGGTGATGGATGCGGGAAAAGGCGGACCCCTGCCGCCGCGCCCGCAATGACAGCCCAGGGGTTTGGAGAGGGACGATGGTCCTCGGTCGGAAAACATGGGCGGCGGCGATGCTCGCCGGTCTGATGGCGCTGGGCGGATGTACCGACGGCTATGGCTATAGCGGGGTGTCGGTCGGTGCGGGCTATGGCGGCTATGCGCCGGGCTATTATGGCGGCGGCGGTTATGGTTACGCGCCGTCCTATTATGGCTGGTACGACGATTTCTATTATCCGGGCACCGGCGCCTTCGTCTACGATCGCTATCGCCGGGCCTATCCGTGGAACGACGGGCAGCGCGCCTATTGGGAAGGGCGGCGCGGGGCGTGGCACGGAGGCCCGATCCGCGACCAGTGGCGCGGCTGGGGCCGGGGCGGCTGGCGCGGAGAAGTGCCCGGTCGCGGCTGGCGCGGCAATAATGGCTGGCGCGGCAACGGCGTGGCCCGGCCCGCGCCGTCGGCACCGCGCGCCGAGGGCTGGCACGGCAATCGCGGGACGCCCGGCGGCTGGCGTGGCGGGCGAAGCGGCGGTCGCGGCCGCCGCTGATCCCCGCCGCGCCCCTTATCCCCGAGCCTGGCGCGTGGCGATCATGACGGTGGGACGCATCGTCATTACCGCCACGTCGTCCTGGTTCAGGACCGTCCAGCGGCTGATGACGAAGCCCATTTCCGGGCGGCTGGCCGAAGCGCGGGTTTCCAGCACCTCGGTTTCGCAATGGAGCGTATCGCCGGGATAGACGGGTTTCAGCCAGCGAAGCTCGTCCACGCCCGGCGAACCCAAACTCTGGAAGCCGGTTTCGCGGAAATGCGCGACGATCATCGCCATGGCCATCGACGCGGTATGCCACCCGCTGGCCGACAGCCGCCCGAAATGGGTCGCGGCGGCGGCTTCGTCGGACAGGTGAAAGGCCTGCGGGTCGAAGGCCCCGGCGAACGCCAGCACCGCGTCGCGCTCGACCCGGTATGATCCGAACCGTGCGACGTCGCCAACCGAGATATCCTCCAGATAGGTCATGAGTCTTCCCTTATCGTTTGAAGGCACGGGCGAAGGGCCGGTCGTTGCCGTCCAGCCCCTGGCCCGGTGGCAGGCCGATCAGGTCGCGCAGCAGCGGGGCGACCGCGACATTGTCGAACGGTGCCAGCTTCACACCCGGCCGAAACGCGGGGCCGTTGGCGATGAATAGCGCGGCCATGCTGGGATCGGCATTGTCATAGCCATGGGTGCCCCCGGCAAAGGGCTTTTCGGGCGGCTTGGCCGCGATCGTCCAGCCCGCCTCGGCCAGGCAGAAATAGGGCGCGATGCGCGGGTTGCGGCCGTAGTGGAAGCGCGCCGGAATCTCCCCCTTGCGCCAGCAGTCCAGATGGTCGCGGTGGCCGAGCAGCCTGGCCTCCAGCGCCGCCTCGCGACCCGGCTTGGCGCGGATCGATGCAAAGGGCCCATCCTCCTCCAGCGTATAGTCGGCCGGGTCGAGGAAGCGGTCGAGGACGATCATCCGATCGCTCGACGTGGCGACCATGCCATGGTCGGCGACGACGATCAGGTTGGCGGGCTGGTTCAACTCGGCCAGTCCGGCGATCAATCGTCCGATCGCCTGGTCGACCGATGCGATCGCGTGGTTCACCCCGGCCGAGTCGGGGCCGCCCTCATGACCCGCCGTATCGACCTCGTCGAAATACAGCGTCAGGAAGCGCGGGCGGCTGGCGGCGGGGCGGCGCAGCCAGTCGATGACCGAATCGACCCGCTGACGGTCGGTCACATTCTTGTTGTACTGCTGCCAGTCATGCGGATGCATGCCGTTCGTGGCATCGTGACCCTCGCCGATCGCGCCCCAGGCGACGTTCGAGCCGGGCCAGAACATCGTGGCGGTGGGAATTCCTGCGCGTTCGGCGGTGACCCAGATCGGCTCGGCCTCGTCCCACCAATAGGGTTGGTCCGACGACATGGTGAAGCGCTGGCCCGGATGCGCCGGATCGGTGAAGCTGTTGGCGACGATGCCGTGCCGGTCGGGCACGACGCCGGTCACCAGCGTCCAGTGGTTGGGAAAGGTCTTGGACGGAAAGGACGGGCGCATCGACGCACTCGCGCCCCCGGCGGCCAGACGCGCCAGGTTCGGCGACAGCCCGCGCTGCAGATAGGGTGCCCAGAACCCGTCGATCGACACCAGGATGGTGACCGGTGCCCGTGCTTCCTGCGCCGACACGTCGGCGACGGCACCCACTGGTGCTGGGGTGGCGGTGGCGATCGGCGATAGCGCGGGCGGGGTGTAGGGATAGGCACAGCCCGCGAGCAGGGCGAGCGCAAGGGCCGTCAGGGGGAGTCGGATCACGGGAAACGTTTCCTTTCGTCCCCGTCAGATAACGGGCCTGTGTGACGCTGGCGAGTATCCCTTTCAGGGAGCCGCCGGCGGCCGTGACTGGTCTTAGAACGCGATGGCATGAGGTTGATCCGTAGAAAGCCCCTCTCCTTCAGAGGAGGGGTTGGGGTGGGGCATCACCCCAAGGCTTGTCGTTTGTGGAAGCGCCCCACCCCCGGCCCCTCCCCTGAAGGGGACGGGTGGATCAAGCTGACGTCATCGTGCTCTAAATCGTGGCCCGTCAGTCGACCGGAAAATACTGCCGGATCTCCGGGGCGGCATTGCGCAGCAGGAAGCGGAGGCGTTCGGCGGCGGCGTCCGGCCGGTCGCCGGGCAGGCCCGCCATCGCCCATTCACCGAATTCGGGCGCGTCGATCAGCCGGTCGTCCAGGACGACGATGTCGGTATGGCGCGGATCGCGCCGGATCCGTTCGAGCGTCTCGACGACGCTGTCGACCGGCCCCTCGAGCAATTGGCGATATTGGTCGCCACCGATCCAGAGGATGCCAGAGATGCCGTCCATGCCGTTGTTTCGCCGGGATACCGCCAGGATCGCCTGGTGATCGGCGCGAACGTCATCGCCGACCGGACGGCTGCTATAGATAATGCGGCGGTACGAACTAACATGGATCATGGTAAAGCCGGGGGTAATACTCCGATCGCCCGATGCAAAGTCCAAATGCGCCGGTCGTCGTAAAGCGACCGGCGCATTCCGGATCAGACGTTGAAGCGGAACAGCATGACGTCGCCGTCCTGGACGACATATTCCTTGCCCTCCGCGCGCAGCTTGCCCGCATCGCGCGCGCCGGCCTCGCCCTTGCAGGCGATATAGTCGGGATAGGCGATCGTCTCGGCGCGGATGAAGCCGCGTTCGAAATCGCTGTGGATCTCGCCCGCCGCATTGGGGGCCTTGGCACCGCGATGCACGGTCCAGGCGCGTGCTTCCTTGGGGCCGACGGTGAAGAAGGTCAGCAGGTCGAGCAGCGCGTAACCAGCGCGGATCACGCGGGCCAGGCCGGTTTCCGAAAGGCCCAGCTCCGACAGGAACTCGCCGCGATCCTCAGGCGGCATGGTCGCGATATCGGCCTCGATCGCGGCGGACACGACGACGGCCTGCGCACCCTCGGCGGCGGCCTTTTCGAAGACGCGCGCCGAATGGGCATTGCCGTTCGCCGCGTTCGATTCCTCGACGTTGCAGACATAGAGGACCGGCTTGGCGGTCAGCAGCTGCGCCTGCGCGAAGACGCGCGCTTCCTCCTCGTCCTTCGGCTTGGTCAGGCGCGCGGGCTTGCCCTCGCGCAGCAGCTCCAGCGTCTGGCCGAGCACCGAGGCGGCGATCTTGGCTTCCTTGTCGCCCTGCTGGCCCTTCTTGATGAAGGCGGGGACGCGCTTTTCCAGGCTTTCGAGGTCCGAGAGCATCAGCTCGGTCTCGACCGTCTCGGCGTCGGCGATGGGATCGACCTTGCCCTCGACATGCGTGACGTCGCCGTCCTCGAAGCAGCGCAGGACGTGGACGATCGCATCCACCTCACGGATATTGCCGAGGAACTGGTTGCCCAGCCCTTCGCCCTTCGACGCGCCGCGCACGAGGCCGGCGATGTCGACAAAGGCCAGCTGAGTCTCGATGATCTTGGCCGAGCCTGCGACCTCGGCGAGTTGGTACAGGCGCGGATCGGGGACCGCGACGTTGCCGACATTGGGCTCGATCGTGCAGAACGGATAATTGGCGGCCTGCGCCGCCGCCGTTTCGGTCAGCGCATTGAAGAGGGTGGACTTGCCAACATTCGGCAGGCCGACGATGCCGCAGCGGAAACCCATGCGTCGCGTATCCTGTGGATCAAGGGGAAAGCGCCCCTCTAGCGACGATGCGGAAATTTCTCAACCGATGGTGGGAGGCGAGGGGGATGCGAACCCCTCGACCTCCGTTCGGCCTCGCGGCGGCAGGAGTTACGCCGCCCCGACCATCATCGCGGCAGCCCAGCCGAGCAGCAGCACGCCGAGCGCGGTGGAAAAGCCCATCATCACCAGGCCCATATAATGCAGCATCGGCGGATTGGCGCGCTGCGCCTTCTTGTTCCGGCCAAGCCCCGACAGGATGAAGCTCGCCAACATGCCAAAGGTGAAGACAGAAAATTCAAGCATCGGGAATAAGGTCCGGTTCGGGGTGCGTTCGCCTTTCCCCTAACCGATATAGGTTAATCGCACGATATCAGCGCGACGAAACGAGCCGAATCATCGATGAACCGCCGGAACTTTTCGGGCTGTCGCGTATCGGTGCCACATCGTCGCAACCTGCGTCAGCGATAGTTGAAGCTGACGCTGATCCGTTCGCCCTTGGCACCGTTGGGCACCACCTCGTGGCGCAGCCAGCTTTCCCATAGTAGAACGGTGCCCGGCTCGGGCGTGGCTGTGGCGAAGGTCGCCAGGTCGTCCGGGGCATCGGGGCGTCGGGGCGGCGCGGCCATCAGCATCGGCAGCCGCGGGTCCTCCAGCTTCAACGCGCCCGAGCCCTTGGGCATGGCGACATAGAGCGTGCCCGAGACGACCGAATGCGGGTGGATATGCGCCGAATGATGCCCGCCCGGCTTCAGGACGTTCACCCACAGGCTGTCGAGCTTCAGCTTGCGGCCGCCCAGGTCGAAGGCGCATTCCTCGGCAAAGCGCGCGACATGGCGGTCGAGCTTCTTCTTCAGGTCGGCAAAGACCGGGTCGCGGATCGGCAGGTCGTTGAGCGAGGCATAGCTGGTATAGCCGCGATAGCCATGCTCCTTGGACCAGCGCCGCCCGGCGCGGTCGTCCTCGGCCAGGGCCCAGCAGCTCTGCTCGATCTCGCCCAGCAGGTCGGCATCGTCCAGCTGGCCCTCGTATAGGAGCGAGGCGAAGAGGCGCCGCACGCTCATGCCGCGTCGCCCAGCCGAAGCGCGACATCGTTGACGAAACGCACGTCATCGCCCTCGGCCAGCCAATGCGCCTCACCCGCCACCGCGCCGAGCAGGTCGGACAGCGGATCGATCTCGGCCTTGGCGTAATTGCCGAGCACATAGCCGGTGACCCGGTCCTTGTGCCCCGGATGCCCGATGCCCAGCCGCACGCGGCGAAAGTCGGGGCCCAGATGCTGGTCGATCGAGCGCAACCCGTTATGCCCGGCGGTGCCACCGCCGGTCTTCACCTTGACGCGGAAGGGCGCGATGTCGAGCTCGTCGTGGAAGACGGTCAGCGCCTCGACGCCCAGCTTGTAGAAGCGCAGCGCGTCGCCGACGCTGCGTCCGCTTTCGTTCATGAAGGTGGCTGGTTTCAGCAGCAGGATCTTCTGGCCGCCGATCCGCCCTTCCTGGGTCCAGCCCTGGAATTGCTTCTTCACGGGGCCGAAATCATGCACCTCGGCAATGGCGTCCATCGCCATGAAGCCGACATTGTGGCGGTGCATCGCATATTGCGGCCCCGGATTGCCCAGCCCGGTCCAGACCTGCATGTGGTGTTCCTCGCTCACTTGAATGACCGGCCCCTAGCATCGGGGCGCCTCGGTTTCCAATGCGGGGTGAGGGAGGGGCGTGGGCTTCGACTTCGCTCAGCCTGAACGGATGTTGGGGAACCGGCCAAGCCTCCTCGCTCCGTTCATCCTGAGCGAGGTCGAAGGCCAAGGGAGTCAGATCAACCCCTGCGCCCGCAAACTCACATGCCCCGACGTCCCGATGATCAGATGGTCGTGCACCGCGATGCCCAGCCGCTTGCCCGCCTCGGCAATGCCCCGCGTCACGTCGATATCGGCCCGGCTGGGCGAGGGGTCGCCGCTGGGGTGGTTGTGGACCAGGATCACCGCCGCCGATCCGAATTCCAGCGCGCGGCGGATCACCTCGCGGATATAGACCGGTGCCTGGTCGATCGAACCCTCGCCCATCAGCTCGTCGCGGATCAGCATGTTGCGGGTGTTCAGGTGCAGGACCCGGAACCGTTCCACCCCGTGATGCGCCATGTCGGCGTGGAGATAGTCGAGCAGCGCCTGCCAGTTGGACAGGACCGGACGCTTCGCCGCCTCCGCCTGGACCAGTCGCAGGGCGCAGGCCTGGACGATCTTCAACGTCGCCGCCGCCGTCTCGCCCACCCCGTCGATGCGTTGCAGCGCGACCGGATCGGCGGTCAGCACGCCGCCGATATCGTGAAATTCACGCAGCAGCGCCTTGGCGATCGGTTTGGTGTCGCGGCGCGGAATGGCGGTCATCAGGAGACATTCTATCAGTTCATGATCGAGCAATCCGCCGCCGCCCAACAATCGCTCGCGCAGCCGCCCGCGATGCCCGGCCTGGTCGATTGCCTGTAGGTCGCCGTCCTTGGCCATGTCCCTGCTCCCCCGTGCTGGTCCACCGTACCGAGCCAGCATAGGACAGGCGGCGGGAACTGTCGCCGGGGCTTGTGCGATTGCGTGGCGCGGGGCCCCGCGGCTATGACGCGGATCAGGACGGGAGACGAACGATCGGGGTGAAGGGCGCGAGCGAGGATAGTCGGACGCCCGGTCGCCTGCCACGGCGTGTCGGGCGCCTGCAGCGCATCCTGATCGCCATCGCCCTGATCCTGCTGGCCGCGCTGCTGATCCTGTGGGTCGAGCGCAAGCCGCTGGCGGGCGATGTGCTCGACCGCGAACTGGCCCGGCGCGGGGTGCCCGCCCGCTATACCATCTCCGACCTGGGCTTCGGGCGACAGCGGCTGACCAACGTCGTCATCGGCGATCCCCGCCGCCCCGATCTGGTCGCCGACTGGCTGGAGACGCGGACGCGCATCGGCCTGTCGGGCCCGGTGGTGACGGGCGTGCGCGCGGGCAGGGTGCGCCTGCGCGGGCGACTGGTCGACGGGCAGGTCCGGCTGGGTGCGCTCGACAAGCTGATGGGGCCGTCCTCGGGCAAGCCTTTCGCCTTGCCCGCGCTGGATGTCGATGTGGCGAATGGCGGCATCCAGCTGGAAACGCCCTATGGGCTGGTCGGGCTCAGCCTGTCGGGGCGCGGCGTGCTGAACGACGGGTTCAGCGGACGGCTGGGCGCGGTGGCGCCGCGTCTGGCGGTCGGCAACTGCGTCATGGCCGGGCTGGCCGCGCCGCTGCGCATCCGGGTGGTGCGCGAACGCCCGACGCTCAGTGGGCCGTTGCGGCTGTCGGCCCTGCGCTGTGGCGAGGTCGCCGGGCGCGACCTGGCCGCGCGGGTCGACGTCACCCTCCAGCCCGCGCTCGACCAGTGGAACGGCACCGCCACGCTGGAGGGCGGTGCATTGCGGCATCCGGTGGCGGCGACCGCCGCGCTCAGTGGGCAAATCACCTTTGCGGGCAAGGCGGCGGCGACCAGCGGTCGGCTGAACCTCGCGGCGCGCACCGTCACGACGCGTTATGGACGTGCCGACCGGTTGGCGATCGATGGCCGCTATCTGGTCGGGCAGGCGCTGCGCTTCGACGGCGATGTACGCATGGGCGGTGCGCGGGTCGCGCCTGCGCTGCTCGGGCGCATGGACGGCTGGGCGCGCGCGGCGGCCAATACGCCGATCGGCCCGGTCGCGGCGGCGGTCGCACAGGCCGTCCAGCGCAGCGGACGCGGTTTCGCCGTCGACCTGAAGCTCGCGCTCGACCGCGAGGCCGCGCCGCGCAGCACCGGCTTTGCCCTGCGCGTACCGAGCCTGACCCTGGCCGCCAACAGTGGCGGACGGGTCGCGCTGGGCGGCGGCGACGGGCTGCTTGTCGATTCGCGCGGTGTCCGGTTCGATACCGCGCTGGCGATGGGCGGCGGCGGCCTGCCCACGATCCGCGCGACCCTTCGCCAGGCCGCGCCGCGTGCGCCGGTGCGGGGCACCGCGACGATGGCGCGTTACGCGGGGGGTGATGCGGCGCTGGCGTTCGACCGGCTGGTCTTTTCCGCCGCCGCCGATGGCGCGACGGCGGTGACGAGCCGCGTGTCGCTGTCGGGACCGATCAGCGGCGGGCGGATCGACGGACTCGTCCTGCCGATCGCCGCGCGCTGGGATGGCGGGCGGCGGCTGGTGATCAACCCGGATTGCCAGCCGCTGGCGATCGACCGGCTGGCGCTGTCCGGCCTGCGGCTGGCGCGGGTGGCGACGCGCCTCTGTCCGCTGAACGGCGCGCTGGTCCGCCTGGACGGCGCACGGCTGGGCGGCGGTGCGCAACTGGGCGCGACGATGCTGACCGGCACGATCGGCAGCAGCCCGCTGAGCCTGACGGCGGCGAGCACCCGCTTCGCGCTGGCGGATCGCGCCTTCACCCTGACCGACGTGAAGAGCCGGATCGGCCGCCCCGAATCGCCGACCCGGATCGACGCTGCGACCCTGTCGGGTCGAATCACGCCGCAGGGGATTGCGGGCCAGTTCACCGGCGGCGCGGGACAGGTGGGGCAGGTGCCGCTGTTGCTCGGCGAAGCGACGGGCGACTGGCGACTGGCCGGGGGTGTGCTGAGCCTGACCGGCGCGCTCCAGGTGCGCGATGCGCGCGCCGATTCGCCGCGTTTCCTCCCCATGGCGGCGCGCGACGTCACGCTGACGCTGGCGGGCAGCCGGATCGAGGCCAAAGGCACGCTTTACGAACCGAGCAAGTCGGTCAAGGTCGCCGACCTCACCATCACCCATGCGCTCGACAAGGGGGCGGGCGATGCGCTGCTCGACGTGCCGGGCATCGTCTTCACCAAGGAGTTCCAGCCCGATCTGCTGACCCCGGTCACCAAGGGCGTGATCGAGGATGTGCGCGGGCCGATCAACGGGCGTGGGCAAATCGCGTGGGATGCGAACGGCGTCCGCTCGACCGGGCGATTCGGCACGACCGGCATCGACCTGGCCGCCGCGCTCGGCCCGGTCGGTGGTATCGTCGGCACGATCGACTTCACCGACCTGCTGGCCCTGGAAAGCGCACCCGGACAGGTGGCGACGATCAAGACGATCAATCCGGGCATCCAGGTGACGAACGGCGTCGTCCGGTATCAGACCCTGTCCGGCGCGCGGGTGAAGGTGGAGAGTGGGCGCTGGCCGTTCGCGGGCGGCATGTTGACCCTCGACCCGACGCTGCTCGACTTCTCGCAGCCGGTCGAACGGCGCATGACCTTCCATGTCGAAGGGGCCGCCGCCGACCAGTTCCTGCTCCAGTTCGACTTTCAGAACCTGAACGCCACCGGCGTCTTCGACGGCACCCTGCCGATGATCTTCGACGAGCGCGGCGGGCGGATCGAGGGCGGGCGGCTGGTGGTGCGGCCGGGCGGGGGCAGCATCGCCTATCTGGGCGAGCTCAGTCAGAAGAATCTGGGCGTCTGGGGAAATCTGGCGTTCGGGGCGTTGCGCTCGCTCAACTACCGGTCCTTGCGGATCGACATGAACGGGCCGCTGGCGGGCGAGATGGTGACGGACGTTCGCTTCGCCGGGATCAGCCAGGGCAAGGGCGCCAAGTCCAACTTCATCATCCGGCGGCTCCAGCGCCTGCCCTTCATCTTCAACGTCCGGATCAAGGCGCCCTTCCGCGGGCTGCTCGATTCGGCGCAGTCCTTCTACGATCCGCGCCGCCTGATCCAGCGCAACCTGCCCGCCTTGCTGGACGAGCAGAACAAGCGCGCCGCGCCGCCCGCGACGTCGCCCGCCAAACCCGCCGCCACCCCCATTCAGCCAGCCGCAAGCGAGACCGTGCCATGACCGTAACAGGATTGAAAATGCTGGGAAGGATGCCGATCTTGGATGCGACACGATGGATGCCGGTCGCGCTGGCACTGGCGAGCGGGGGATGCGTCAACATCTCCGCGCCGGAGAAGCCGATCGAGATCAATCTGAACATCAATGTGACGCAGGAAGTGGTATATCGCCTGGATGGCGAGGCCAAATCGCTGATCCAGCAGAATCCGGGGATATTCTAATCATGAAGGCAAAGACGGTGATCCTGGCGCTTGGTGCGGTGGCCCTGCTGGGCGTGTCGGGCATGGCGATGGCGCAGCGCGATCCGGCCTATGCGGCGGCGCGCGCGGCGGGGCAGGTCGGCGAGCAGCCCGACGGCTATCTCGGCATCGTCGGCGCCGCGACCGGCGAACTCCGCACGCTGGTCAACAGCATCAACATCCAGCGCAAGGCCGCCTATACCCAGAAGGCCCAGGCCAGCGGCGCGACCGTCGAACAGATGGCCTTCACCAGCGGCTGCAACCTGATCGCCCAGACGGTCAGCGGCGAGAAGTACAAGACGCCCGAAGGCGTGTGGAAGACCCGCACGGGGGCGCCGCCGGAACGCGCCCCCGCCTGCGTCTAACCTCTTCGGACTCCCCTCCCGCAGGCGGGAGGGGCTGGGGGAGGGGACCCTGCCGGCGTTCGAGCGAGCGGTTGGAAGAGCGGACCGGATTACCCCGATCAATACTCGGCATGGCCAGCGGAAAGCGCCAGGCCTCCCCCAACCCCTCCCGCCTGCGGGAGGGGAGTAGAAGGTGAGGAACAAGGGTGTGCCTGTCACTCCCCGGCAACAACCCTTAACGCATCTGTCATAACCCTTTCCCCAGGCGGTTGACTTGGGCAGGTACGCTTTCTAAACGGGCCTCGCCTTGGCGGGGTCGCTCGCCGTTTGCGCGCATTCTCCCCTTCGGTGACGAAATCAGGTGAGGGTGGCTGCGTGGCGGAGAAGGAACCCGGACAGGACTTTGGCGATGCGGACGATCCGCGTCTGGCCGCGCTGGATCAGCGATTGGCTAAGGCGAAAGCGGAAGGCGCAGCGCGGCAGGGGGTGAAGGTGGATGCCGACAGGGGATATTCCCAGGGCAGCCGCGTGATCTCTGCGCTGATCGGAAGTCTTGTCGGCAGTGCGTTGATCGGCTGGCTTTTTGACCGCTGGTTCGGCACCGCACCCTGGGCCTTGATCGTGATGCTGTTCCTGGGGATCGGCGTGGCGTTCAGGCAGATTATTCGGATTTCTGGCGAACGCCCGGAGTAACCGGGCGTTCGTCATATGTGGGAACGAAGCAGCGTGGCGGCAGAATCGGGCGGCAAGATTGATCCGATGCACCAGTTCCTGATCGAGCCGGTGCTCGGTCAGCACTGGGTGGTCGGCGGCTACGACCTTTCCTTCACCAATTCCGCTCTGTGGATGGTGGCGACGCTGGTCGCGCTGTGGGTGTTCATGATCGGCGGCATGAAGCGCGATCTGGTCCCCGGGCGCTGGCAGGCAGCGGTCGAGGGGTTCACCGGCTTCGTGAATTCGATGCTGACGTCGAACATCGGCCCCGAGGGCAAGCGCTTCCTGCCCTACGTCTTCTCGCTGTTCATGTTCATCCTGTTCGCCAACGTGCTGGGCCTGCTGCCCTTCGGCGTGGTGCCGGGTGTCCATCCCTTCACCGTGACCAGCCATGTGACCGTCACCGGCGTGCTCGCGCTGATCTCGTTCGCCATCGTGCTGATCGTCGGCTTCGGTCGCCACGGCTTCCACTTCTTCGCGCTGTTCGTGCCGCACGGCACGCCCAAGCTGATGATTCCGCTGATCTTCGTGGTCGAGCTGATGAGCTTCCTGGTGCGCCCCTTTTCGCTCGGTCTGCGACTGTTCGTTGCGATGACCGCGGGGCACATCCTGCTGAAGGTTCTCGCCGCCTTCGTCATCAACGGCATCAACATGGGCCCCGGCTATGCCGCGCTGATCACCCTGCCGAGCTTCCTGCTGATGATCGGCATCACGCTTCTCGAACTGCTGGTCGCCGCGATCCAGGCCTATGTCTTCGCGCTGCTGACCTCGGTCTATCTGAACGACGCCGTCAACCTGCACTGATCCGGTAACGCCGGATCGGGCGGGCGGACGCGCCGCCGACTTGAATACCCAAACGACCCTTTTTGAACTGGAGTGATTGAAATGGACGCAGAAGCCGCGAAGCTGATCGGTGCCGGTCTGGCCGCTATCGGCATGGGCATCGCCTCGCTCGGCGTGGGCAACGTGTTCGCCAAGTTCCTCGAAGGCGCGCTGCGCAATCCGGGCGCGGCGGACAGCCAGCAGGGCCGCCTGTTTATCGGTTTCGCCGGTGCCGAGCTTCTGGGCCTGCTCGCCTTCGTGACGATGATCATCCTGGTGTTCGTCGCCTAATCATTCGGATCGGCCGGGCGGCGATTTTGCTGCCCGGTTGATATGGCAACGAGGACTCCATGCCCCAGATAGCACAGATCAGTGCGACCTATGCGTCGCAGATCTTCTGGCTCCTGATCACCTTCGGCCTGCTCTATTTTGTGGTCGGTCGTGGGATGGTGCCCAAGATTCAGGCGACCGTCGACGCTCGCGAAGCCCGTATCGCCGGTGATCTGGCGGCGGCGGAGGCCGCGCGTGCCGAGGCCGACCGGGTCGAGGCGGCATGGCGGGCCGAGATGGACGCCGCCCGTGTCGCCGCGATGGCCGAGACCAACGCCGCCAAGGCGCGGGCGACCCACGCTTTCGAGGCGCAGGTCAAGGCGGCCGATGCCGACCTGGCCGAGCGTCTGGGTCATCACGACCTGGCGATCGCCAATGCCAAGGTCGAGGCGATGGCCAATCTTCAGACCGTGGCGGCCGATGCCGCGCGCGATCTCGTCGCCAAGCTTTCCGGCGTCCACGTGGGCGAGGATGCGGCGGCCGACGCGGTGCGAAAGGTGAGCGCGCATGGCTAATCAATCCGCGAACGGCGCGCTGACCAACGCTGATGCGCTGGTCGCGCAGAATCTGGCCGATGCGGCCTCGGCCGAGGGCATGACCCAGAAGCCCATCCGCGAAGGTGATGGCCTGACCGGCAACACCGTCGTGGCCGCCGAGGTCGAGCACCACGCCGCCAGCCCGACCGCGCTGGGCTTCGATTCGACCGGCTGGGTGGCGCTTGCCGCGCTGGTCGTGCTGATCGGCATGCTGGTGAAGAAGGTGCCTGCGATGATCGGTCGTTCGCTCGACCAGAAGATCGCCGGTATCCGCACCCAGCTCGACGAAGCGACCAAGCTGCGTCAGGAAGCCGAAACGCTGAAGGCCGAGTATGAGGCCAAGGCGAAGGCCGCCCATGCCGATGCCGAGGCGATGCGCGCCCAGGCCCAGCATGAAGCGGGTCAGCTGCTCAGCAAGGCCAAGGCCGATGCCGAGGCGCTGATGGAGCGTCGCGCCAAGATGGCCGAGGACAAGATCGCCGCCGCCGAGCGCACCGCGATCGCCGAAGTCCGCGCCCGCGCGGCCGAGGCTGCCGCCAAGGCCGCCGGTCTGCTGATCGCCGAGCACCATTCGGCGGATGCCGACCGGGCGATGATCGACCGCACCATTTCGGGGCTCGGTCGCCCCAACTGATCGGCCTGTTGGCCGGAGACAGGACCGCGCTTCGGGAAGCCGAGGCGCGGTTCGGTCGTTTTGGGGAGCCTTCCCCAGACTCCGTTCAGGCTGAGCCAAGTCGAAGCCCACGCCCTGGCCTGTCCCAGCGCGGAGGAGACGGATTCCCTTGCTTCGACTTCGCTCGGCCTGAACGCAAGTTGGGTATTTGATCCAACCTTGCCCATAACCCCGTCACCACGGGGCCGCATCGCCGTCTCTTCCGGGTTTCCGGCGACGATGCCCATATCGCCGAGCCCGTGACAAAGGAGATACTTCCGATGGCATGGGTCATTCTGGGCATTGCCGTGATTACCGAGATTTGCTGGGCGCTCAGCCTGAAATGGGCGGCGACCGTCGCCACCTGGCAGGCATCGAGCGTGCCGATCGTCCTCAGCTTCGTGAATATGGGCCTGCTGGCGCTGGCCATGCGTGGGCTACCGGCGGGGACCGCCTATGCCGTGTGGACGGGCCTTGGCGCGGTGGGTGTCGTGATCGGCGGCGCCATCGTGTTCGGCGACAAGATTGCGCCGATCCAGGCGGGCTTTATGGTCCTGACCGTGATCGGCGTGATGGGCACCAAGCTGTTCGCACAGGGCTGAGCCCTATTCCTCTCCTGTAAGGGGAGGGGGGCCAGCGAAGCTGGTGGAGGGGTGTCCCGCTGGTGGTTACACCCCTCCGCCAGTCCTTCGGACTGCCACCTCCCCTTGCAGGGGAGGAAATAGCGTTACATCATCCTGGGCTCTGCGCGCACAAAAAACCTTCGTATCTTCGCGGTTTTGCCTGAACCAAAGCCACCGCACAGGGTAGCGATCCGGACCCTGCGCTCCTAAATCGGGCGCAATGTCCGAGCCTCCCGTCGACCGCTTCAACGAAGAGAAATCCACCTTCACCCTGCGCGGGGCCGATGCGCCCGATCTGAACGCAGGTGTGGCCGCGATCCGCAACGTGCTGGCCACGCTGCCGCTGCGGCCGGGCGTCTATCGGATGCAGGATGCGCGCGGCGACGTCCTTTATATCGGCAAGGCACGCGCGCTGAAGAACCGCGTCGCCAACTATACCCAGGTCGACCGGCTGCCCAAGCGGTTGCAGCGCATGGTGTCGCAGACCCGGTCGATGACCATCGTCACGACCAACAACGAGGCCGAGGCGCTGCTGCTCGAGGCGCAGTTGATCAAGCGCTATCGCCCCGCCTTCAACGTCCTGTTGCGCGACGACAAGAGCTTCCCGTTCATCCTGTTGCGCCACGACCATGACTTTCCGCGCATCCAGAAGCATCGCGGCGCGCGGCGTGCGGTGGGCAATTACTACGGCCCCTTCGCCAGTGCGGGCAGCGTCAACAACACGCTGAACGCGCTGCAAAAGCTGTTCCTGCTGCGGTCGTGCACCGACAGCTTCTTCAAGGGACGCGACCGGCCGTGCCTGCTCTATCAGATCAAGCGCTGCTCGGCCCCGTGCGTTGGCCGGATCGACGAAGCCGCCTATGCCGAGCTGGTCGCCGACGCCAAGAATTTCCTCGGCGGCAAGTCGACCCAAGTGCAGGCCAAGCTGGGCAAGCAGATGCAGGACGCGGCCGAGGCGATGGACTTCGAGCTGGCCGCGATCCTGCGCGACCGGTTGAAGGCGCTGACCTTCATCCAGGGCACGCAGGCGATCAACGCCGAAGGGGTGGGCGACGCCGACATCTTCGCACTGGCCAATCGCGAGGGGGTGATGGGCATCCAGGCCTTCTTCATCCGCGGCGGCCAGAATTGGGGGCATCGCAGTTTCTTCCCGGCGCATACCAACGATGTGCCGGAAGAGGAGGTGCTGACCAGCTTCCTCAGCCAATTCTACGAGGAGGTGCCCCCCGCCAAGACGATCCTGCTCGACCGCGACCTGCCCGAAGGCGAATTGCTGACCGAGGCATTGGGCGAGCGTGCCGGGTATAAGGTGCAGTTGGCGGTGCCGCAGCGGGGCGATCGCCGCCGCCTGCTGGACCAGGCCAAGCGCAACGCGGTCGAGGCGCTCGACCGGCGTCTGGCCGAGTCGACGACGCAGGCCCGGCTGCTGTGCGAGGTCGCCGAATTCTTCGACCTGTCCGAACCGCCGCAGCGGATCGAGGTCTATGACAACAGTCATATCCAGGGCACCAACGCGCTGGGCGCGATGGTCGTGGCGGGGCCGGAGGGTTTCCAGAAGGGCCAGTATCGCAAGTTCAACATCAAGGGGAACGAGGCGGCGACCAACGACGATTTCGGCATGATGCGCGAAGTCTTCCGCCGCCGCTTCGCCCGCCAGCTGGAGGAAACGCCGGACCGCGACGACGCCACCTGGCCCGATCTGGTCCTGATCGACGGCGGGCGCGGCCAGCTCAACGCGGCCAAGGCGGTGCTGGAGGATCTGGGCATCGAGGATGTCTGCCTGGTCGGCGTCGCCAAGGGCCCGCATCACGGCCGCGAAGGGCGCGAGGTCTTCCACATGATGGACGGCAGCGAGCGGATGCTGCCGGTCAATGCGCCGTTGCTGTTCTACCTCCAGCGGCTACGCGACGAGGTGCACCGCTTCGTGATCGGCGCGCACCGCGACAAGCGCGCCAAGGCGATGGGCGCGAGTCCGCTGGACGAAGTGCCCGGCATCGGCCCGGCGCGGAAGAAGGCGTTGCTGATGCACTTCGGGACCGGCCGGGCGGTGCGCAACGCCAGCCTGGAAGACTTGCAGAAAGCGCCGGGGGTCAGCCAGGCGGTCGCACAGCAGGTCTATGATTTCTATCATAGCCGGTGACGGCATTTCCCCTCTGGCCAGCTTGACCATGCCGGGTCCTCGTGTCGTCCAGCCCCAATGGTCATTTCGGGAAGGACCTGTGCAGGGAACTCATGCGGTGCCAGCCGTGATGTGAGCGTGGTTTTCGGCCGTCTTGCTGCCCAGGCGGAGAATTTGCAGGCGACTTTCGTCGATCAGGTCGCGAATTTCGCCCGCGGCTTCCCCGGCCTGATGGGCCAGGACGCGAACCTCGGCGGCAACGACCGCGAAACCACGTCCGGCGTCGGCCGCACGGGCGGCTTCCACCGAGGCGTTCAGGGCGAGCAGGTTGGTCATCCGGGCGATGTCGTCCAGTTTGCCGACGATGTCGGAAACGCGCGACAACATGGTCTGCATCGCGTCGGAGGTTTCGACCACGGTTCGGCGGCGCGGCGTCATATCGACCGCGCACATCAGGATCTTTTCCGGCTCTCCTCCAAGATTGTTGATGGCGGAGAACATGCCATCGAGCCACAACTCATCCTGACCAGAGCCGGGCCAGACGAACTCGCTTCGCACCTGTTCGCCTTTGACAATTCTCGCGATGGTCTCGGCGGGCAGCAGACGCGCCAGCGGCACCGGCGACCTGCCCTTGAAAAACGAGTTCAATGACTGGCACGCACCGTCCAGGCTCCATTCGACGATCGCGGTCGAGGCGCTGATCGCCGCCAGCGTCTCGTTGAATTGAAGCGAGCGGACCTTCGTTTCGGTGATGTTCGCCTGGATCGAGACGAACTTCTCGATTTTCCCCTTCGCATCGCGGATCGGATTGATGGCGAGCGATATCCAATAGGGTTCGCCAAGGCGGTTATAGTTCAGGATCTCTTCGTAGAACGGCTCACCGGCAGACAGGCATGTGCGAATCCGGTCCACCGTATCCGTGTCGGTATAGGCCCCCTGCAAGATGGATCCGGGATTCTTGCCCCGTACGTCGGCCAGGCGATAGCCGGTCATGCGTTCGAAGCCGTCATTGACATAGATGATACGCCGTTGCGCATCGGTGATGACGACCGAATTGTCGGTGTTGTTGGCGACAAGCGACAGCAGGTTGAACTTGCGCCGTTCCCTGACGCGTTCGGTAATGTCGGTCGCGTATTTGACCACTTTGAACGGGCGACCATCCGGGTCGAGGATGGGTGTGTAAGAGGCCTGCAGCCATAGCGGCTTCCCGTCGCGCGTGACCCGGCAAAACTCGCCCGCCATGCACGTGCCGGCCTGAAGCGATTTCCAGAAGCTGATATAGGCCGGGTCGTCCCGCTCTTCGGGGCGAACGAACATGCGATGATGACGGCCGACAATCTCTTCGAGGGGATAGCCGACCGCGTCGCAGAATATGGCGTTGGCGGACAGGATATGACCGTCCGGCGTAAAGCTGATGACGGCCTGGGTCAGGCCGATGGCCGCGATCTGCCCCGCATGATCGGCGCTGATCAGCTTGCTTTCCGTGATGTCGTTGGCAAACTTGATGATTTTGAACGGCTTGCCGTTCGCGTCCATGATGGGATTATAGGCGCCGTGGATCCATACCTCGCGGCCACCCTTTGCCAATCTCTTGAATTCCGCCGCGAAATATTCGCCGCGGTTCAGCCTTTGCCAGAATTCGCCGTATTTCGCACTGGCCGCTTCGGACGGTTCGAGAAACATGCGGTGGTGACGGCCAACGATCTCGTCCAACCGGTATCCCATGACCGCGAGGAAATTCTCGTTGGCGTCGAGAATCGTCCCATCCAGGCTGAACTCAATGACCGCCTGCGAACGCCGGATGGCGGAAATCTCAGGAACATCGACGACTTCGGCTGAGCCATCGTCCCGCTTTTTCGACCAACCGAACGGCATACGCATCCTCACACACACGGCACTGAACCTAATCCATGTGAAGATGCCCGATCGGGACTAATTATAATTTAACCGAGAGCGCTTTTGTCCCTTGCTGGCGGCAGGCTGTCGTCAAGATACTGTTTACATGCAGGTTATTTTTTTCGGCTGTCCGACCAGGATGCGCCCCTGGGCCGGTATCGGAAAATCCGTCGATCCCTTGCCTCCTTCACTTCTTCATGATGCCATTTGCCGCCGGATTTGCGGGGAGATGCCCAGGTGGGCGCATGGCATCGCGCTCCAATCCGCCCTACATCGTGCCCCATGCACCGTGTTGCCCCCGCCATCATCCTGTCGGTCCGGCCGCATGGCGAGCATGGGGCGATCGTGCGGGCGTTGACTCGTGAGGATGGCGTGCAGCCGGGCTATGTCCGGGGCGGGCGGTCGCGGGGGCTGCGGCCCATCCTGCAACCGGGTAACGGGATCGTCGGCGAGTGGCGGGCGCGGACCGCCGAGCAGCTCGCCGCGCTGACCATCGAGCCGGGGCACAGCCGCGCGGGGCTTCACGGCGAACCGCTGGCCGCCGCCGGGATCGAGTGGTTATGCGCGTTGACCGCCGCAACGCTACCGGAGGAGCAGCCTTATCCCGTACTGTACGACGCGCTCGACGCGGTGCTGACCGCGATCGAGTCGGCGCCTTCCGCGCGGGGTTGGGCCGGGGCATTGGTGCGGTACGAGCTGCTGCTGCTGGGGCAACTGGGCTTCGGCCTCGATCTCGACCGGTGCACCGTGACCGGCGCGACCACCGATCTGGCGTTCGTCAGCCCCAAGAGCGGGGCGGCGGTGTCGGCGGGGTCGGCGTTCGGATATGAGGCGCGGCTGTTCCCGCTTCCCGGCTTCTTGAGCGGGGGCGGGGCGGCCGACTGGCCCGATATCCTGGCCGCCGGGCGGATTACCGCGCATTTCCTGGCGCGTGATCTGTTGGTCGGATTGCGCAATGATCCGATGCCCGCGCGTGCGCGGCTTTTCGATCGGTTCAAAAGGGCGGTTGCGTGATGCCGGTCCGCTAAGGCAAAGGGCGCGTCGAAATCAGGTGAAAAGGGGCCAGCCATGGCATTGATCGCGATCCTCGCCGGTGACGGCATCGGCCCGGAAGTGACGACGGAAGCGCGGCGTGTGCTGGAGATGCTGGACCTGGGCCTGACCTTCGAGGAGGCCAAGGTCGGCGGGGCGGCCTATGAGGCGGCCGGGCATCCGTTGCCGCCCGAGACGCTGGCGGTGGCGGAGCGCGCCGACGCGCTGCTGTTCGGCGCGGTGGGCGATCCGCGTTTCGACAATCTGGAACGCGCGCATCGCCCGGAACAGGCGATCCTGGGCCTGCGCAAGGCGTTCGGGCTGTTCGCCAACCTGCGCCCCGCGCGCCTGTTCGAGGGGCTGGAGGATGCCAGCTCGCTGCGTCCCGACATCGCGCGGCGCATCGACATGGTGATCGTGCGCGAGCTGACCGGCGACGTCTATTTCGGGGCCAAGGGCCGCGGCACCACCGAGGCGGGCCTGCGCGAGGGCCATGACCTGATGCGCTATGACGAACAAGAAGTGGCCCGGATCGCCCGCGTCGGTTTCGAGACCGCGATGCGCCGCCGCCGCCGGTTGCTGTCGGTCGACAAGGCCAATGTGCTGGAAACCTCGCAGCTGTGGCGCGACGTGGTGGTCGAGGTGGCGAAGGACTATCCGGACGTCGCGCTCGAACATATGTATGTCGACAATTGCGCGATGCAGCTGGTGCGCGATCCGGGCCAGTTCGACGTGATCCTGACCGGCAATCTGTTCGGCGACATCCTGTCCGACCAGGCATCGATGTGTGCAGGGTCGATCGGGATGCTGCCCTCCGCCGCGCTGGGTGCGACCGGCAAGGGGCTGTACGAGCCGATTCATGGCTCGGCCCCCGACATTACGGGCCAGGGCAAGGCCAATCCCTGTGCGGCGATCCTGTCGTCGGCGATGATGCTGCGCCACTCGCTGGGTGAGCCTGAAGCCGCCGATCGCATCGACGCGGCGGTGGCGTGCGCGATCCGTGACGGCGCGCGGACCGGCGACCTGGGTGGCAGCCTGTCGACCCGCGCCATGGCCGACGCGATCCTCGAACGGCTCTGACACCGGTGAGCGCGCTCCTCGAACTTGCGGTCGTCATCCCGACCTTCAACGAGCGCGCCAATGTGCCCGTGCTCATCGCCAAGCTCGACCAAGCGCTGGTCGGGCGGCGGTGGGAGGCGATCTTCGTCGACGACAACAGCCCCGACGGCACGGCGGACGCCGCGCGCGAGCTGGGCAAGGTCGATCCTCGCGTCCGGGTGATCCAGCGCATCGGGCGGCGCGGGCTTTCCTCGGCCTGTATCGAGGGGATGTGCGCCACCGCCGCGCCGATGGTGGCGGTGATCGACGGCGATCTGCAGCATGACGAGACGCTGCTGCCGAAGATGCTCGACCGGTTGCAGGCGGAAGCCGATCTCGACATCGTCGTCGGTTCGCGCTTCGTCGATGGCGGCGGGACGGGCGACTGGGACCGTGACCGGGTGGCCAAGTCGGCCTTTGCGACCAGGCTGTCGCAGCGGGTGCTGAACGTGAACCTGTCCGACCCGATGAGCGGCTTCTTCATGGTCCGCACCGATGTGGCGCGGGCGACGGTGCCGCATCTGTCGGGCATCGGGTTCAAGATCCTGCTCGACATCATGAGCGCGTCGCCGCGCCCGCTTCGTGCCGCCGAAATGCCCTATGTCTTCCGCCTGCGGACCGAGGGCGAGTCGAAGCTCGATCACGTCGTGGCGATGGAATATCTGATCGCTCTGTACGATCGCCGGTTCGGCAAGGTCGTACCGGTGCGCTTCGCGATGTTCTCGGCGATCGGCGTGTTGGGCGTCGGCGTGCACATGGCGGTGCTCAGCCTGTTCTTCGTGGCGCTGGGCACCAGCTTCCTGGCCAGCCAGATCGTCGCGGTAACGGCGGCGATGACGTTCAACTTCTTCCTGAACAACGCGCTGACCTATCGCGATCGGCGTTTGACGGGTTTCCGGCCGCTGCTCGACGGCTGGGTGTCGTTCTGTCTGGTCTGTGCGGTCGGGGCGATCGCCAATGTCGGCGTCGCGGCCTTCCTGCACGATGCGCGGGCGAACGAATGGGCGGTATCGGCGCTGATCGGCGTGCTGGTCGGCGCGGTGTGGAATTATGCGCTGTCGTCGCGGTTCGTCTGGGGTCGGTACTGAGATAGAGATGAGGGCGGAGCGTGAGCGAGGCGCACGCCCCAACTCTCACCGCCAATCGCCAAACCACGTCCACCGCGCGAACGACCCCGGCCCCGCCAGCGCGCCTGCGGTCAGGATCGGATGGAAATAGACGAACAGGCATATCGCACCGACCAGATAGGCCTCGTCCCAATCGCGCAGCCTGGCCCGCCACCGGTCGATCGCCACGGCAAGCGCGACCGACAGCCAGATCGCGGGTAGGAAATAATAATAATAGAAACCCAGCGACTTGGGGATGATCGCCCACACCCCGAAGCCGCCGATCCACAAGCCCGCCGCCACGCCCAGCCGGATCTCGCGCGTGCGCAGCCACCCCAGCGCACAGGCCGCCACCGCGATCAGCCCGCCCCACATCACCGCCGGATTGCCGAGCAGGAAGATGCCGCGCTGCGCACCGTCGGCGACCTCATAGAAATACCAGATCGGCCGCCCGATCATCGGCCAGCTCCACCAGGTCGACTGATAGGTGTGCGGCGGCAGGATCTGGGTCTGCCGCGCATACATCTCCAGTTGAAAGGGCAACAGCCGCGCCCAGGTCATCGGTTCGTGCGCGTAGAAGAAGGCGGGGGCGAAGGTCGCCAGATACGCAGGCACCGCCACCAGGCCGAGCAGTCCCCATGCCGACCACCATCGCAGGCCCGGCCAGCGGCTGGCGTCGTCGCGCTTCATCAGGACGAAGCCGATCGCGGCATAGCCGAGATAGGGCACCGCCGCCCACTTCACCCCGACCGCCAGTCCCAGCAACAGCGCGCCGAGCGCCCATCGCCAGCGGCTCTGGGTGGCCGTCCCCCGCATCGCCCACGCCATGGCCGCGACCGCCAGCACGACGAACGCCGCCATGAACCCGTCGAGCATCGCGATGCGCGCCTGCACCAGGACCATGAAGTTGACGAGCGTCAGCAGCCCCGCGATCGCCGCGGTGCGCGTGCGGCGGGTCATCAGCCAGGCGATGGCGAACACGCCCCCGACGATCGCCGTGCCCGCCAGCGTCGACAGCGCCCGCCAGCCGAGCGGCGTATCGCCGAACATCATCATGCCCAGCGCGATCAGCGCCTTGCCGAGCAGCGGATGCTCGATATTCACCGGTCCGTCGAGCGCCAGCAGGGTATGTGCGGCGGGGACGTAATGCACCTCGTCGAACACCAGCTTGTGCGGGGTGGTCAACCGCCAGCAGAACAGCGCCTGCGCGGCGACCAGCAAAGCCAGCAGGGCCGGAATCGGGTGGCGAAACGGGGCGAGCAGGCGGCGCATGGCCCGGTCATGACCGGGCGGAGCGGGGGGCACAAACGGTTTTTCCGCAACGGGCCGATGCGACGGGGCGTGCCCCTAACCCATCCTTCAGACTTGGCGGTTACGCCCGCCGATCACGGATGAGGATGGCGCGCCGACGCGCCCTGGTGCCGGGCAAGCCCAGCCATGCAGATAGGCGGATCGATATCATGGGATTGTTTGGAAAGAAGCAGGCGAATGTCGCGGATCGACTGGCGATCGCGGTATTCGAAAAGTCGCCCGATGCCATGATGCTGCTTTCCGGCGGGTCGTTCATCGCGGGCAATGCCGCGGCGGAGCGGGTCTATGATCGTCCGATGCGAGAGGTGCTGGGCCACAGCCCGATCGAATTCTCCGCCCCCTGCCAGGCCGATGGCCGTTCCAGCGAGGAGCATGTCGGCGAGCGCGTCGAACAGGCATTGCGGGAGGGCTTTGCCCGGTTCGAATGGCTGAACATCGATCGTCGCGGCCAGATCGAGCGTTTCCTGGTCACGCTGATCCCGGCGCATGTCGTCACGCCGCAGGACGTGCTGGTCCTGATCCAAGACATGGGCGATACGATGGCGATGGTGAACCAGCTGGGCGACGGTCTGTCGCGCCTGGCCAATGGCGACCTGACGCGCCGGATCGACAAGCCCTTTCGCGACGATTACGAACCGCTGCGCCTGCACTTCAACGAGACCGCGCAGATGCTGGGCGACTCGATCCAGGCGATCGACGGCTCGTCGCGTCGGGTTCACAATGCCGCGCAGGAAATCGGCAAGGCGGCGGGTGACCTGTCGCGCCGGACCGAGCATCAGGCCGCTTCGCTGGAGGAAACCGCCGCTGCGATGCGCGAGGTGACCGGCGCGATCCAGGAAAGCGCCCAGATCAGCAATCGCGCCGCCCAGGTCGCGGCTTCGGCGCAAGAGAATGCCGCGCAGAGTGGCGTGGTCGTCCAGCGTGCGATCGACGCGATGGGCGGGATCGAGCGGACGTCGAACGAAATCTCCGCGATCATCGGCGTCATCGACGGCATCGCGTTCCAGACGAATCTGCTGGCGCTGAACGCCGGGGTCGAAGCGGCGCGGGCGGGGGACGCGGGCAAGGGCTTTGCCGTCGTCGCCTCCGAAGTCCGCGCGCTGGCGCAGCGCTCGGCCGATGCCGCCAAGGACGTGAAGAGCCGTATCGGCGCTTCCGACGCGCAGATCCGCGCCGGGGTGCAGGAAGTCGACGCCGCCGGATCGACGCTGCAACGCATTGCCGCGCAGGTGGGGGAAATGGCGACGCTGATCGGCGACATGGCCACCGCCTCCGAGCAGCAGGCCAGCAGCGCGTCGCAGATCACGATCGCGATCGGCGAACTCGATTCGGTGACCCAGCAGAACGCCGCGATGGTCGAGGAAGCCACCGCCGCCGTCCGAGAATTGGCAGGCGAGGCGGGCGTGATGAGCGATCAGGTCGGCCGCTTCCGCCTGTCCGGTCACTCCGGCGCGATGGCGCAGCCGATGTGGAAGGCGGCCTGACGAGGGGGAGGGAGGGCCGCCTCGTGGCCTGCCGACGATGACGGTCGGCACGGCAATCCCATTGGTCAGACAATTTGACGAACCCATTTCCCCGTGGCACCCATGGCAAAAGGGCAAGGGCGGGCAATGATCGTCAGACATCTCGTCCCGCCATGTCCGAATGACGGGAGAGTGACGTGACGCGAGCGGTTCGATCGATCTTGTGTGGAATTCTGGCGGCTTCGGCGCTGTCGCCGCTGTCGGCGCAAAGCCCGCTTGCCAATGACGGGCCGCCCCGGACCTTCTCGGTGCAGGGCAAGGGCTTCCTGCGCAATGGCCAGCCGCATCAGGTGATCTCGGGCGAGATGCACTATGTCCGCATCCCCCGTGCCTATTGGCGCGACCGGCTGCGCAAGGCCAAGGCGATGGGGCTGAACACCATCACCACCTATGCCTTCTGGAACGCGCATGAGCCGCGTCCCGGCACTTATGATTTCAGTGGCCAGAACGACATCGTCGCCTTCATCCGCGATGCGCAGGCCGAGGGGCTGGACGTGATCCTGCGCCCCGGCCCCTATGTCTGTGCCGAGTGGGAGTTGGGCGGCTATCCGTCCTGGCTGCTCAAGGATCGCAAGCTCGTCCTGCGCTCGACCGATCCCCAATATACCGCCGCGGTCGATCGCTGGCTGATGCGGCTGGGGCAGGAGGTCAAGCCGCTGCTGCTGAAGAATGGCGGGCCGATCGTCGCGGTGCAGTTGGAAAACGAATATGGCGCGTTCGGCGACGACCAGGCGTATTTGCGCGGACTCGAGGCGAGCTACAAGCGGGCCGGGTTCGCCGACGGCATCCTGTTCACCTCGAACCAGGGCGGCGACCTGGCCAAGGGCTCGCTGCCCAACCTGCCGTCGGTCGTGAATTTCGGTTCGGGCGGCGCGCAAAGCTCGGTCGCCAAGCTGGAGGCGTATCGCCCGGACGGCCTGCGCATGGTCGGCGAATATTGGGCGGGCTGGTTCGACAAATGGGGCGAGGAGCATCACGAGACGGACGGCAGGAAAGAGGCCGAGGAAATGGCCTATATGCTCAAGCGCGGCTATTCCATCTCGCTCTACATGGTGCATGGCGGCACCACTTTCGGCTGGATGAACGGCGCGGACTCGCACACCGGCAAGGACTATCATCCCGACACGACCAGCTATGACTATGACGCGCCGATCGATGAGGCGGGCAATCCACGCTACAAGTATAATTTGATCGCTGCCGCCATCGCCGATGTGACCGGCAAGCCCGCCGCACCCACGCCCGCGCCGACGGTGGCGACGACCTTCCCGGTATCGGCGGTACGGCGTAGCGCGTCGCTGTGGGACAATCTGCCGACGCCGGTGCGCGCGGCCGCGCCGATGACGTTCGAGGAACTCGACCAGAATTACGGCTATGTCCTCTACCGCGTGACCGTGCCGGCGGGCGCGGCCGGGCCGCTGACCCTGAAGGGCATGCACAGCTATGCGCAGGTCTATCTCGACAAGACGCTGGTCGGCACGCTTGACCGGCGGCTGGATCAGGAAACGGTCGATCTGCCCCCGCGCACCCGGCCGACAGTGGTCAACATCCTGGTCGAGAATACCGGCCGGGTGAATTATTCCCACGCGATCCGCACCGAGCAGACCGGGCTGACCGGGGCGGTGACGCTGGCGGGCGCGCCGTTGACCGATTGGCAGATGTTCCGCCTGCCGATGGACAATCTGGCCAGGCTGAAGCTGTCGGCGAGCCCGTGCACCGGGCCCTGCTTCTACGAGGCGGAGATGACGGTGGCCAAGCCTGACGACACCTATCTCGACATGCGCGGCGCGCATAAGGGGCAGTTGTGGCTGAACGACCATAATCTGGGTCGCTTCTGGGGGATCGGGCCGGTGCACACGCTCTACACGCCCGCGCCGTGGCTGAAGGCGGGCGCGAACCGCATCCTGTTCTTCGACCTGACCGGCGATGCCAGCGACAGGCTGACCACGGTCGCCAAGCCGATCTATGGCAAGGTCACCAACCACCGCGAGGCGCAGTAATTGGAAATCCTCCCTGGCACGGGGAGGGGGAGCGCTGCGAAGCAGTGGTGGAGGGGGCTTGCCGCCAAGGACATCCCATGAGGAAGCCCCCCTCCGTCAGCACTATGCGCTGCCACCTCCCCGTACCGGGGAGGATATATATCAGCGTACCGCCGCCGCCTGATTGTCGATAACGGCCTCGCGCTGCTCCGGGCTCATGGCGGCGGCGTTGACGTCGGCGGCCTTGATCGCGTCGGCACGGTCCTCGGCATAGTCGCGGGTCTTCTCGGCCTGCTTGTCGAGCATCTTGGCCTGGTTGCGCAGCGCATCCGCCTGGTCTTCCATGCCGTCGGCGCGGTTGTCGGCGGCCTTCTCGACATTTTCGGCCAGCTTGTCGGTCCCCTTGCCGCCACAGGCCGACAGCGACACCAGGCTGGCGGCCATCAGCAGGCCGATACGGATCTTCATGCATATTCTCCCTGTTCGGTTTGGATGCCGATAACCGGGCGTCACGTTGTTTCGTTCCGCCACGGTAACGGCTACACTTGGCCATCGGCGTCGGAATATCCTTGAACCCCGCCCCCCGGACCGGCAAATGAACGCGCATGAAGCGCAAGACTGGCCAGGACCGTTCGATCACTTCCCAATGGCGCCCCGCGACGCAGGCCGTGCGCGGCGGCACCGCGCGGTCGGAATATGGCGAAACCTCCGAAGCACTCTTCCTGACCTCGGGCTATTGCTACGACCGGGCGGGCGATGCGGCGGCGCGGTTCGCGGGCGAGCAGGAGGGGATGACCTATTCCCGCCTGCAGAACCCGACCGTCGAGATGCTGGAACAGCGCATCGCCCTGCTGGAGGGTGCCGAGGCGTGCCGCACCATGGCGTCGGGCATGGCGGCGATGACCGCGGTGCTGCTGTGCCAGTTGCAGGCGGGTGACCATCTGGTCGGCGGGCGTGCGGCGTTCGGATCGTGCCGCTGGCTGACCGACACGCTGCTCCCCAAGTTCGGCATCGCCACCACGGTCGTCGACGCCCGCGACCCGCAGGCGTTCCTGGACGCGGTGAAGCCCGAGACGAAGGTCTTCTTCTTCGAGACCCCCGCCAACCCGACCATGGACGTCGCCGACCTGGAGGCGATCTGCGCCATCGCGCGCGAGCGTGGCATCACCACCGTCGTCGACAACGCCTTTGCGACGCCTGCACTCCAGCGGCCGATGGATTTCGGCGCGGACGTGACCGCCTATTCCGCCACCAAGATGATGGACGGGCAGGGTCGCGTATTGGCGGGCGCGGTGTGCGGGACCGAGGATTTCATCAACAACACGCTGCTGCCCTTTACCCGCAACACCGGCCCGACGCTGTCCGCGTTCAACGCCTGGGTGGTGTTGAAGGGGCTGGAGACGCTGGACCTGCGTATCCATCGCCAGTCGGAATCGGCGCTGAAGGTCGCGACCTTCCTGGAGGGCCGCGTGCCGCGCGTCCTGTGCCCCGCGCTGCCCAGCCATCCGCAGCACGAACTCGCCATGCGCCAGATGAAGGCGGGCGGCAGCATCTTCGCGCTGGAACTGGATGGCGGCCGCGAACAGGCGCACGGCCTGCTCGACGCGCTGGAGCTGATCGATATCTCGAACAATATCGGCGACTCGCGCTCGCTGATGACGCATCCCGCCTCGACCACCCATGCCGGGGTCGCCGAGGAGAAGCGGATCGAGATGGGCATCGGCGAGGGGATGCTGCGCCTGAACATCGGACTGGAAGATCCCGACGACCTGATCGACGATCTCGACCAGGCCTTGCGCGTCGTGGGTCTGTGAAGGCGCTCTTTCCCCATGCGCTGACCAGCGGGCCGGTGACGATCCGCGTGTCGGTCAGCTATCTGCCCGAACAGTCCGAGCCGCAGCGCGGGCGCTGGTTCTGGGCCTATCATGTCCGCATCGAGAATGAGGGCGACCAGCCGGTCCAGTTGCTCACCCGCCGCTGGATCATCACCGATGGACGCGGCGCGCGCCATTCGGTCGAGGGCGAAGGCGTGGTCGGCGAGCAGCCGGTGATCCAGCCGGGCGCGTCCTACGACTATGTGTCGGGCTGTCCGCTGGCGACGACCAGCGGCGCGATGCAGGGCAGCTATCGCATGGTCGGCGCGGACGGCGTGACCTTCGACGCGGCCATCCCGCATTTCGCGCTGATCGCCCCGGCGGTGGAATCGTGAAGCGCACGCACCTGCCGCTCAACGGCCTGCGCGTGCTGGACGCCGCCGCGCGCCATCTGAGCTTCACGCGCGCCGCCGATGAGCTGGCGGTGACCCCGGCAGCGGTCGGGCAGCAGATTCGCGCGCTGGAGGATACGCTGGGCGTCGTCCTGTTCCGCCGCACGACGCGCGGGCTGGAGCTGACCCCGGAAGCGGAGGCGGGGCTTGCCCCCTTGCGCGCAGGCTTCCTGCAATTCGAGGATGCGGTGCGCGCCATGCAGGCGGGCCAGTCTTCCAAGTCGCTGACCATCGCTGCGCCACGCGACGTGACCGAGAAGTGGCTGATGCCGCGCCTGGCGGCGATCGCGGCGGGGGACCCCGATCTGCGCTTCTCGCTGATCGCATCGGACGAGGGGCTGGACTTTACCGAGGCCAATCTCGACCTTGCCATACGCTGGGGTGATGGCCCCGGCGGGTTGGAGGGTGAAGCGATCGAATCGGATGGCATGATCCCGATCGGCGCGCCCGGCGGTTCTGGCGACGCACCCCTGATCGCCTGGCCGGGCGCGCCGGAGGAGGGCGCCCCGCTGGTCCGCGTCACCGATGCGGGCCTGGCGATCGACGCGGTGGCCGCCGGACTGGGCCGCGCTATCGTGCCGCAACTGCTTGCCGAACGCGATCTGGCCGAGGGGCGGGTGGTCGCCACCGGTGAGGCGGTGCCGTCGCGCATGGGGTACTGGCTGGTCGCCCCGCTGCCGCAATGGCGCCAGCAAAAGGTCAAGGCGCTGGTCGAGGCGCTGGGCGGGTAGTCCATAATACATTGCGTACCCCGGCGCGGGCCGGGGCCCAGTTGCACAGCGGCTGGGGGTGCTGGCGTGCGCTACGTGACAGGCAAACACGATCAGCGGCGATGCCTGCTACGCGTAGAGCCGCCCCATCTCGAACATCCCGAACCTGGACCCCGGCCTTCGCCGGGGAACAGGAACCGGTCCAGTCCGCCCCGTACCGGGGAGTATCTTACGGTCAGGCCACCGGTTCGGCGTCGAAGGGCACCGGGAATTTCTTCGCGCAGAACGCACAGTCGATCTGGATCAGGCCATCGGCATCCGCCATCTCGCGCCGTTCGTCGATCGAGAACTTGGTGATCACGCTGGCGATATACTCGGCCGAGCAGCGGCACCCCCGCACGATGGCGGGCGATTCCGACACGCGGACATTCTGCTCCTCGTTAAACAGCCGCCACACCAGCGTCTCCAGCGGCAGTGCGGCGTCGGCCAGTTCCTCAACCTGCATCGTCTCGCCCAGCGCCTGGACATGCTCCCATTCGGGATGGTCGAGCTTGACGTGCAGCCGCTCGCGGCCTTCCTCGCCCTCGGGCAAATGCTGCAGGAACAGGCCGCCCGCGACCGTGCGACCGTCAGGCCCCTTGGCGATGCCGACGCGCAGCAGGCTGGGGATCTGTTCGGACTGGGTGAAATAGCTCTCGGCGGCGGCCGACAGCGTCTCGCCGTCCAGTGGCACGATGCCCTGATACCGCTCGCCCGTCACCGCCAAGTCGAAGGTGATCGCCAAATAGCCCTGGCCGAACAGCGCGAACAGCGTCGGTTCGGCAGGCAGCTCGGCCAGCCGGTCCTCGTCATACTGGATATAGCCGCGCAACTCGCCGCCGCGATAATCGCAGACCAGCAGCCGGATCACGCCGCTGTCGCTGCGCGTCTGGATCGTCAGCTGGCCGTTGGTATCCTTCAGCGTCGCGCCCATCAGCGCGGTCAGGGTCAGCGCCTCGGCCAGCAGCCGCTCGATCGCGGGCGGATAGGCATGCGACGTCAGGATCTCGTCCAGCACGGGCCCAAGCCGCACCATCCGTCCACGTGCATGTTGCTGCGGGATGGTGAACGCGATCGCGCGGTCGAGGTCGGGCAGGGTGATGTCGGTCATGGTCGTGCCTCTACGCACCGGAGAGCGTCCGGGCGATATGATGCCGGTGCGGCGGGAAAAGAGAAAAGGCCGACGAACCCGCCGGCCTTTCCATAGATAGTATGGGGCGGGCCGCGATCAACCGATCTGGCCGAAGCACCAGCGCAGCACCGACTTCTGGGCGTGGAGCCGGTTCTCCGCCTCCGGCCAGATCAGCGACTGCGGGCCGTCGATCACGTCCGAGGTCACTTCCTCGTCGCGGTGCGCGGGGAGGCAGTGGAGGAACTTCGCATCCGGCTTGGCCAGCGCCATCAGCTCGGCATTGACCTGATAGGGCATCATCGCCGCCAGCTTTTCCTCGGCATGAGCCTGACCCATCGAGATCCAGGTGTCGGTCACGACGATGTCCGCGCCCTCGACCGCGGCGCGCGGATCGGTGGTGCAGGTCGCACGGCCCTGCCCCAACGCCAGCGTGGCCGCTTCGGGATGATAGCCATCGGGGCAGGCGGCCACCACGTCGAAGCCGAGCAGCCCGCCCGCCTCGACGATCGAATGCAGCACATTGTTACCGTCGCCCAGCCACGCGACCTTCAGGCCCGACAGGGTCTTGCCCGCCTCGATCACGGTCAGCAGGTCGGCCATGATCTGGCAGGGGTGCGACAGGTCGGTCAAGCCGTTGATGACCGGCACGCTGGCATAATGTGCCATTTCCTCGACCTTGGCATGGTCGTCGGTGCGGATCATGATCGCATCGGTATAGCCCGACAGGATGCGCGCGGTGTCGGCGATCGTCTCGCCGCGACCCAGTTGCATGGTGCCCGCATCGAGCACGATCGAGGTGCCGCCGAGCTGGCGGATCGCCATGTCGAAGCTGACACGGGTGCGGGTCGAGTTCTTCTCGAACACCATGGCGAGCGTGTGGCCGGCGAGCGGGGCGTCGGCATCGACGCGGCCCTTCGGAAAACCGGCGCGGGCAGTCTTGCGGGCTTGCGCGTCCTGCAAAATGGCGGTCACACCCTCGGGACCGGCGTCGGCGAGGTTCAGGAAGTGGCGGATCGTCATGGGTCGGTACTCCGTCCCCCGGCGGACGGTGCCGCCGGGGTGGCAAAGATATCAATCGTCGGCGGCGGGGACGTAGACGCGCGCGGCGTCCGACAGCTTCGTCGCGAACTCGGTGATGTGGCTTTCGTCGATCACCAGCGGCGGCAGGATGCGGATGACGTTCTCGCCCGCCGCGACCAGCAGCAACCCGTGATGGTCACGGCAATGCGCCACGAAACGACGGCTGTCGCTCTTCATCTTCAGGCCCTGCATCAGGCCATGGCCGCGCACTTCCTCGAACAGATGGTCGAAGTTCGGGATCATCTGCTCCAGCGTCGAGCGCAGGCGCTGGCCCATCGCCTCGACATGCTCGAGGAAGCCCGGCTCCTGGATCACGTCCAGCACCGCTTCACCGGCGGCCATGCTCAGCGGGTTGCCGCCATAGGTCGAGCCGTGCGTGCCCGCGACCATGCCCTTGGCGGCTTCCTCGGTCGCCAAGCACGCGCCCAGCGGGAAGCCGCCGCCGATCCCCTTGGCGACCGCCATGATGTCGGGCTTCACGCCGTACAGCTCATGCGCGAAGAACTTGCCGGTACGACCATAGCCGCACTGCACCTCGTCCAGCACCAGCAGCAGGCCATGCTCGTCGCATGCCTTGCGCAGACCCTGGAGGAATTCCATGCTGGCCGGACGCAGGCCGCCTTCGCCCTGGATCGGCTCGACCAGGAAACCGGCGGTGTTCTCGTCGATCAGCGCCAGCGCGGCTTCCAGATCGTCGAACGGGGCATAGGCGAAGCCCGGCAGCAGCGGCTCGAACCCGTCACGCATCTTCGGCTGGTTGGTCGCCGAGATCGCGCCCAGCGTCCGGCCGTGGAACGCGTTGTTGAACGTGATCAGCGTGTGACGCTGCGGATTGCCGTTGGCGAAGTGATAGCGGCGCGCGGTCTTGATCGCGCACTCGACCGCTTCGGCACCCGAATTGGTGAAGAACACCGTGTCGGCAAAGGTCGAATCGACCAGCCGCTGCGCGAAATGCTCGCCTTGCGGGCTGCCGTACAGGTTCGACACGTGCATCAGCGTCGCGGCCTGGTTCGCGATCGCCTCGACCAGCTTGGGGTGGCCATGGCCCAGCGCGTTGACCGCGATGCCCGCAGCAAAGTCCAGATATTGCTGGCCGTCTTCACCATAAAGGTAGACGCCCTCGCCTCGGACCGGACGCACCCCGCACCGTGGGTAGACGGGCATCAGGGCGGTGATGGTCACGGGGTGTCTCCTTCAAACAGCAAAGGGCGGCACAGGTGGCCGCCCTTCCTGGTCATACGGGCTATTGCTCGCCGTCGTCAACGCATGGGGATGCACGCTGCCAATGCGCCGCGGCACCTATCGATTAGGAATGGCAGCCGTCAGATCGGTCGTGTTAATTTCACGGGTAGGCGAACGGCGGGGCATTCGTGAACCGGAGTCGGCGATGAGTGGAGATACGAAGCTGTACCGTTCCAGATGCAGCATTCCCCCGTCGCCGGCCTTGGCCCGGCGTGGTGTATACCGGCGTTCGGCCAGCGCCTTGGTTATGGCCTCGACCCAGATCGGACGGACTGTTTGGGTGACGGTTATCGGGGTAACGTCGGTGACGCGGCCGTCAGGCATGACGCGAAAGCTGATATCAGCATAGGCGGGCGCCTCTTCCCCGGCGGCAGAGCCGAAGGGCATCCGGCTGGTATCGATCATCGGGGCGTAGACAAGCATCTGCTGTCCATCGTCGCCCAATTCCATCTCAGGTGCCAGCCGCGCGGCGATCGATGCCCGGTCTTGCTCGGGTACAATCTGGATTTGCAGAGCACGAGCGGCATTGCGGAACGGCAGCATGTCCGATCCCTCCAACTTCATGATGCGCGTCACCGCCGCCATTGCACGATTGCGGTAGGGCGGCTGTTCGGCCGCGACCGCCGTCAACAAGATAGCCGACCGTAGATAGGCCATGCCGGTCGAGGCTTTCAGCCCCGCCTTCCCGGCCTCTCGCGCCACCCAGTCGTAATGCTGTAACGCTCCGTTGAGGCGTCCCTCGCGCGCCAGTTCGTCGCCGACCTCCAGTCGTTGAGCGAAAATGGCGGGCGAGGCGGCAGGAAGGCCGGCGCGGAGGGCATAGACCGCGTCCGCCGCATTGACGCGGGGGTTGATCGCAATGCCGTTCAACCGAGTGATCCGGCTCAACGCGCGGTGTAGTCTGGCGACATCATAGGGGAGAGAACTTGCCTGATTGGCGTTACGATGCCGTGCAGCCAGCAATGTTTTGCGACTGCCCTTATAGTCGCCGCTCATAAACTGGACTTCCGCATAAGCGAGCGATTTGGCGATGTCCTCCTTCGACGGACATTTCGTTGCCAGACACTTTTCAAGCGCTTCTCGAGTAGAGGGCAAGCTTTTGCCGGTCACCACGACCGTGGCATCCATCTCGGCCGGTTGATTCGGGTGCAATTCGGGGCGGGGCGGGGGAGGCGGCGATTGTACTTGAAGGGTAAAAGCCAGCAAAAGCATAAGGACAGTCCCCTGCGACCTATGTCATCATGAAAGAGTGGCGTGACTTGAAATGCCGGATGGGAAAGCGAAGATCCTTTCAAACTTTAATCTTGTTTGCAAGTCTCCAGCCTCAAGCGTCGATCACCTCTTCGTCCAGCCGCGCCGCATTTTCCTGGATGAAGGCGAAGCGGTGCGCCGGGTTGTTGCCCATCAGCCGGTCGACCAGGTCCTTCACGCCCGCACGTTCCTCATATTCCTGGGGCAGAGTGATGCGGATCAGGCTGCGGCTGGCGGGGTCCATGGTGGTTTCGCGCAGCTGGCCGGGGTTCATCTCGCCCAGGCCCTTGAAGCGGGCGACGTCGACCTTCTTGCCCTTGAACGCCGTGCGCTCCAGCTGGGCGCGGTGGGCGTCGTCGCGGGCGTAGAGCGACTTGGCACCGACCGTCAGGCGATAAAGCGGCGGCTGGGCCAGATACAGGTGCCCGCGACGGACAAGGTCGGGCATTTCCTGGAAGAAGAAGGTCATCAGCAGCGTGGCGATATGCGCGCCGTCGACATCGGCGTCGGTCATGATGACGATCTTTTCGTAGCGCAGCTGGGTCGGATCGCAATCCTTGCGCGTGCCGCAACCCATGGCCAGGGTCAGGTCGGCGATTTCCTGGTTCTGCAGGATCTTCGCCGAGGTCGCCGAGGCCACGTTCAGGATCTTGCCACGGATGGGCAGGATCGCCTGCGTCTTGCGGTCGCGCGCCTGCTTGGCCGAGCCGCCCGCCGAGTCGCCCTCGACGATGAACAGCTCGGTGCCTTCCGGGCTGTCGGCCGAACAGTCGGTCAGCTTGCCGGGCAGGCGCAGCTTGCGCGCAGAGGTCGCGGTCTTGCGCTTGACCTCACGCTCGGCCTTGCGACGCAGCCGCTCGTCCATCCGGTCGAGCACATAGCCGAGCAACGCCTTGCCGCGATCCATGTTCGCCGACAGATAATGGTCGAAATGGTCGCGCACCGCCTTTTCGACCAGGCCCGCTGCCTCCGGGCTGGTCAGTCGATCCTTGGTCTGGCTCTGGAATTGCGGTTCGCGGATGAAGACCGAGAGCATCAGTTCGGAGCCGACCATGACGTCGTCGGCGGTGATATCCTTGGCCTTTTTCTGGTTCACCAGCTCGCCGAATGCGCGCAGGCCGCGCACGAGCGCCTGGCGCAGGCCCTGTTCATGGGTGCCGCCATCGGGGGTCGGGATGGTGTTGCAATACCAGCTATAGCTGCCGTCGCTCCAGAGCGGCCAGGCAACCGCCCATTCGACGCGGCCCTGCTCGCCGGGGAAATCCTGGTTGCCGGAGAAGAAATCGGCGGTGGCGCATTCCCGGCCGCCAATCTGCTCCTTGAGATGGTCGGCCAGGCCGCCGGGAAACTGGAAGACCGCGTCCGCCGGCGTGTCGTCGGTGATCAGCTCGGGCGCGCAGTGCCAGCGTATCTCGACGCCCGCGAACAGATAGGCCTTGGAGCGGACCAGCTTGTGCAGCCGCGCGGGCTTGAAGTTCAGCTCGGGCCCGAAAATCTCGGTGTCGGGGGTGAAGGCCACGCTGGTGCCCCGCCGGTTGGGGGCCGCGCCAACCGTCTCCAGCGCACCCAGCGTTTGCCCTCGCGCGAAACGCTGGCGATAGAGGATGCGCTCGCGCGCCACTTCGACCACCGTGTCCGACGACAGCGCGTTGACCACCGAGATGCCGACGCCGTGCAGACCGCCGGAGGTCGCATAGGCCTTGCCGGTGAACTTGCCGCCCGAATGGAGCGTCGAGAGGATGACCTCCAGCGCCGACTTGTCCGGGAATTTGGGATGCGGATCGACCGGAATGCCGCGCCCATTGTCGACGATGGTCAGGCGATTGCCCGGCTCTAGCTTGACCTCGATCCGGTTGGCATGGCCCGCCACCGCTTCGTCCATGGCGTTGTCGAGCACTTCGGCGGCCAGATGGTGGAGCGCGCGCTCGTCGGTGCCGCCGATATACATACCCGGGCGGCGACGCACCGGCTCCAGCCCCTCCAGCACCTCGATCGAGGAGGCGTCATAGGCGGGTTGGGGACGGGCACCGCCCGCGAACAGGTCATTGGACATAACGGGAACTATAGGCGGTGCGGGGCGCTTGCGCCAGCGCTCTGGCGCGTTGCGCAAATGCAACAAAGCTTTGCCGATATTCTAACGTGGGATATTTTCACCGACCCGGACCGTTACCGCGATACCTTTATGCCAAGGGTACGGGAGTGATAATGATGAAATTCTGGATGGCGGGGGCCATGGCCTCGGCGTTGATCGCCGCGCCTGCGATGGCGCAGGACAGCAGCTATGCCGGCGAGGACGCTGCGCCTTTCTCCGGCGTCTATGTCGGCGGCAGCTTCGGCTATGACGTGCAGCCCAACGACGTTGGCTCGCGGTTCCTGTTCGACCGCAACCTCGACGGCCGCTTCGGCGACGTGGTGACGACCTCGACCGGTGCCAACGCCTTCTCGCCGGGCTTTTGCAACGGCCGTGCGCGCAGCACCCTGTCGCCGCAGAACGCCGCGACGGGCTGTGACAACGACAAGGACGGCATCGCCTATTATGGCCGCGTCGGGATCGATCATCAGGCGGGCAACATCGTGTACGGTGCGGTCGGCGAGTTCGGTAAGTCGGAAATCACCGACAGCGTCTCGGCCTTCTCGACCACCCCGGCCTGGTACACCTTCACGCGCAGCATCGACTGGGAAGCCTCGGTCCGTGGTCGCCTGGGCTATGCGGCGAACAACACGCTGTTCTACGGCACGTTCGGCGGCGGCTATGCCCGCATCAACCGTGAGTTCGCGACCTCGAACGGTGCCAACGCCTTTGCCCTCAGCGGCAAGCGCAACCAGTTCGGTTTCCTCGGCGGCGGCGGTATCGAACAGAAGATCGGGCGCAACTTCTCGATCGGCATGGAATATATGTACCACCAGTATCAGGACGACGACACGCGCGTCCGCGTGACCCAGGGTTCGGCGCCCGCGACGAACCCGTTCGTGCTGGCCCCCAACACGGCCGGTACGGATCTCCGTCGCTCGGACGACAAGTTCCGCTGGCATTCGCTGCGCGCGACGGCGGCGTTCCGCTTCTGATGCGAGCCGCGCCCCGTCGCTTGAGAAGAGCGGCGGGGCGGGCGCTCCGACTTCGCTCGGCGTGAACGGCGGCGGTGGCTCATGGCTCGCCCTCCGTCCGGCCCGAGCGACGTCGAAGACCAGGGCATTAGGCCAGCCACGAAAAAGCCCGCCGGTCGCGAAACCGGCGGGCTTTTTCGATTCGTCCGAACCCGATCAGCGAACGCGCGGGCCGCCGAAGGGCAGGGGCGGCGGCGGACGGCGGTCGCGGCGCGGCAGCTGTGCCTGATAGGCATGGCCGCAATGCGCGACGCAGTAGGGGAAGCCCGGATTGACCTTGTCGCCGCAGAAGTGGAAGTCCGGCTCGCCCGGATGGCCGATCGGCCACTTGCAGATGCGATCGTTCAGCTCGAGCAGCGAGGTCTTGCCCGCCATCTCGGGGCTGGGCTTGGCCGGGACCAGGCGACGCGGCGGGGCGGGCGAGGGCGGAGGCTGCTGCTCGCCGGGCGACTGGCGGACAAAGCCGCCGGGGCCGACCGAGCGCAGGATCGGCTGCGGCTCGCGCACCGGTGCGGCTTCGACTTCGGTTTCCGGTTCGTCCTCGACCTCGGGCTCGGCGCGAATCGGTTCGGGCTCCGGTTCCGGCGCGGGAGGGGGCGGCGGCGGCGCCGCGACGACCGGCTCGGCGGCGGGGGCAGGCTCGCTGGCCTTTACCGGCGACGGGCGCGCCTGAAGGCCCAGGCGGTGCGCCTTGCCGATCACCGCATTGCGGCTGACCCCGCCCAGTGCTTCGGCGATCTGGCTGGCGGTCTGTCCCGCCTCCCACATCGTCCTGAGCGTATCGATCCGCTCATCGGTCCACGACATTCGAAACCTTTCCTTACTTCATCATCGCAACCGCCGATCATCGTACCGGGTTGCGGGCGGCCACGGCAACGGTTACGCGCTATGGCGATGAGCAGCCAGCCCCCTATCGGCGAAATTCCCTCGGCGGTGCGTGCCGCCCCCGGTGAGCCCGTTATCCGGAACATCAACTGGGGCGGCCTCAAGACCCTCTATATCAAGGAGGTGCGCCGGTTCTTCAAGGTGCAGCTCCAGACGATCTGGGCTCCGTCGGTCACGACGCTGCTTTATCTCATCATTTTCACCACCGCGCTGGGTGGCCGCCATGCCGTCCCGGTCGCGGGCGCGCAGGTGCCGTTCGCCGATTTCATCGCGCCGGGCCTGATCGTCATGGGCATGATGAACAATGCCTTTGCGAATGCCAGCTTCTCGCTGCTGGTCGGCAAGATCCAGGGCACGATCGTCGACTACCTCATGCCGCCGCTGTCGACCGCAGAGTTGCTGGCCGCGCTGGTCGGCGGGGCGGTGACGCGTGCGGTGCTGGTCGGGGTGACCGTCTGGGCGGCGATGGCGATCTGGCCGGGCGTGCATGTGACGCCGCATGCGCTGTTCGCGGTGCTGTGGTTCGGCCTGCTGGGTTCGATCTTCCTGGCGTTGCTGGGCGTGCTGACCTCGATCTGGGCGGAGAAGTTCGATCACGCCGCGGCCGTCACCAATTTCGTGGTCGTGCCGCTGTCGCTGCTGTCGGGCACCTTCTATTCGGTCGACGGCCTGGCCCCGGCCTTCCGCGCGATCAGTCACGCCAACCCGTTCTTCTACGTCATTTCGGGCTTTCGTTACGGCTTTCTGGGCCTGGCCGACTCGCCGGTGACGCTGGGCGGGTTCGTCGTGCTGGGCATCGACATCGCCATGGCCGTCCTCTGCTATGTGCTGCTGCGCAAGGGCTGGAAGCTGAAGAACTGAAACGGATCAGGTTTTTCCGGTTTTTTAACCGACCCGCTGCTAAGGCGGGTTTCTGCTTTCAGTAGCGGAAATCTCCCTCGTCCGGGTCATCAGCATGCCCGGCCAGGTCCTTGGCGGGGCTGATCTTTCGGCCCCGCCGTTTCTTGCCCCGCCATAACCCCGGCATTGCAACGGCGCGCCAATGGGCGTAGCGATCGCCCCCATCATGACATCTTCTGCTCCCATGGCGGTCGTGCTCGTTTCGGGCGGGCTGGACTCGATGATTTCCGCTGCTTCGGCCAAGGCCGCCGGCTACCGCGTGCTCGCGCTGTCGGTGGATTATAACCAGCGGCACAAGGTCGAGCTCGCCGCCGCCGCGCGCGTCGCCGAGTCGCTGGGCGCCGAGCGTCACATCGTCCTGCCGATCGACCTGTCCGCGTTCGGTGGATCCGCGCTGACCGCCGATATCGACGTGCCCAAGGACGGCGTCCAGCCGGGCATTCCCGTCACCTATGTCCCCGCCCGCAATACGATCTTCCTCAGCCTGGCGCTGGGCTGGGCCGAGGCGGCGGGCGCGCGCGACCTGTTCATCGGGGTCAACGCGCTCGACTATTCGGGCTATCCCGACTGCCGCCCCGAGTTCATCGCCGCCTTTGAGGGGCTGGCCGAGATCGCGACCAAGGCGGGCGTCGAGGGGCAGCCCTTCAAGATCCACGCGCCGCTCCAGCATATGACCAAGGCTGATATCGTTCGCGAAGGCACGCGGCTGGGCGTCGACATGGGGCTGAGCTGGTCCTGCTATGACCCGACGCCCGAGGGGCTGCACTGTGGCGAATGCGACAGCTGCCGCCTGCGCTCCAAGGGGTTCGAGGAAGCGGGCATTCCCGATCCGACCGCCTATGCGGTCAAGCCGCAGGACTGAGGCGGTGAGCTACGCCGTCAAGGAGATGTTCCTGACCCTTCAGGGTGAGGGCGTGCAGGCCGGGCGGCGCGCGGTGTTCGTGCGCTTCGCCGGGTGCAACCTGTGGTCGGGGCGCGAGCAGGACCGGGCGAACGCGATCTGCCGTTTCTGCGACACCGATTTCGTCGGAGTCGACGGCCTGGGCGGCGGGCGTTTTGCCGATGCAGGCGCGCTGGTCGCGGCGGTCGAGGGTTTCTGGGGCGGATCGCGGGACGAGCGTTTCGTCGTGCTGACCGGGGGTGAGCCGATGCTCCAGGTCGACGACGCGCTGGTCGATGCGCTGCACGCGGCGGGCTTCTTCATCGCGATCGAGAGCAACGGCACGATCGCGGCGCATCCGCGCATCGACTGGGTGTGCATCAGCCCCAAGGCCGGATCGGACGTCGTCCAGCGTTCGGGCCAGGAACTGAAGCTGGTCTGGCCCCAGGCGGGGATCGATCCCGCCGAGGTCGAGAACTGGGATTTTGCGAATCACCTGCTCCAGCCGCTCGACGACCCGCAGGCGGAGGCGAATCGCGAGGCGTGTATCGCCATGGTGATGGAGCGCCCGCGCTGGCGGCTGACGCTCCAGACGCACAAGATGCTGGGGTTGCGGTAAAATCCCTTCCTCCCCTGCAAGGGGAGGTGGCAGGCCGTTAGGCCTGACGGAGGGGTGTCCTGCTCTCGATAGGGTGACACCCCTCCACCAGCTTCGCTGGTCCCCCTCCCCTTAAAGGGGAGGAACATTTCTCAGTGAACGAACCGCGCGACCACGTCGCGGTAGCTGCGCGAAACCTTCACCTGCGCGCCCGATTCGAGCAGCAGGAAACATTCGCCATTGGTGTGCGGCTTGACCTGCTTGACCAGGTCGAGATTGACGATGGTCGAGCGGTGCACCCGCTGGAACCGACGCGGATCGAGCCGCTTTTCCAAGTCCTTCATCGTCTCGCGCAGCACCAGCGAGTTGTCGCCGGTATTGATGACCATGTAATCGCCCGCCGCCTCGATCATCTCGATCGTGTCGACATCGACGCGGAAAATCTGGCCGCGGTCCTTGATGTTGATCAGCTTCTCGAACCGGCTCGACGCCACTTCACCGCCTTCGCTCAGGTCCGTGACCGCGTCGGGCGCATGTTCGGCGAGCACTTCCTTCAGCTTCTCGACCTCACCCGCGCCGCGCTTCTCGTTCAGGCGCTGGCGCACGCGGTCCAGCGTATCGGCCAGGCGCGCTTCCTCGACCGGCTTCATCAGGTAATCGACCGCCTGCGCCTCGAACGCGCGCAGGGCGTGGTCGGAATAGGCGGTGACGAAGACGAACAACGGTGGTTCGACCTCCATCAGGCCCTGGATCACCGAGAAACCGTCGAAACCCGGCATCTGGATGTCGAGGAAGACGAGGTCGGGCTTGTGCGTCTTGATCGCGCGGATCGCCTCGCGCCCGTTCGAGCAACGCTCGATAATCTCGACGTCGTCGTGCGCCTGGAGACGGATCTCCAGTCCCTGGATCGCCAGGGGCTCGTCGTCGACGAGGATGGTACGGATGGTCATGCGGCCTCTCTGTTCACATTCTCAAGCTGGAAGGGGATCTCGATCTCGACCGAGAATCCGCCAGCCGGCGCGGAGCGGGATTCGAAACGGTGGTCCGGGCCATAGGCCTGGGCCAGCCGTTCGCGGATATTGGACAGTCCAACGCCGGTCGAAACGCTTGAGGAATGACGGATTTCGTGCAAGCCGGGGCCGGTGTCGGATACGGCGATCCGCACCCGTTGCCCGACCAGTCGCACATCGACCCGGATTTCCGCGCCTTCTTCCTGTGGCGTGACGGCGTATTTGATAGCGTTCTCGACCAGCGGTTGCAGCAGCAGCGAGGGCAGGCGCGCCCGCTCGGCCCGCGGGTCGATCTCGAAACTGGGACGCAGGCGATCTTCGAAGCGCATCTTTTCGATTTCGAGATAGAGTTTCAGTGTTTCAACCTCTTGCGCCACGGTCACATGCGCCGTGGGCTCATTCGCCAGCGTGTAGCGCAGGAAGGCTGACAGCCGGCTTAACATCGCGTTCGCCCGCTCGGTCTGTTTCAGCAGCACCAGCGTCGAAATCGAGTTCAGCGTGTTGAACAGGAAATGCGGGTTCAGCTGATAGCGCAACATCGCCAGTTGCGCGGTCGAGGCCTGGAGCTCCAGCGCGCGCATCTCGTCGATCTGGCTCTCGACGATCAGATAATAGTTGATCGCGAAGTACAGCGCCGACCAGCCCGCCAGCACCTCGAAGGTGATGAACAGGTTGCCGAGCAGCAGCGAGACGGTGACCCCCGGCTGGGTCGTGGTGATGAACGAAAAGGAAAAGGCGTTGAGCGCGGCGTAGAGGAAGGTCGCGGCGGCCAGCGTCGCCAGCGTCAGGAACACCCCCATCAGCCGCGGTAGCCGCCGGTAATAGCCGTACAGCGTCGAGAGCAGCAGGGTGATGCAATAACCCAGGATCGCCTCGATGATGATCGGGATGATCTTCTCGAGCGAAAAGCCGTTGGACACGCCCACCACCGAGCGCTGGACCAGATAGCCCGACCAGCCGACCGCCTGCAGCGTCCAGAAGGCACGGGCCTTGTTCTCGAAAAACGGCCGGACCGAGGGTTTGTCGGTGGCGGCGGAGGACGCGTACGGGGTCGCGACGGGCGAATGCATGGCCATGGCCGGGCGACACCTACACGGCCTGAGGGGGAAGGGCAAAGTCTGCCGCAGGGCAAAAAGAAAGGGCCGCCCTTCCCGAAGGAAGGGCGGCCCCGAACCGATCCGGCGTGAAAGCCGGGCCGAATCTTAGAACTGGGTGTTCAGCGACACGATCAGCGCGCGTGGCGAACCGATCTGCACGAACGGCAGCGACGAGACGACATTGGCCGTCTGCCCCGCCTGACCCATGCCGCCGACATAGAAGGTGTTGAACACGTTCTGCAGGTTCACCTGGATATAGGTCTTGTTGGTGCCGATGCCGGTCCAGCCGAGCGCGATCCGCGCGTCCAGATCGACGGTCGTGTAGCCCGGCGCATAGGCGCCGTAGGTCTGGTACTGAATGCCGCGCGTGCCGGTGAAGGACGCAGGCACGTTGCTGACCGTCGGGCAGACACTGTTGATCAGCGCCACGGTGCAGGCGAACTGCGGCAGGTTCTGGTCGTTCAGGTAACGACGACCGGTCCGCTTGGCCTGGATGCCGAGATCGACGGGGCCGAGCGTCGCCTGAGCGCGACCACCGAAGGTGTAGACCGGTGCACCCGACTCCCGCTTGCCAGCAGTCAGCGCATAAACCGGGGCACCGGGGCCCGAGCAGTTCGAGGTGGTGTTCGCGGCGGTCAGCGTGGTCGGGCAGCGACCCAGCACGACGTCGTTCTTGATCTCCGACTTCAGGTACGAACCGAAGACGTAGAGCATGACGTCGTCGACCGGACGATAGGCGATCGAGCCATCGATGCCGTACTTATCGACGCGGCCCAGGTTGCGATAGATCGTCTGCTGCGTATCGACGTCATAGGCCGAGGCCAGACGGTTGCTGAACTTGGTGTACCAGAGGCCCAGCTGCGCCTGAATGCGGCTGGTGGTGTAGCGGGCGCCCAGGTCGAAGTTGTCCGAGAATTCGGGCTTCGGATTGGCCGCCTCGGTGTTCGCCGGATAGTATAGCGTCTGGTAAAGATTGTCGGTGCCCGGAACCTGGAAACCGCGCGAGTAATTCGCGAAGACCGAGGCATTGCTGTCGAGGCGATAGGTGAAGCCCGCGCTCGGCAGGACGCGGTTGTAGCGCAGGACGCGCTGCTGCGGCGCCGCAAAGCCGGTCACCGTGTTGGTGGTGGCGTTGTACGAATACGGGTTCGCGGCCGCATAGGCGGCGTTGGCCGCATCGTTGCCACGACCCAGGCAGTCGACATTGCCGCTGCCCGAGGTGACGAAGCAGAAGTTGTTCAGGTCGCGCTTGAACCACGGTGCGCGGATGCCCGCCTGGATGGTCAGCGTGTCGTCGAAGAACTTGCCGGTATATTCGCCCGACAGCTGATCCAGGATCGCGAACGACTGGCGGTCACGCTTCTGGACCACCGAGCCATTGACGGCGAGGATCGGGTTGTTGACCGGGAAGACGTCGAACGGCCGGCCGTTCAGCTGGAGATAGCCCAGCTCGCCGGTCTGACGGTGACGCGCATATTCGTGCGTGTAGGCGACACGGATCGTCTGGCCACGCGCGATGTCGTAGCGCAGCGACGAGATGAGGCCGTAGCGGCGCGTAACCGTCTGGCTGGGGGCGAGCAGGGTGACGCCGCCATTGGTCGTGGTGCTGCCGACGGTGGTGGTGCGATCGAGCACGTCGCCGTCACCGTTCAGGTCGCGGCCAAAATAATAGTTGTTACCGATGAAGCCGTAGAAGGTCTGGCCGTTGCGGGCGGTAAAGGCGCCTTCCTGACCGCGCACCGTGCCGCCGCCATTGGCCTTGGTGTACTGGAAATACGGGTCGGCCGACAGGACGAGGTTATCGGCCAGCGTGAAGCGCGAGTTGACGCGGATATTGGCGGTGTTCGACGGGTTGTAACGCTCGTCGAAGGTGGTGCCGCAGCTGTTGGGCACGTCGTTGACGCCTGCCGAGGGCGTATCGATCTGGCAGCGCGCGACATTGTAGGGCAGTTCGTCGCGGCTGTTGGGGAAGCGGTTGCTCGAACCGGTGCCCGCCGTGCGGACCGCGCCGGTCACCAGCGTCGGAGCAGCGGCGTTCGGGCCGGTGCCGCCGGTCGAGGTGAAGACGTTGGTGTCGTTGCGCAGCGGGGCCGAACCGAAGAAGTTGTTGCGCAGCTGATTGTAATGGCCCGACACGGCGATGAAGTCGCCGTTGCTGCCGACCGGCTGATAGACCTTGGCGTTGTACTGCTGCTTGTCGATCTTGCCGAAGTTGTTGAACACCACGTCGTTGGTGGCGTTGCTGCCCGCGATCCAGGCCTTAGTGCCCCAGGGGGTGAAGACGCCGGTGTTCACCACGCCGAATACGCGGAAGAAGCTGTAGTCGCCGACCGAGCCGACCATGCGCGCACCGAAATTGTCGGTCGGGATCAGGCTGCGATAATTGACGGTCGAACCGGTCGCGCCGGGGGTGGGCGAGTCCACGTCGGTGGTGCCCAGGTTGACGTTGACCTGCTCGATCAGTTCGGGGTCGAGCTGCTGGTTCGAGTAGATCGCATAGTTGCCGGTGTCGTTCAGCGGAATGCCGTCGAAGGTCTGGCTGATGCGGGTCGAGTCGAAGCCGCGGATGGTCAGCGTGCCGCCGGCCGAACCGAACGGGTCGTTGTTCTGGAAGCTGACGCCCGGCAGGTTGTTGATGATTTCGTTGACGCTCTGGCCCGGGGTCTGGCGGCTGATGAACTGCTGCGTCAGCACCGCCTTGTTGCGGGTGGTGTCGACGGTCTTGACGCCGCCCACGCTGTCATTGCGATTGCCGGTGACGACGACTTCTTCGGCATCCACCGAGCCGGTCGACTGCGCCGATGCTGCGGCCGGAATGGCGAGCGCAACGATGGCCGCGCCCAGGAAAAGCGAATTACGCATAAGTGATAGGTCCCCTTTTCGCGCGCGAAGCGGCGCGGTCCGGCCGTTTTTCGGCTCGGTTGAGCGTGCCCCTGCGCTACGAACATTGCCGTTATGTTACAAAGTTCATGGCGGTGACAGGGGGGGCTTCACTCATTCGTCAAGCGTTGCAGTTTGGCAACGGTAATGGGAGCGGTATCGGCGCTATCGCCTTCATTCGGTTCCGGAATTTGCGCATCGTCCGCCTGCATGGGGGGGCGGCGGACGGTGGCGTGAGTCCCGCCGGGCCATACGGGCCGGGACCGGGATCATGACGATGCCGTCACGATCCCGCCATCCTCAACTCGCCGCGACCAGTGCGTTCCAGTCGGCTTCGTTGATCACCCGGATGCCCAGGTCCTGCGCCTTTTTCAGCTTCGATCCGGCACCCGGTCCGGCGATCAGAAGGTCGGTCTTGGCCGATACCGAGCCAGAGACGCGGGCGCCCAGCGCCTCGGCCTGCGCCTTGGCCTCGTCGCGCGACAGGGTTTCGAGCGTGCCGGTGAAGACCAGTGTCTTGCCGGTCACCTCCGATTCGCGGGTCTGGTGGACGGTGTCGGCGGGCGTGACTTCGCTCAGCAGGTCGTCGACGACGGCGCGGTTATGCTCCTCGACGAAGAAGTCGAGGAGGGCGTCGGCGACTTCGGGGCCGATCTGCGGCGTGTCGATCGCGGCGACGATGGCGCGCTGGCGGCGGAGTTCGAACTTGCGCTCGGGTTCCCCCAGGGCAGGGACGGTTTCGGCACGGACCTGGAGCGCGGCATCGATCATCGCGCGGAAACCGGCCATCGAGACGAAGCGGCGGGCCAGGTCACGCGCGGTGATCTCGCCGACATGGCGGATGCCCAGCGCAAAGAGGAAGCGGTCGAGCGAGATGTCGCGCCGCGCGTCGATGGCGGCGAGCAGTTTGTCGACCACCAGTTCGGACATGCGCTCGCGCTGGATCAGCGCCTCGCGATGCCGGTGCAGACGGAAGATGTCGGCGGGCGAGGCGATCAGGCCGTCGCGGAAGAATTCCTCGACGCGCACCAGCCCCAGGCCGGTAATGTCGAAGGCATGGCGCGAGACGAAGTGGATCAGGCGCTCCACCCGCTGCGCCGGGCAGATCAAGCCGCCGGTGCAGCGGATGACGACCTCGCCCTCCTCGCGCGTGGCGAGGCTGCCGCATTCGGGGCAGTGGTCGGGGAAGACGAAGGGTTCGCGCGCCACGTCGCGGGTCAGGTTCTCCACTATCTGCGGAATGACGTCGCCCGCGCGTTGCAGGACCACGCGGTCGCCGGGACGAACGCCCAGCCGCTCGATCTCGTCGGCATTGTGCAGTGTCGCGTTGGTCACGACGACGCCGCCGACCGTCACCGGCTCCAGCCGAGCGACCGGGGTGAGGGCGCCGGTGCGGCCGACCTGGATGTCGATTTTCTCCAGCGTGGTCTGGGCGCGCTCGGCGGGGAATTTGTGCGCGATCGCCCAGCGCGGCGTGCGCCCGACAATGCCGAGTCGCGCCTGCCAGTCGAGCCGGTCGACCTTGTAGACCACGCCGTCGATATCGAAGGGCAGGTCGGCGCGCTGCGTCTCGATGGTGCGATAGATGGCCAGCGCGGCGGCGGCGTCGGGCACGCGGGCAAAGGCGTCGGCGATGGGAAATCCCCAGCGCCGCCAAGCCTCGACCATGTCATATTGCGTCTCGACCGGGACCGCGCTCGCCTCGCCCCAGCCATGGGCAAGGAAGCGCAAGGGGCGCCCGGCCGTGATGGCGGGGTTCTTCTGGCGAAGCGATCCGGCGGCCGCGTTGCGCGGATTGGCGAACTGGCGCGCCTCCTTGCCGGTTTCGGCCGCTTCCTGCGCCAGCCGTGCGTTGAGCGCGGCGAAATCGGCCTTGCTCATATAGACTTCGCCGCGCACCTCGAACACGTTCGGCGCGTCAGCGGGCAGGGTCTGGGGAATGTCGGCGATGGTGCGGACATTCTCGGTCACGTCCTCGCCGATCGCGCCATCGCCGCGCGTCAGCGCCTGGACCAGGCGTCCGTCGACATAACGCAGCGAGCAGGACAGGCCATCGATCTTGGGCTCGGCGGTCAAGGAGACAGGCTCGTCCTCGGCCAGCTTCAGGTAGCGGCGGACGCGGCCGACAAACTCCTCGACCTCCTCGTCGGTGAAGGCGTTGTCGAGGCTGGTCATCGGCCGCGCGTGCGGCACTTTGGCCAGATGCGCGGCGGGGGCGGCGCCGACCTGGGTATTGGGCGAGTCGGCGCGGATCAGGTGCGGGAAGGCGGCCTCGATCGCGGTGTTGCGGCGGACCAGCGCGTCATAATCGGCGTCCGAAATCTCGGGCGCGTCTTCGGTATGATAAAGGCGGTTGTGAAGGGCGATCTCGCGGGCGAGGCTATTGAGCTCGGCGGCGGCTTCGAGATCGGTTTGCGGCAGGGGAAGCGGGGATGTCACGCGGCCCGTGCTAGTCCAGCCCCGGTCACGGGATCAAGATGGCCCGCGCGCCGATCGGCGCGGGCGAGTCGGATCAAGGCTGGGGGGCGATAGGGGTTACGGAGAAGGACAGGGGCACCATACCCATGGCGGCCTGATCCTCGGCCCCCTTCTCGGCAAGAAGCGCCCGCGCCTGGTCGAGATAGATCGCCACATGCTGCAATTCCAGCCGATCGGCCAACGCAATGCACGACTGCACACGCTCCATCAGCGTGATCATATCGTTTGTGGCGTCGGGCAGGGAAGCGGCGGTCAATTTGTTCAACATCGGATACGTCCTGCAAACAGGCGTTAGAACGCGTTAACCATCCGCTCCTTGGTATCACTTACAAAATCTTTTTCCAATGTCTGGCTGTCATGGCTCCAGCAACCGATCGGCTTGGGCACGCGCTTCGTCGGTGATCGTCGCACCCGACAGCATCCGGGCGATTTCCTCACGCCGTTCGACCGCGCTCAGGCCACGAACCCCGGTGCGGGTGACGGTGCCGTCATGGCTCTTGGCGATCAGCAGATGCGCCGCGCCGCGTGCCGCGACCTGCGGGCTGTGGGTAACGACCAGCAACTGCGTCCGCTCCGCAAGCCGATGAAGGCGGTCGCCGATCGCCGAGGCTACCGCACCGCCGACGCCGCGGTCGATTTCGTCGAAGACCATCGTCGATGCGCCGCCTTCCTCCGCCAGCGCGACCTTCAGCGCCAAAAGGAAACGTGACAATTCGCCGCCGCTGGCGATCTTCATCAGCGGTGCGAAGGGGGCGCCGGGATTGGTCGAGATTTCGAACTCGACCCGGTCCTTGCCCGCCGCCGACCAGCCCGAGGGTTCGAGCGGCGCGACGATCGTTCGGAAACGCGCGGCATCGAGCTTCAGCGGGGCGAGTTCGCCCTTTACCGCCCGGTCCAGCCGCTCGGCGGCGGCGATGCGCGCGCTCGACACTTTGGCGGCGGCCTGGTCGAAGGCGGCACGCGCACTGGCGACTGCCGCCTCCAGCCGCCCGATTCCTTCCTCGCCCGCGTCGAGGCGCTCGAGTCGCCCGCGCAACTGTTCGGTCAGATCGGCCAGATCGTCGGGCTGGACGCGATGCTTGCGCGCCATGCCGCGCAGCTCGAACAGCCGTGCCTCGTCCTCTTCCAGCGCACGCGGGTCATAAGCGAGTTCGCGCTGCGCCTCGACCAGCCGATCCTCGGCCAGCGACGCCTCGATCACCGCGCGGTCGATGGCGGCGAGGGCCTCGGCGAGCGCGGGATGGTCCTCGCCGATCCGCTCGAGCACGCGGGCCGCCTGGCGCAGTCCGGCCAGCGCACCGTCCGATCCTTGCAGATGCTCGTCGATCGCACCCAGTTCGTCGGCGATCTTTTCCGATCGCTGCATGGTGCGGCGGCGATCGGCCAGCGCTTCTTCCTCGCCCGGTTCGGCGGCGAGCTTGGTGAGTTCGGCGACCGCATGTTCCAGCCACTCGCGATCGCGGGCCGCCGTCTCGATCTCGTCGCGCGCGGCGCTCAGGGCGGCCTCCGCCTCACGGAACCGGGTCCAGGCGGCGGCGACCGTGCTTGCATCGACCCGTCCGAAGCTGTCGAGCATCGTCCGGTGGCCGCGCGGGTTCAGCAGGCCGCGATCGTCATGCTGGCCGTGGATTTCGACCAAGAAGGGCGCGATCTCGCGCAGCAGCGCGGCAGAGGCGGGCTGGTTGTTGACGAAGCCACGGCTGCCGCCATCGGCCTTGACCTGGCGGCGTACGATCAACGGCTCGCCCACCTCGATCTCAATTCCCGCGTCGTCGAGGATCGCGGCGAGGCGGCTGTCGGGGGCGGGGGGCTCGAAACTGGCGGTGACGATCGCCTGGCCGGCACCATGCCGCACCAGCCCGCTGTCGCCACGCCCGCCCAGCGCCAGGCCCAGCGCATCGAGCAGGATCGACTTGCCCGCCCCGGTCTCGCCCGTCAGGACGCCCAGGCCACGGCCGAAATCGAGGTCGAGCGCCTCGATCAGGACGACATCACGAATGGACAGCGCGGTCAGCATAGGCCGCGATATAAAGCGAAACGCCGCGCGATGTTATCCCCCCGCGGCGAAAATGATCCCGATTTGTTCGGGGGGGGGTATCTATTCCTCCCCTGCAAGGGGAGGGGGACCAGCAAAGCTGGTGGAGGGGGGTCGCCACACAGGACATGCCTTGTGGAAGCCCCCCTCCGTCAGGCCTGCGGCCTGCCACCTCCCCGTACCGGGGAGGATAAGGTGTTTAACCCGTCGGCGAGCTGTTGTTGCCGGTCGGGGTCGGACGGCCCGGCGCGGCAGCGCTGGGCGTGACGGTGCCGCCACCGCCGCCCGGCAGGCCGACATTGACCGAACCCGGTGTGCCGGTCGGCACCACGGGCTGGCCTGGCTGGATCGCGGGAATCGGCTCCACCGGATATTCGCGCATCAGCTTGTAGGCGCGATTGTACCAGTCGGTGCCCGGATAGTTGGCGCCCAGCACGGCGGCCGACCGCTCGGCCTCCGGACGTACGCCCAGCGCCAGATAGGTTTCGGTCAGACGCATCAGCGCCTCGGGCGTGTGGCTGGTCGTCTGATATTTGTCGATGACCGTACGGAAGCGCATCGACGCGGCCAGCCACTGGTGGCGGTCCTCGTAGAAGCGGCCGATCTCCATCTCCTTGCCCGCCAGATGATCGTTGACCAGATCGACCTTCAACCGCGCATCGGCGGCATAGCGGGTGTTGGGATAGCGGCGCATCAGCTCGCCCAGCGCGTCGAGCGCCTGGCGGGTGATCTTCTGGTCGCGGGTCACGTCCTGGATCTGCTCATAATAGCCGAGCGCGATCAGGTAATAGGCATAGGGGGCGTCGCGGTTGCCGGGGTGGACTGCCAGGAAGCGCTGCGCCGACTGGATCGACTGGGTATATTCGCGACCCAGATAATAGCTGAACGCACTCATCAGCTGCGCGCGGCGGGCCCAGACCGAATAGGGGTGCTGTCGCTCCACCTCGTCGAAGAGCAGCGCGGCCTCCTTGTAGCGGCGCTGGTCGAGCCGGTTCTTGGCGGCCGTGTACAGCGTGCCGACGTCGCGCGCGACATAGGGCAGGTCGGTGCGGGTACGGTTGCGGGCACAACCCGCGATCGGAAGGGCCAAAGCGGCGATGAGCGCCAGCGACAGCGCACGGGAACGGGGGTTACGCATCGCGCATGTCCTTAGCGCAGGCGAACGGCCGGGAACAGTCCCTCCGCACATATGGTTGGCGAGCGGTCGGCGCTGGCAATTCCGGGGTCGAACGACTTGCCATCGGCGCGGCGATCGCGGCATGGACGGCAGCGAAGGTGCCGGGGTGGAACGCCGCCCCGTACCAACGGTTTCACCGTCGCCCGATCGTGAAGGAATCCCTGAATCATGCCCGCCACGCTGCTCCACACCCACCGCGTCGAAAAGCCCTGGGGCCGCCACACGCTCTATCCGGGGTTCGAGGATGTCGCGCCGGGTGGCGCGCCGATCGGCGAGGTCTGGTTCCAGGAACCCGGCGACACCTCGCCTGACCTGCTCATCAAATATCTGTTCACCAGCGAGAAGCTGTCGGTGCAGGTCCACCCCGATGACGAACAGGCGCATGCCCGTGGCCTGCCGCGCGGCAAGGACGAATGCTGGACGATCCTGACCGCCGAGCCCGATTCGACCATCGCACTGGGCCCCAAGGCGACGATGACCAAGGAACAGCTGCGCAGCGACGCGCGCGACGGTTCGGTCGAGGCGGATCTCGACTGGGTGCCGGTGAAAGAAGGCGACTTCTATTACGCCCCTTCGGGCACGATCCACGCGATCGGCGCCGGGCTGACCGTGATCGAAGTGCAGCAGAACAGCGAGACGACCTATCGCCTGTACGATTATGGCAGCGACCGCGAACTGCATCTGGAGGACGGCGTCGACGTCGCGCATCTGACTCCGTACCAGCCGATCGTGTCGCCGGGCGCAGCAGGCGAGGGCCGCGACATCCTGGTCGAAGGGCCCAAGTTCGTGCTGGAACGCTGGGCGGCGGGCGATCATGCCGTGGCGCTGCCCGAGGGCAAGACCGCCTGGCTGATCCCGATCACCGGTTCGGGCAAGGTCGCGGATGTCGACTTCCGCGCAGGCCAGTGCGTGACCGTCACGGGTCGTGAGACCGTCACGCTGTCGGCGGACGGCGATGCGCTATTCGCCTATGCGGGTACGCAGCGGCTGTAAGAGGCGTCTGGCCCTCTCTCCCCGATCCTGGGAGAGAGGGCTTACGGAATCTTAGAACAATCCCGGCACGTCGCGCTGCGCGGCGGTCGGGCGGTCGGGCTGGACCAGCTTGCGCAGATCGTCGTTGCGGAAGGCCTGTGCCGAGGCGGTCGCGGTGATCGGGGTGCAGCTCTTGCCCTGCAGAAAGTCGAGCGCGGCGCGGGTCGAGGCTTCCTGCGGATCGCCCATCTTGCGGGTCAGGTCGTCCGCCGCGCGACAGCTCGCGGGAACGACGCCTGCCAGGCCGCTATAGTAATCGCCCTGCCGGTTCGCATTCTGGATCGCGATTGCGATGATGCGCAGGCGGTCGTCGCACTGCGCGTTGTCCCGCGCGATCTGCCCCACCGGCTTGCCATAGGTGTTGGTGCCGATCAGCCCGGTGTTGCTTCCCATATAGGGCAGGGTCCGGTTGAGCACGAGTTCGCTGGCCGAGGCGGTCGCGCCGGTGCCGATAAAGGCGATCCGGGTCGGCGTGATCGACTGCGACTGGGGTGAGAAATAGGTCGTCTGGTTGTTCGCCGACTTGCTGGCGCGATAGGCGGTATAGCCCATCACGTCGGACGACTGGCGCGCGCCGCCCAGCAGGTTGTTGAACAGGTCGGCGATATCGACGCTGCCGCCGCCGTTGTAGCGCAGGTCGACCACGACCTGGGTAATGCCCTGCTGCTTGAAGGTCGCGAAGGCGGCGCGCAACTGCGGGTCCGCGGTGCTGATGAAGGTGCGCAGGTTGATATAGCCATAGCGCTGGCCATTGTCGGTAATGACCTGCGCGCCGTAATTGGGCGACACCGGCTGGAGCGAATAGTCCGACTTGGCGAGCTGCACCGTACGGACCGCACCCGACGGATCGGACACGCGCAGGAAGCGCGTCGTGCCCGCCGTGCTCGGCCCGAGCGCGTTGGACAGGCCGTTATTGGGATCGGCGGCGACGATGTCGGCAATGGTGCGGATATTGTCGGCGGTGGTGCCGATGCCCAGGATCGCCGTACCCCGGTCGATCCCGGCGGCGAGTGCCGCGCCGCCCTCGAACGACTCGGCGATCTGCAGCTTCGTCTGCCCCGCATCCGCCGTCAGCCGGAAGCCGAACCCCGCCGATGCGCCCGAGCTGTAATAGGCATTCTCTTCGGCGATCGAGGTGATGTAGGTGAAATAGCGATCCTTGCGCTGCGCCCGCGCCGTCGCAGTTAGCGCGTCGATATAGTCGCTGACCGTCGTATAGGGCGAGGGGTCGAGCGAGGCGGGCAGCGTCTCGGGGAAGAGATACCATTCGTTCAACTGCGCGGCGGCCCAGTTCTGGCGATTGCGCAGCGAGCAGGCCGATTCGGTCGTGCCGGTCGTCGTCCCGCCGCCCGGATTGGTTGCGGCGCCACCACCGCTGCCGCCGCCATCGCCGCCGCCACAACCCGCCAGCGTCGCACCCAGTGCCAACACGGCACCCAGACGTCCGAATCGCGCCATCACATCCACCCCCCGAAGTCGACGGCAGATTAGCCGCCACATTCGATTGTGTCAGGCGCGATCTGTCGCATGCATGAACGGCCATGCGCGATGCCGTCATGATCCTTGTCGCAAAGGGGTGATATGTGGCCAGATGCCGACCATGGAGGCGACATCTTAACCAGATCGTTCCGAAATCGGATTCAATGGCGGCAAGCCGTGGGCGCGCGGCGGGAGTATCGAATGTCATGCTGAACGTTCTGACCCTGTCGAGCCTGTTTCCCGATGCGACGCGGCCCAATTTCGGCATCTTCGTCGAACGCCAGACCGCGGCGCTGGCGATGCGGCCGGGGGTGGCGGTGCGTGTCGTCGCGCCGATCGGCCTGCCGGTCTGGCCGCTGGCCGGGTCGTCGCGTTTCAAGGCGCAAGCCGCGCTGCCGCTCCGGGAGGACTGGTCGGGCCTCGACGTCTCGCGACCGCGCTTTACCACATTGCCGGGGACGGGGGCACGGTTTCATGTCCCGGCGATGCGGCGGGCACTCGTCCCCGTGCTCGACCGGCTTCGCGACGAGCAGCGGTTCGACGTGATCGACGCATCCTTCTTCTTTCCCGACGGTCCGGCGGCGGTCGCGCTGGGGCGGCGCTACGGCGTGCCAGTATCGATCAAGGCGCGTGGTGCCGATATCCATCATTGGGGCCATGCGCCCGCCACCCGGCGACAGGTGGCGCAGGCGGCGGCGCAGGCCGATGGCTTGCTTGCGGTCAGTGACGCGATGGCGGAGGATGTCGCCGCGCTCGGTGTCTCGCGCCACCGCATCCGCGTCCATCATACCGGGGTCGACCAGGCCCGGTTCCAGCCGATCGACCGCCTGACCGCCCGCGCGGCGCTGGGCATCACCGGACCGATGGTGGTGTCGCTGGGTGCGCTGATCCCGCGCAAGGGGCACGGTGTCGTCATCGACGCGGTGGCGCGCCTGCCCGGCGTCACGCTGGTCATCATCGGCGAAGGAGCGGACCGCGCCGCCCTGGCCGCGCGTGCCGAGCGACTGGGGGTGGCGGACCGGGTCAGGCTGGTCGGCGGCATAGCCCATGCCGCACTGCCCGAATGGCTGGGGGCCGCCGACGTGATGGCGCTGGCCTCGGTATCGGAAGGGCTGGCCAATGCCTGGGTCGAATCGATGGCCTGCGGGACGCCGGTCGTGATCACGCCCGCGGGCGGGGCGGCCGATGTGGTGACCAGCCGGGCGGCGGGACGCATCGCGCAGGCGGATGCCGACGCTTTCGCCACGGCGATCCGCGACCTGCTTGACCAGCCGCCCGACCCCTGGACGACGCGGGCGGCGGTGCGCGACTTCACTTGGCCCGCCAATGCGGCGGCGCTGCATTCGCATCTGGCGGAACTGGTCGGGCGGGGGCGGTAGGCCCATATCGTTCATCCCCTTGCAGGGGAGGAACGCTCAGGCGTCGAGCGGGTAGAGCGCGGCGGCCAGCTTGCGGCCTTCGCCGCGCAGCACGCCCCAGGCGCGGGCGGCGGCGCGGCTGTCCATCACCTCCACCCCCACACCCCGCGCCTCGAGCGCCGCGACCATGGCGGCGGGCGCACGGCGCAGGCTCGCGCCGGTGCCGAGCAGCAGGAACTCCGGCGCCTCGTCGACCAGCGCGGCCACCGCCTCGGCGGTCAGTGCCTCGAAGGGCGGGGGGCTCCAGGGTTCGTGCCAGTCCGGCGCCAGCAGCAGTGCCGGATAGGCGATTTCGCCCACCCGAAAGCCCGTGGCGGCAAAGCCACGGACGATCGGGCCGGGCGCGGTCGGATCGCGCGTGATGCGGATCGAGTCGCTCATTGCGGGCGGCTCAGCTCTCGCGCGGGGTGATGCGCTCGGCGTCGGCCACCTTGCGCTTGTCGGTGGTGCCCGGCTTCTCGCGGTTCGGCTCGGCACGCAGGCCCAGCGAGATCAGCAGCGAGGACGACACGTAGATCGACGAATAGGTGCCGACCACGATGCCCAGGATCATCGCCGCGGTGAAACCGCGCAGCACATGGCCGCCCAGCAGCAGCAGCGCGATCAGCGCCAGCAGGATCGTGACCGAGGTCATGACCGTGCGCGGCAGCGTCTCGTTCACCGACAGGTTGATGATCTCGCGCATGTCCATCTTGCGATAGCGGCGCATATTCTCGCGGATGCGGTCGTCGATGACGATCTTGTCGTTGATCGAATAGCCGATGATGGTCAGGAACGCCGCGATGATCGTCAGGTCCAGCTCGAACTGGGTGATCGCGAAGAAGCCCAGCGTGACGAGAAGATCGTGGACGATGGCGACGATGGTCGACACGCCGAACTGCCATTCGAAGCGGAAGATCGCGAACAGGCCGATGCCCAGGATCGCCAGCACCACCGCCAGCACGCCGTGCTTGATCAGTTCGTCGGACACCTTGCCCGACACCGTGTCGTAACGGGTGAAGGTCGCGCCGGGGAATTGCTGGCCCAGCGCGGTCTCGACCTTGCGCACGACGGCGTTGGTCGCGCCTTCGTCGTTGGACTTGGGCACCGGCAGGCGGATGCTGATGGTGCGGCCGTCGCCGACCGTCTGGATGTTGGCTTCGCCCACGCCCAAGCCGTCGACGACCGAACGGACCCGGTCTGCCGAAGGCGGGGTGGGGAATTTCTCCTCGATCATCAGGCCGCCGACGAAGTCGACGCCCAGATTGAGGCCCTTCACGAACGTCACGCCGACCGCCAGCAGGGTGAGCGCGAGCGTCAGCCCGAACGCCCAGCCGCGCAGGCGGACGAAATCGATGTTCGTGTTGTCGGGGACGAGTTTCAGGAGGCGCATGATCTGTTCTCCTGCCTCAAATGTTGATGGTCTTGGGCTTTTCGCGGCGCAACCACAGCGCCACGAGCATCCGCGTGAAGGTAACGGCGGTGAACACGCTGGTCACGATGCCGATCAGCAGCACGACCGCGAAGCCCTTGACGGGCCCCGAGCCGAGCACGAGCATGATCACGCCCGAGATCGCATGGGTCACGTTCGCCTCGAAGATGGTGCGGCTGGCTTCCTTGTAACCCAGCTCGACCGCCTGAATGACGTTTCGCCCGCGCCGTCGCTCTTCGCGAATGCGCTCGTTGATCAGCACGTTGGCGTCAACCGCGGTGCCGATGGTCAGGATGAAGCCCGCGATACCCGGCAGGGTCAGCGTCGCGTTCAACATCGCCATGACGGCCAGGATGACCAGCACGTTGATGACGACCGCGATGTTCGCATAGATGCCGAACCGGCCATAGGTGACGGTCATGAAGATGATGACCGCGACCGCCGCGATCGCCGAGGCCAGGATGCCCGCGCGGATCGAATCGGCGCCCAGGTCGGGACCGACGGTGCGTTCCTCGACGACCTTCAGGTCGATCGGCAGCTTACCTGAGCGCAGCGAGATCGCCAGCTGGTTCGCCGTGTCGACGGTGAAGTTGCCGCTGATCGAGGCGCGACCGCCCAGGATCGGTTCGTTGATGTTGGGGGCCGACAGCACCTGCCCGTCGAGGATGATCGCGAAGGGCTTGCCGGTATTTTCCTGCGTGATGCGCGCGAACTTGCGCCCGCCCTGCGCGTCGAAGGTGATCGCCACCTGCGGTGCGTTGGTCTGCTGGTCGAACGTCTGCTGCGCGTCGATCAACTGGTCGCCCGAGATGATGACCGGCCGCTTGACCGCGATCACCGGCGCACCCAGCGGATTGCCCGGATAGGGCAGGACTTGGCTGCCCGCCGGGGCATTGCCCTTGACCACCTCGGCCGGATTGGCGGTGGTGTCGACCAGCTTGAATTCCAGCTTGGCGGTCTTGCCGATCAGGTCCTTCAGCGCCTGCGGGTTCTGCAGGCCGGGGACCTGCACCACGATGCGGTTCGAACCCTGCTGGAGGATCGTTGGCTCCTTGGTGCCCAGCGCGTCGATACGGCGCCGGACGACCTCGGTCGCGGTCTTCATCGCGGTGTCGACCGCCTGGGTCAGGCCCGCCTGGGTCGGCTTCAGGACGAAGCGCGAGGTGTCGACGACGTTGATGTCCCATTCGCGCTGGCCGGTCATGCCCGCCCCGCCGCCGGTGATCGTCAGCAGCCGCTCGCGCGCCGCATCGACCTGCGACGGATCGCGCAGCATGAAGCTGAGCTGGCCGTTACGCACCGAGATGTCGCCGATGTCGATGCGCGGATTGCCGCGCCGCATCTCGGCCGCGACCTGGTCGCGCATCGTCTCCAGCCGCGTATTGGCGAGGTCGGCGGTGTCCGCCTCCAGCAGCAGATAGCTGCCGCCCGCCAGGTCGAGACCCTTGTTGACGCGCGGATGGGGGATCGCCCCCCATTTGTCGGTCATGCTTTCGGGCAGAAAGCTCGGGATCGCCAGCAGGCACAGCGCGCCCAGCAGCGCGATGATGGAAGCGACCTTCCAGCGGGGGAAATCCAGCATGGGGTCAGTCGTTCGCGGGCTTGGCGGTGGGATCGAGAATGTCGGTCAGCGTCGCCTTGACCACGCGGACGCGGACGTTCGGCGCGATCTCGACCTCGACCAGCTGGTCCTCGACGCGGGTCACCTTGCCGACGATGCCGCCCGCCGTGGTGACCTGATCGCCCTTCTTGACCGCCTCGATCGACGCCTGCAGCGTCTTCATGCGGCGCTGTTGCGGGCGGATCATCAGGAAGTAGAAGACGACGAAGACGACGATCAGCGGCGCGAGGCTGATGAACGAGGCGACGCCGCTGGAGCCGGCGGCCCCGGTTGCGGCGGCGGCCGCGGCGACTGGGGCGGTGAAGGGAATGAACATTCGGACCCGTCTATGCTGAATGGGCACGGGCACCGGTCGACCGATGACGATCGACAAGCCCCCATGTCGGATAGCCTGCCCGCTACCATCGCAGGCGGACAGGCGCAATGGAGAGGCGGATGTGGTGTCGGCGGTATCGCAACATCAAGGCTTGCATCCCGGATAAAACCCGCCTAGAGGCCGCCGCTCGGTCGGGGCGTAGCGCAGCCTGGTAGCGCATCACACTGGGGGTGTGGGGGTCGCAGGTTCGAATCCTGTCGCCCCGACCAATCTTCTACTGACATCGGTGGACGACGATAGAGCGGGCGAAAGCCCGCTTTTTTCGTGTTGGGCGTGTCCTGTTAGTTCGGCATGACGTGGGCGCCGGGAAGACCTTTGCCCCATGGCGGATCAAGATGCCCGGACTGATTGTCTGCTATTGGTGGATAGGCGCCGTCACGGAAATCGGTCCCGGCGTCCACCCCCCTCACGGCTGACCACTTGCGCAACTCGTCATTACGCTCCAGGGCGTTGGAGGTTGGCAGGCCAATCACGATCGGGCGTAACGTCTGGATCGGGGCAGCGACATTGATCCTCTCCGGTCTCACCATCAGCGGCTGCTACGGATGGGAGTGAGATCGGCAATCCTCCCCGTCGCTGGTGCCCAAGGACAGCCGGCGACGCGACACTGCAGCCAGTGCGCGCCGATCAATCCCGTGATATCTCGTAATAACATTGCGTTAGACATTCCCATGCGAATGTAATTGTCCCGTTCCCCTTGATCGCCGGGTTTCACCATTATGAAGCGCCCCCAACTCACGCAGACCGCTCCCTGCCGTATAGATCCCGATGTCTATGCGGCGTTGATTTCGGATCTGGCGTACAGCGCGGTACCCACCGCAATCATGGGGATCACTTTGGTCGGTATCGCGTCGCTGGCCTGGCTCCGGATTGGCAATCCTGTTTTCGCCCTTGCCGCGCTGACGGGAGCGGCAGGAACAGGCGGAAAACTGTTCCTGATGAGCTACCAGCGTGAGGCACTGAGGAATGAAACACACTGTGCTTCTACCGCCCGCTTCTACCAACAGCGGCATTTGGTCGTGACGCTGGCCACAGCAACTTCGATCGCAGCAACGGTGAGCCTGCTATTTTTCCATATCGACGCGGAATGGCATGTACTCGGGACGGCGCTCCTGTTCGCCTATTGCGCGGGTGTAGTGGCGCGTCTTGCCGTTTGTCCCGCGCTGGCGGTCGCGGCGCTGATCGTTGCCGCTGTTCCCGTCATAGTGGCATGCTGCTTTTGGAGCGATGTTCCGCACCGGGTCACGGCGGCAATGTTCGCCGTGTTTCTTGCAGGCAGTTTCGAGACGGTCCGACACGTCTATCGCAATGCCGTGCGCCATATCGCGACCGAGCTGGATATGGCGACGCTGGCACGCAACGACCCCCTGACGGGGCTTCTCAATCGTCTGGGGTTCAGAGAGGCGTTTCGCGTGACATCGGGCACGCCGGGCGGCCTCGCAATTCATTGCTTCGATCTCGACGGGTTCAAGCCCATCAACGATTGTCATGGCCATGCCGCAGGCGACCAGGTGCTCGTCGATGTTGCCCGGCGCATCCGAGCCTCTGCACCGGGTGCTGCGGCTGCACGGCTGGGCGGAGACGAGTTTGCGATCCTCCAGGGCGGCGTTGCTTGCACCGAGGACGCCATATCGTTGGCGGATCAGCTACTCGCGACGTTGCGCAAGCCATACGATATCGGCGACACCAGCGTGTATGTCGGAGCAAGCCTGGGGTTCGCGGTCGCATATGATGACGGCATGGATTTCGACGCGCTCGTGCGTGCGGCCGATCTGGCATCGTATCAGGTCAAGCGTGCGGGCGGCGGTGTATCGCAAGGACATGTCGACCACATGGACCGCCTCGCCGGGGGTGATCTTCGGATTGTTACCTGACGATGGCGACATCGCGCACCCGGTCTCCGCTGGCAAAACTGTTAGTCCAGCCTGCGTATGCCGTGCCTTCGCCGTCTCGTATGGAATTGAGTTTTGGGAATGGCAGGGACTGGGCCAGGCCGTGTAAAAACGGCTTCACAGCAGCTGGTCAGTATTTTCGGCGCGGCGCGTTGAAGGTTGAGCGTTGGCGCTCAGCTCTGAATTGCTGCGATCATTGCCCGGACGCCGAGGATGGCAATCAGCCGCTTGAAGTTATAGGCCAGAATATGGAGGCAGGCCTCGGTTCTGACGTGCTTCAGCGTTTTCGTTTGGAAGTGCGTCGAGCCCATCCATGCTTTCAGCGTGCCGAACGGATGTTCGACAGTCTGCCGGCGGATCCGCATGGCCTCTGGCGCACGATCAAAGCGCCGCTCCATCGCCTCGACGACTGCCTCATGTTCCCATCGTTTGACCCGGCGTTCCTTGCCGGTCGTGCATTGGTCATGGAGCGCGCATGTCTGGCAGTTCGAGCTCCAGTAGCTATGGAGCGTCATACCGGCCTCGACCGAGGTGTACCGATAGATCAGGTCTTCACCGGCGGGACAGCGATAGACGTTTTCCTGCTCCAGATAGACGAAGTCCTGCTTGCCGAAGCGACCTTGCGCCTTCGCCCCCGAGGTCAGCGGCCTGGGCACGAAGGCGGTAACGCCCATCCCCCCGCAGGTCCGGATGTCCTCGCCCTTGAAATAGCCCTTGTCGGCAATGGCATCCAAAGCCTCCACCCCCATGGCGTCCTTGGCTTTCGCCGCCATGAGGGCAAGTTGCCCGCGGTCATATCCAATGTTCAAAAGCTCGTGCGCGACGATGAGGTGATGTTCGGCATCGACGGCCGCCTGGAGATTGTAGCCGACGATGCTCGTGCCGCGCCCCGCACTCGCCATGGCGCGGGCGTCCGGATCGGTCAGCGACACCTGCTGGTCCGGCGCATTCCGGACTTCCTCCTCGCGTACCGCAAGATCGCGCAACTGCGTGCGCAACCGGGCGATCTTCTCCGTCAATCGCTTCGCCTTCGGCTCGGCAATGTCACTTTCTTCGCGGTCGGCACGATCAAGCGCGTCGAGATACCGGTCGATATTGTCCTGCACCTGCTTCATCCGCGAGGCGACCTTCGCGGCCGTGTAGTTCTTGTCGCGGTTGTTGACCGCCTTCATCTTGCTGCCATCGATGGCGACCACCGCGCGCGTGAACAGCCCCAATTGCCGGCACAGAACGATGAACTGGCTGCACACCGCCCGGATCGCAGCGCCATTGGCCTGGCGGAAGTTGGCGATCGTCTTGAAGTCGGGCGCCAACCGCCCCGTCAGCCACATCAATTCCACGTTGCGCTGTGCTTCACGCTCGAGCCGCCGGCTCGACTGGATCCGGTTCAGATAGCCGTAGAGGTAGATCTTGAGCATCGTCGCCGGATGATAGGCGGGCCGCCCCGTCTTGGCCGGCGTCATGCCCGCGAACTCCAGCGCCTTCAGATCCAGCGCATCGATGAACGCCTCGACCGCGCGAACCGGGTTATCTGCCGATACGTAATCATCAAGCGATGCAGGCAGCAGATAGTCCTGCCGACGGTCTTCCCCCTGAACGAAACGGCCCATGCCCAAGCCTCCCGAAACGTCGGAAAACCATAGCAGATTCCGAAGTTTTTACACAGCCTCGGGCGTTAGCTGCCGTTATGCGGCTTGCGAAACCGAGCATATTTTTCGGGTGACGACTGCGACCTGTAGCGCCCTCCGGCCCGATAGAGCGGCAGACGGTCCACGATCCAGATTAAAGATCGCAGAACCACGCGGAGGAAGAGATAGTCGACGATCAGGAACACGATGATAGCGGCCAGGCCTATCGCATTTAGCATCATCTGGCTCACAGCTGCTCTCCCGGTCGCTTCCTGACATACCAGCAAGTTGCAGCGTCTGCTATTGGGCAAAGCTGCCGCTCCTAACGCACCGTCATCCCGGCTGCCGCGATCTGTGACAAGAGGTTCGCCCGCACGGCGTCCGATACCGGCGGCAAGGGCCGGGCCGCCTTGCCGTGGCGCAGGCGTTCGCGGTCCTTTTCGTCCGGTTCGACGCGGCGCACCCGTACCGCGGCCTTGCCGACCGCGCGCAGGCCCAGTTGCTCGGCCGCGCCGCGTGACAGGTCGATGATCCGCGACGATCCCGCGAACGGCCCGCGATCGTTGACCCGCACGATGATCCGTCGCCCGGTATCCAGCGCCGTCACCTCGACATAGCTGGGCAGGGGAAGGGTGGTGTGCGCCGCCGTGGCCCAGCCGGGGCGGAAGCGTTCGCCGTTCGCAGTGCGCTTGCCCGATTCGCCGCCATACCAGCTGGCATAGCCCAGCATGTCGTAGGTCGCGTCCTCGGCGGGGACATAGGTGACGCCGCGTACCGTATAGGGCCGCCCGATCCGCACCGGCGTGTCGCTGACCGGCCGGTAATTCCCGCCCGAACAGGCCGCCACCAGGCAGGCCGCCGCCGGTGCCCAGCGGCGCCCCCAGCGGCACCATCGTCTCATATCCACCATGGGTTCCGGATTAGGCCGCGAGATGGGGGTGATAAAGCGGTTTGCGCCTCCATCCGCCGCAGACTATCCCCGTGCCGACCGGTATGGGCTTCCAGCCCGATCGCCGGTCAATCGCACCGGTGCCCCTCGGGGCTTGAAACGGGAACGGGGTGCAAATCCCCGGCTGTCCCTGCAACTGTAAGCGGTGAGCGCGCGACGCTGGTGTCCCGTTCCCTTATTGGGGCGCGAGGCACGGCCACTGGAGCGATCCGGGAAGGCTGCATCGCCGACGCTTCGACCCGCGAGCCAGGAGACCTGCCGATGCGAGTCGCTCTTGCCGCGATCCAGGGGATGGTCATGGCGAAGATATATTGTATCATGTGAGCGACGCCACGTGGCCGATGCGAATCGAATCCGACTCTGACGTGCGTCCGTCTGTGGTCGGCCCGGTCGGCCTTTGTCGCCATGGCGCCCGGGGGAAGAGATCCGCCCATGTCCGAAGTTTCCATCCGACCCTCGCTCAAGCGCCGCGTCACGTGGCTGATGGGTGCGCTTGTCATCGTCAATATCGCCGTCTGGGGCTGGGCGCTGAGCGTGTTCGCGGGCAACAGCCTGATGCTGGGCACCGCCTTGCTCGCCTATAGCCTGGGGTTGCGTCATGCGGTCGATGCCGATCACATCGCGGCCATCGACAATGTCACCCGCAAGCTGATGCAGGACGGCCAGCGGCCCATCGCGGTCGGCCTGTGGTTCGCGATCGGCCATTCCGCCATCGTCCTGATCGCGGCGACCACGGTCGCGCTTGCCGCCAGCACCCTGTCCGATTTCGAGGCGTTCGGGCAGAGCGGCGGGACGATCGCCACCATCGTCTCGGCCAGTTTCCTGTTCGCCATCGCGATCATGAACCTGATCATCCTGCGCGACGTGTGGACCCGTTTCCGCCGCGTCGCGCGCGGCGAGCCGATGGCCGAGGCGGATGCCGACATGCTGTTTTCGGGGCAGGGGCCGCTGTCGCGCCTGTTCCGTCCGCTGTTCCGGCTGATCCGGCGGAGCTGGCACATGGCGCCGCTGGGCTTCCTGTTCGGGCTGGGCTTCGACACCGCGACCGAGGTGGCGATCCTGGGTCTCTCGGGCTCGCATGCGGCGGACGGCGTGTCGCTGGCGACGATCCTGGTCTTCCCGGTGCTGTTCGCGGTCGGCATGGCGCTGATCGACACCGCCGATGGGCTCGTCATGCTGGGGGCGTATGAGTGGGCGTTCGTCCACCCCTTGCGCAAGCTCTACTACAATATGACGATCACGCTCGTCTCGGCACTGGTCGCGCTGGTGATCGGCGGTATCCAGGCGACCGCGCTGCTGGCCGAGCGGTTCGGCTGGACCTCGGGGCCGTTCCGTTATGCAGGCGAGCTGTCCGAGCATTTCAATATACTCGGCTTCGCGATCGTCGGGCTGTTCGTGCTCTGCTGGGGAGCGAGTTTCCTCCTCTATCGCTGGCGCGGGTTCGCCGCGATGGAGGCGCGAATTGCCAAGCCCGGCGCGGCGGGATAAATGCCGCACATCGGGGGCGAAAACTCCCGAAGATCGCGCCGGTGCCCCTTGGGGCTTCAAACGGGAATGGGGTGCAAATCCCCGGCTGTCCCTGCAACTGTAAGCGGTGAGCGAGCGATGCTGGTGCTGTTGGAGGCACGGCCACTGGAGTGATCCGGGAAGGCGCATCCCTTCGCTTCGACCCGCGAGCCAGGAGACCTGCCGGCGTCATGGTCGCTCTTGCCTGGACCCAGGGGGTGGTCGGGGCACGGTTCTCCGTCGGGGAGCGACGAAGCCATGCGGCCGGGGCCGCATCGGTCGCCGGTCAGCGGGGCGGACGCAACTCGCGCGCCCGTTCGTCACCGCTTCGGCGACAGGTCCCGTGTCCGCGCTCGCTCGTCCGGCGCGTCGGAGAATTACCATGCGTGACCTAACCAAGGTCCCCGTCACCATCGTCACCGGCTTTCTGGGCGCGGGGAAAACCACGCTCATCAGCCACCTGATCCGCAATGCGGGCGGTCGTCGCCTGGCGGTGGTCGTCAACGAGTTCGGCACGCTGGGCGTCGACGGCGACATCCTGCAGTCCTGCGCGATCCCCGACTGCCCGGCGGAAAACATCGTCGAGCTGGCCAATGGCTGCATCTGCTGCACCGTCGCCGACGACTTCATCCCGACGGTCGAAAAACTGCTGGCGATGGAGCCGCGGCCCGATCACATCCTGATCGAGACGTCGGGCCTGGCTTTGCCCAAGCCGCTGCTCAAGGCGTTCGACTGGCCCGCCATACGTTCGCGCATCACGGTGGACGGGGTGGTCGCGCTGGCCGATGCGGAGGCCGTCGCGGCAGGCCGCTTCGCCCCCGATCTCGACGCGGTCGAGGCGCAGCGCGCCGCCGACCCCAGCCTCGACCATGAAACCCCGCTGTCCGAAGTGTTCGAGGACCAGCTCGCCTGTGCCGATATTGTCCTGCTGACCAAGGCCGACCTGGCCGGGCCGGAGGGTGTCGCCAAGGCCCGCGCGATCATCGCCGCCGAAGCGCCGCGCCCGCTGCCGATGGTCGAGGCGGTCGACGGCATCGTCTCCGCCGAGATCGTGCTGGGCCTGGAAGCGGCCGCCGAGGACGACATCGCCGCGCGCCCCTCGCACCATGACGGCGCGGACGATCACGAGCATGACGATTTCGACAGCATCTCGGTGATGCTGGGCGAGGTGGACAGTCCCGAGGCGATCACGCAGCGCATCGTGACCCTGGCCGAGCAGCAGGATATCCTGCGCGTGAAGGGCTATGCGGCCGTGGCAGGCAAGCCGATGCGGCTGTTGGTCCAGGCGGTGGGTCGCCGGGTCCGCACCAGCTATGATCGCCCATGGGGTGCGGGCGAGCCGCGCGGCACGCAACTGGTCGTCATCGCCGAGCATGACCGGATCGACCGCGCCGCGATCGAGGCCGTGCTGAAGGGCTGAGACCAGTGCATCTCGTCTTTCGCGAGAGCCATGGGCTGGAGGAACAGGCGGTTCCACAGGATCTGGGGCAGCGCCCCGGTAACGTGGTCGTGCTGTCCTTCTCCGACAGCGACCTGAGCGCCTTTGCGGCGGGCTGGCGGGCGGGGGGATTTCCCTGGTCGTTGCGGCTGGCCAATCTGGCGACGCTGGTCCATCCGCTGTCCGTCGACACCTATGTCGAACAGACGCTGGTGCATGCGAAGGCGATCCTGATCCGGCTGATCGGCGGGGCGGCCTATTGGGACTATGGCCTGCGCGAGGTCGAGCGGCTGGCGCGGGAGCGGGGGATAGCGCTGGCGGTGCTGGCGGCGGACGGGCGCGAGGACCGGCGGCTGATGGCGGCGTCTACCGTTGAGGCGGCGGTGGTGCGGCGGTTGGGGGCGCTGTGCGATGCGGGGGGAGCGCAGGCGGCGGGTGTTGCCTTGGGGGTACTTGCCGAGACGGTATTGCCGGGGGCCTTGCTCCTCCCCAACCCCTCCCCCTGCCGGGAGAGGGGCTCTCGCGATGCGGAAGGTGTCGGTCCTGTAAGCGGGCGTTTAACCGGTGACGCGAGTGAACCGTTTGAAGAAGTGCAAGCGCGCACCACAAACACGCCCCTCCCGCAGGCGGGAGGGGATGGGGGAGGGGCCTCGCCCCAAGCGACCCCGCCTCTAATCGCCCCCGTAGGCGGTTGGTCGCCCGAGGGTATCGCCTGCCCGGCCGCAAGCTTATTCGCCGCAAGCCGCCCCCGCATCCTGCTGACCTTCTACCGCGCCTATCTCGCCGCTGCCGACCTGGAGCCCATCGCGGCCCTCCACGCCGCCTTGGCCGAGCGCGGGTTCGACCCCGTTGCCCTTTTCGTCCCTTCGCTGAAGGCCGAAGGTGCCGGCCCCTGGATCGCGCGCTGGGTCAAGGCCCTGACTCCCGCCGCGATCATCAACGCCACCGCCTTCTCCGCGCGCGGCGAGGATGACACCACCCCGCTGGACGGTGCAGGCGTGCCGGTGTTCCAGGTCGCGCTCGCCACCAGCGACCGGCAGGGCTGGGAGGGGTCGGCACGCGGCCTGTCGCCCGCCGACCTCGCCATGCACGTCGTCCTGCCCGAAATCGACGGACGCCTCTTCGCCGGGGTGGTCAGCTTCAAGCAACCGGGTGAGCGCGATCCCGATTTCGACATCGCCCTGCGCCTGCACCGTGCCGAGCCCGCACGGATCGCGGCGGTGGCGGACAAGGTGGCGGGCTGGGCGAGGCTCGCGGAGACTCCGGCGGCGGACCGGCGGTTGGCTGTCATGCTGTCGACCTATCCGGGCAAGGACTGGCAGGCGGCACATGCCGTGGGGCTGGACGGCTTTGCCTCGACGGATGCAATCCTGAATGATCTTCGCGACGCCGGTTATGATGTGGAGGCACAGGCCGACCTGCCCGCCGCGCTGCTTGCCCACCGGATGACATGGCCGGTCGCCGCCTATTGCGAGGCGCTTGCCGCCTTGCCCGAAACGCTACGCGCCGATCTGCTGGACAATTGGGGTGCGGCCGAGGCGGATCCGCTGGTCGACGGAGACGCCTTCCACTTTCCCGCGCTGGAATTGGGCAAGGCCATCGTCGCGCTCCAGCCCGAGCGGGGTCGTCGCGAGGCACGGGCGGATGACTATCACGACCTCTCCCGCTGCCCGCGCCACTCCTATGTCGCCTTCTATCTCTGGCTTCGGGCGCGGGGCATCGACGCGCTGGTCCATGTCGGCGCGCATGGCACGCTGGAATGGCTACCCGGCAAGGCGGTGGCGCTGTCCGACGCCTGCTGGCCCGAGGCGCTGACCCGCGACTGGCCGGTCCTCTACCCCTTCATCGTCAATGATCCGGGCGAGGCAGCGCAGGCCAAGCGAAGGCTGGGCGCGGTGCCGATCGGCCATGTCCCCCCGGCTTTGGTACAGGCCAGGACGGGTGCGGGGCTGGGGCGGCTGGAGGCGTTGCTCGACGAATATGCCAATGCCGACGGCCTCGACCCCGCCCGCCGCGACCGGCTACGCGCCAGTATCGCCGAGGAGGCGGAGAGCGTCGGGCTGGGCGATACGCTTGGGCTGGCGGGGGCGGAGGATTCGCTCGCCCGGATCGACGCCTTTGTCTGCGATGTGAAGGACAGCCAGTTCGGCGAGGGGCTCCACATCTTCGGACGCGGCGAGCAGGGCGCGGCGGAGCGGGCGGGATTGCTGGCCGGGCTGGATGGCAAGCGCGTCGCGGCGGGGCCTTCGGGCTCGCCGTACCGAGGGCGCGCCGATGTGCTGCCCACGGGCCGCAACCTCTACGCCATCGATCCTCGCGCGGTGCCGAGCCGTGCAGCGCATCTCCAGGGCGTCAAGCTCGCCGAGGAACTGATCCGCCGTCACATGCAGGAAGAGGGCGATCACCTGCGCACCCTGATCGTCGATCTCTGGGGTTCGGCGACGATGCGCACGGCGGGCGAGGAATTCGCGATGGCGCTCCACCTGATCGGGGTCGAGCCGGTCTGGGACCACCGCTCCGAGCGTGTAACGGGGTTCGAGGTGATGCCGCTGATGCGCTTCGACCGGCCGCGCGTCGACGTGACGTTGCGCGTGTCGGGGCTGTTCCGCGATGCCTTCCCCCATCTGGTCGCGCTGTTCGGGCAGGCGGTGCGCGCGCTGGCCGCGCGCGAGGAAGCGTCCGAGTGGAACCCCTATGTCGGCCAGGCGACCCCGCGCGTCTATGGCCCCGCGCCGGGTCGCTATGGCATCGGGCTGGACCCGAATGCAGGCTATGACGAGGCGGCGCGGATCGAGGCGGGGCAGAGCTGGCTCGCCGCCTCGGCGACTGCGCTGGACGATGGCGACCGGCGCGATGCGGAGGGGATCGCGGCGCGCGTGGCGGGCGCGCAGGCGTTCGTCCATCTCCATGACCTTCCCGAAAGCGACCTGCTGCTGGCCGCCGATTATGCGGCGCATCAGGCGGGCTTCGCGGCGGCACGGGCAGCGCTGGGGGAGGGGGCGGCCTCGCTCTATCATCTCGATACGCGCGACCCCGCCAATCCCAAGGCACGGACGCTGGCGGAGGAGATCGCCCGCACCGTCCATGCCCGCGCCGCTAACCCGCGCTGGGTGGAGGGGATGATGGCACATGGTTTCCGGGGCGCGGCCGAGATCGCCGCGACGCTCGACCATCTGGGCAGCTTCGCGCATCTGGCCGACGCGGTGCCCGCCGCGCTGATCGACCTGTACTGGGATGCGACGCTGGCGCAGGATGCGGTGCGCGACTTCATGGCGCAGGCCAACCCGGCGGCGCTCGCGGCGATGGAGGCGCGGTTCGCGGCGCTTTACGAGGCGGGACTGTGGCGGACGCGGCGCAATTCGGTGCTGGCGATGCTGGACGGCGCGGCATGAGCGGGTTCGAGGTCAAAGGCTGGTGCCCCGATGCGTGGCGGCCGATGATGGCGGGCGACGGACTGCTCGTCCGCGTTCGTCCGCCGCTGGGTCGGTTGACGGCCGAACAGGTCGAGGGGCTGTGTCGGGCGGCGCTCCGCCACGGCAATGGCCAGATCGACCTGACCGCGCGCGCGAGCCTGCAAATCCGGGGTGCCAGCGAGAAAAGCTGGCCCGACATGCTTGCCGAATTGCAGGCGCTGGAACTGGTCGATCCCGATCCGGTGCGGGAGGGGCGGGGCGCGATGCTCGTCCAGCCGGAATGGCGCGAGGGCGACGATAGCCATGTCATCGCGACCGAACTGCGCGCGCGGCTGGGCGAGCTGCCCGACCTGCCGGGCAAGATCGGCTTCGTGGTCGATGCGGGCCCTGCGCCGATGCTGGGCGATGCGCCCGGCGACTTCCGGATCGAGCGGGCGGCCACGGGCGAACTGCTGCTTCGCGCCGATGGGCGAGCGACCGGCGTGATCGTCGCGCGGGGGAATGCGGTCGAGGCGATGATCCGGCTGGCGCACTGGTTCGTTGAAAGCGGTGGCCATGATGCGGGCAGGATGGCGCGCCATGCGGCCCCGCTTCCGGCATGGGCGACGGGCGACGCGAGGCCTGCGGCTTCCATCACGCCGCTGCACCCCGGCGCGCATCCGATGGGGGCGGTCTATGGTCTTCCCTTTGGTCGTATCGACGCGGAAAGGCTGGGTGCCTTTGCGGACGACCGACGCGCACCCATCCGCCTGACCCCGTGGCGGATGCTGCTGGTCGAGAATATTGCCCCCGTGTCCGCCAAGGGCATGGTCCTGCAAGATGCCCCCATCCTGCATGTCGACGCCTGTGTCGGCGCGCCCGCCTGTCCGCAGGCCAGTGTCGAAACCCGCGATCTCGCCGCGCGCCTTGCCCCGCTGGTCAAGGGCCGCCTGCACATATCGGGTTGCGCGAAGGGCTGCGCGCGGGCACGGGCGGCGGACTGGGTGCTGACCGGGCGGGAGGGGGCTTTCGATCTGGCCAGAGACGCCCGCGCCGGGGCCGCGCCCCTTCACACCGGATTGACGCCCGAGCGGGCGGTCGCGCTTCTCGGAGCCTGTTGATGCCGTACACTTACGAAACCGATGGCGCGGCGATCTATCGCCAGTCCTTCGCCATCATCCGCGCCGAGGCGGAGCTGGACCGCTTCGATGCGGAGGAAGAGCCGGTGGCGGTGCGCATGATCCATGCCGCCGGCTTGGTCGAACTCGCACCCTCCATCCATTTCTCGCACGGCTTTGCATTGGCGGGGCGGCAGGCGCTGGCGAATGGCGCGGCGATCCTGTGTGACGCGCATATGGTCAGCGAGGGGGTCACGCGCACGCGCCTGCCCGCCGACAACCCGGTGATCTGCACGCTGCGCGATCCCGCCGTGCCGGCGCTCGCACGGGAGATGGGCACGACCCGCTCAGCGGCCGCGCTGGAGCTGTGGAGGCCGCATCTGGCGGGCGCGCTGGTCGCGATCGGCAATGCGCCGACTGCGCTGTTCCATCTGCTGACCATGCTGGAAGACCCCGACTGCCCGCGCCCGACGGCGATCATCGGCTGTCCGGTCGGGTTCGTCGGCGCGATGGAGTCGAAGGATGCGCTGTGGGAGGCGCAGCCCGTGCCGTGCGCCATCGTGAAGGGCCGCCCCGGCGGCAGCGCGATCACCGTCGCGGCGATCAACGCGCTGTCGAGCCGCGCCGAATGACGGTCGGTACGATCCACGGCGTCGGCCTGGGGCCGGGTGCGGCGGACCTGATGAGCGTGCGTGCCGACCGGCTGGTGCGCGGGGCGCGGCATGTCGCCTATTTCCGCAAAAGCGGACGGCGCGGCCATGCGCGCACCATCGTCGACGGCATGTTGCGCGACGACGTGGTGGAGTATCCGATGGACTATCCGGTCACGACCGAGATTCCGTTCATCGACCCGCGCTATAACGAATGCCTGTCGGCCTTCTATGCGCAGTGCACGGCGCACATCCTGTCGCTGGTGCAGGGCGGCGAGGATGTGGTGGTGCTGTGCGAGGGGGATCCGTTCTTCTACGGCTCGTTCATGCACCTGCACAGCCGGTTGCGGCCCCACGCGCCCGTCGCGGTCGTGCCGGGCATCACCGGCATGTCGGGCGCCTGGACCGCCAGTGGCGCGCCGATCACATGGGGCGACGATGTGCTGACCGTCGCGATGGCGACCCTGCCCGAGGCGGAGCTGACGCGCCGCATCGCCGAGACTGACGCGCTGGTCGTCATGAAGATCGGTCGCCACCTGCCCAAGCTGCGCCGCGCCATCGCGGCGGCCGGACGGGAGGATCAGGCCTGGCTGGTCGAACATGCCGCCCAGGCGGGGGAGCGTGTCCGCCGTCTGGCGGAGGTGGAGGACGCCCCCGCCCCCTATTTCTCGATCGCGCTGATCCATGGCCAGGGGCGACGGCCATGAGCGGCTGGCTGGTCGTCGTCGGACTGGGGCCGGGCGCCGACGCCATGGTCACGCCCGAGGTGTCGGCGGCGCTGGCGGAGGCGACCGACGTGGTCGGCTACATCCCCTACGTCGCGCGCGTGCCCGAGCGGCCCGGCCTGACCCGCCATGCCAGCGACAACCGGGTCGAGCGCGACCGGGCTCTCCATGCGCTGGAAATGGCCGAAGCGGGTCGGCGGGTCGTCGTCGTATCGTCGGGCGATCCGGGGGTGTTCGCCATGGCGGCGGCGATCTTCGAGCGGGTGGAGGAAGACCCCAGACGCTGGCACGACCTCGACATTCGCGTCCTGCCGGGCATCACCGCGATGCTGGCGGCCAGCGCGCAGGCGGGCGCGCCGCTGGGGCACGACTTCTGCGCGATCAACCTGTCGGACAATCTGAAGCCGCAGGCGCTGATCGAACGGCGGCTGGCGCTGGCGGCGGAGGCGGATTTCGCCATCGCGCTGTACAATCCCCGGTCCAAGGCGCGGCCCGATGCGCTGGACGCGGCCTTTGCGCTGCTGCGTGAGACGTGCGGCGACGATCGCCCGGTGCTGTTCGCCCGTGCCGTCTCCACCCCGGAAGAGCATTTGCGCATCGTGCCCCTGCCCGATGCGCGCGGCGAGATGGCCGATATGCGGACCGTCGTCATCATCGGGTCCAGTCGCACGCGGATGATCCCGCATGCGGGCCGGCCGATCCTCTACACCCCCCGGACGACACCGTGATCCAGCCAGTCCAGCACCTGCGCGACGCTGCTCGCCTGCGGCCGGTCGGGTATGGCGGGCCGGTCGATCATCACGACCGGCAGGCCCAGTGCGCGCGCCGCATCCAGCTTCGCCCGCGCGCCCGAGCCGCCCGCATTCTTGGCGACGATGACCTGGATTTGGTGTTCGCGCAGCAGCGCCAGTTCGCCCGCCAGCGTGAAGGGGCCGCGATCCACCACCAGATAATGGTGCGGCAGCGCGGGCGGCGCGGCGGGATCGACGAAGCGCAGCAGGTAGAAATGCTGCGCCGCATGGCCGAAATCGCCGATGGTCTGGCGACCGAGTGCCAGGAAGACGCGCGCCGCCTCGGTGCCCAACGCGACGACCGCTTCCGCCGTATCGGCAACGCGAATCCAGCGGTCGCCGGGTCCCGCCTCCCAGGCCGGGCGGGTCAGCGCCAGGAGCGGCACACCGGCCAGTTCCGCCGCCGCGATGGCATTGGCGCTGATCCGCGCGGCGAAGGGATGGGTGGCGTCGACCAGATGGGTCACGCCCTCGCGGGTCAGATGTTCCGCCAGCCCCTCGACACCGCCGAACCCGCCCACCCGCGTCGGAATGGCCTGCGCGCGCGGATGATCGGTGCGGCCCGCATAGCTGAGCATCGCATGTTCGCCGCGCGTGGCCAGCGCGGTGGCCAGCGCGCTCGCCTCGGTCGTGCCGCCGAGCAGAAGGATATGGCGCATGGCTGACTCCCAGGCCTGGCTGACGATCGTCGGGATCGGCGAGGATGGCTGGGACGGCCTGACCGCCCCCGCACGCGCCGCGATCGATGCCGCCGATAGCGTGATGGGCGCAGCCCGTCACCTGTCGTTGCTGGCTGGGCGAGGCGGGGGGGAGCGGATCGTCTGGCCTATCCCCTTTGCCGATGGCGTGCCGATGCTGCTGGAACGGCGCGGAGAGCGGGTGGTGATGCTCGCCTCGGGTGATCCGTTCTGGTTCGGGGCGGGTTCGGTCGTGACCCGCCATCTCGATCCGGGCGAATGGGTGGCCTATCCGGCACCGTCCACCCTGTCGCTGGCGGCGGCGCGGCTGGGCTGGCCGGTGGAGACGATCCAGGGCGTCGGGCTCCACGCCCGGCCGGTCGAGACGCTGCGCCCGCTCCTGGCGCCTGGGCAAAGACTATTGGCGCTGATGCGCGACGGGGCGTCGGTGACGGCGCTGGCGGCGTGGCTGGCCGAACAGGGTTTCGGCGACAGCGCGCTGACCGTGCTGGAGGCGCTGGGCGGCCCGCGCGAGCGCGTCCGGCGCGTGGCGGCGAACATGCTCGACTGGACCGACATCGCCCACCCGGTCGCAGTGGCGATCGAGCCTGCCGGACCGGGCCGCGTCCTGCCCTGTGCGAGTGGGCTGGACGATGACTGGTTCGCACATGACGGACAGATCACGAAGCGCCCGGTCCGCGCACTTGCCTTGTCGGCGCTCGCCCCGCGTCCGGGCGAGTTGCTGTGGGACATCGGGACGGGATCGGGATCGGTCGCGCTCGAATGGTTGCTGAGCAACCCCACCACCCGTGCGGTCGGTTTCGAGCGTGATCCCGCCCGGCTCGCCCGTGCCCGCGCCAATGCCGCGCGGCTGGGTGTCGAGCGGCTGGACCTGGTCGAGGGCGACGCGATCACGGGCCTTGCCGACCGGCCGCACCCGGATGCGGTGTTCGTCGGCGGCGGCCTGTCGCCGCAACTGGTCGAGGCCCTGCGCATGCTGCCCCATTGTCGCCTCGTCGCGCATGCGGTGACGCTGGAAACCGAGGCGTTGCTGACCCAGTGCCAATCGCGCTTCGGCGGGGAGTTGCTGCGCATCGAACTGGCGCAGGCCCGGCCGCTCGGCACCAAGCGCGGCTGGAAGGCGAGCTATCCTATCGTGCAATGGCGGGTCGCGTGGTGATTGCGGGTTTCGGATGCCGCGCGATGGCGACGGAGGCTTCCTTTCGCGACGCGCTGGCCGCGATGGGCGTACGGCCCGATCGCCTTGCCGTGCCGGAGGATCGCGCCGCCCTGATCGCCGGATTCGCGCAGAGGGAGGGGCTGCCCGTGACCGTGATTCCCGCCACCGCGCTGAACGGCATCGACACACCCACCCGCTCCGACCCCAGCCTGATCCATCGCGGCGTCGGCAGCGTCGCCGAAGCGGTGGCGCTCGCCGCCGCCGGGGCGGGGGCGCGGATCATCGTGACCCGCGTGATTTCCGCCGACCGCATGGCGACCTGCGCCATGGCTCAAGGACCTGACCAATGACCGTCCATTTCATCGGCGCCGGACCCGGTGCCCCCGACCTGCTGACCCTGCGTGGGCGCGACCTGATCGCGGCTTGCCCGGTCTGCCTCTATGCCGGGTCGCTGGTTCCGCAGGCGGTGCTGGCGCATTGCCCGCCGGATGCGAAAATCGTGAACACCGCGCCGATGACGCTCGACGAGATCATGGCGGAAATCGGTGAAGCGCACGCCAGGGGGCAGGACGTCGCCCGCCTCCATTCGGGCGACCTGTCGATCTGGTCGGCAATGGGCGAGCAGGTACGGCGAATCCGCGAACTCGGCATCCCCGTCTCGGTGACGCCGGGCGTGCCGTCCTTCGCGGCGGCGGCGGCGGTGCTGGAGAGCGAGCTGACCCTGCCCGGCATCGCCCAGTCGGTGATCCTGACCCGCACGCCGGGCCGCGCCAGCGCCATGCCCGAGGGGGAGTCGCTGACCGCCTTCGCCGCGACCGGCGCGACGCTGGCCATCCACCTGTCGATCCACAACCTGGCGAAGGTCGTCGCCGACCTGACCCCGCATTACGGCTCGGACTGTCCGGTTGCGATCGTCTGGCGCGCGAGCTGGCCCGAGCAGCGCATCGCCCGCGCGACGCTGGCCACCATCGAGGAGGCTGCCGCCGACGGGCCGGAGCGTACCGCGCTGATCCTGGTCGGCCGCGTCCTTGCCACCAGCGATTTCGCCGAGAGCAAGCTGTATGCGGAGGGCTATGACCGCCGCTATCGTCCCGGGAACACGCTGGCATGACGTCCATGACGACTCCGGGCCTGATGATCGCCGCGCCCGCCTCGGGCACCGGCAAGACGACGGTGATGCTGGGCCTGCTGCGCGCGTTTCGCGATGCGGGGCTGAGCGTGCAGCCGTTCAAGAGCGGCCCCGACTATATCGACCCCGCCTTTCACCGGGCGGCGTGCGGGCGGGCGTCGTTCAACCTCGACGGCTGGGCGATGCCCGCCGCGCTGCTCGACACGCTCGGCCAGCGCGGGGCGGACGCCGAACTGGTGCTGGCCGAGGGTTCGATGGGGCTGTTCGATGGCGTTGCCAGGCCCGGCGCGACCGGCATGGGGAGCAGCGCGGAGACGGCCAGGCGCATGGGCTGGCCGGTGATCCTGGTCATCGACGTATCGGGCCAGGCCCAGTCGGCGGCGGCCACCGCGCTGGGTTTCGCGCGCTACGATCCCGAACTGCGCGTGGCGGGGGTGATCCTGAACCGCGTGGCGAGCCCGCGTCACGAGCGGCTGGCCAAACTCGGTTTCGAGGAGATCGGCCTGCCGGTCTTCGGAGCTTTGCCCCGGCGCGGCGACCTGGTCCTGCCGGAGCGGCATCTGGGGCTGGTGCAGGCGGTCGAGCATCCCGAACTCGACCGGCTGATCGGCGATTATGCGGCGTTCCTGGCGGCGCATGTCGATCTGGAGGCGGTGCGCGCGGCGGCCTATGCCAAGCCCTTCGCCGTCGCCTCCGGCACGCTCCCGCCACCGCCCGCGCAGCGTATCGCGCTGGCGCAGGATGCGGCCTTTTCCTTCGTCTATCCGCATATGCTGGAGGGCTGGCGCGCCGCAGGGGCGGAAATCCTGCCCTTCTCGCCGCTGGCCGACGAAGCCCCCGACGCGTCGGCCGATCTAGTCTGGCTGCCCGGCGGCTATCCCGAGCTTCACGCCGGACGGCTTGCGGCGGCGGAGACGTTCCGCGCGGGGCTTGTCGCCCATGCCGCCTCCAAGCCGATCCATGGCGAGTGCGGCGGCTATATGGCGCTGGGCGAAGCGCTGGTCGATGCCGAGGGGGTGAGCCACCGCATGGCGGGGCTGCTCGGCCTCGTGACCAGCTATGCCAAGCGCAGGATGCATCTCGGTTATCGCCGCGCGACGCTGCTCGGCGAAGTGGCGGGGATGCCCGAGGGCGCGGTGCTGGGCGGGCATGAGTTTCATTATTCGACCGTGATCGAACAGCCCGATACCGCGCTGGCCCATGTTGTGGATGCACAAGGGGAAGCGGTGCCCGAAACCGGATCGCGGCGGGGGCAGGTGACGGGCACCTTCTTCCATCTGGTGGCGCGCTGGTGGTGAGCGGGTTCGTATCCCTTGTCGGTGCGGGGCCGGGCGATCCCGAACTGTTGACGCTGAAGGCGGTGCGCTGTCTGTCCGAGGCGGACGTCGTGCTGTTCGACGACCTCGCCGCCGGGCCGATGCTGGGCCACGCCCGCGCCGATGCCGAACTGGTCGCGGTCGGCAAGCGTGCCGGCCGTGCCTCGCCCAAGCAGGGTGAAATCGACCGCCTGCTGGTCGATCACGCCCTCAGCGGGAAACGAGTGGTGCGGCTGAAGTCGGGCGATCCCGGCATCTTCGGACGGCTGGAGGAGGAGATCCTGGCGCTGAAGGCTGCTGGAATCCCCTTCGAGATCGTGCCCGGCGTCAGCACGGCAAGCGCGGCGGCGGCGGCGGCGGGGTTGCCGCTGACCCGGCGCAACCAGGCACGGCGGGTGCAGTTCGTGACCGGCCATGACGTAACCGGCGCGCTGCCCGCCGATCGCAACATGGCGGCGCTGGCCGATGCGGGGGCGACGACGGTGGTGTTCATGCCGAAGCGCACCTTTCCCGCGCTGGTCGAGGCGCTGGTTGCGGCTGGCCTGCCGCCCCGGACGCCCGCGTTGATGGCCGAACATGTCGGCTGTCCCGACCAGCGGCTGACCCGTTCGACCGTGGGCGACCTGGCGGTCCAACTGGCAAAGGGTGTGTCGGACAAGGCGGCGCTGATCCTCTATGGTCCGTTGATGGAGGATCTGTGATCCATCTCGACCTGATCGGCATCGGCACCGGCAACCCCGACCACCTGACCCGCGCGGCCGAGGCGGCGATGCGTGCCGCCGACCTGATCCTGTTGCCGCGCAAGGCGGACAAGGCCGAACTGATCGACCTGCGCCGCGACATTTGCGCGCAGGTGCTGGCGGGGGCGGCGACGCGGGTGATCGAATTCGACCTGCCGGTGCGGGCGGGCGAGGGGGATTATCTCGACAATGTCGAACGCTGGCATGACGCGATCGCGTCATGTTGGGCGGCAGAGATCACGGCGCATCTGCCCGAGGGTGGCCGGGTGGCATTGCTGGTCTGGGGCGATCCCTCGCTTTACGACAGCACGATCCGCATCGCTCGGCGGCTGATCGCGGTCGAGCGGGTGACGGTGGTGCCGGGGATCACCAGCCTGCAACTGCTGTGCGCGGCGCACGCCATCCCGTTCAACGCGGTGGGCGCGCCGGTGATGGTGACGACGGGACGACGCCTGCGCGAGGGGGGCTGGCCCGAGGGGGCGGACAGCGTGGCGGTGATGCTGGACGGAGGATGTGCGTTCACCACGTTGGACCAGCCGGATGCGGCGATCTGGTGGGGGGCGTATCTGGGCATGGCGCAGCAGGCGGTCGAGGCCGGGCGGCTGGCGGATGTGGCGGAGCGGATCGTCGCGCGCCGGGCCGAACTGCGGCGGGCGCATGGGTGGATCATGGATGTGTATCTGCTGCGGCGCGGCGACGATCTGGCCGGGGAGGGCATCACCCCGGGCCGGGCCCTCACCCCAAACCCCGCCCCCCTGTCGGGAGAAGGGGTTTGATGCGTTTCGCCTCGCCACAAGCTTCATCCCTCCCGCAGGGGCGTTGTAGGGCGGTCACGCCGGGGGCATCTTTCACCTGCAATCAAGGTGGGGGAGGGCATCACCCCAAGCCGTTTCGCCTGCGGCTTCGCCCCCACCCCAAACCCCTCCCCCCTGCCGGGAGGAGGGGCTTAAGGCATATCGCTCTACTCCAGGCATCTCCCCTCCCGCAGGCGGGAGGGGCTGGGGGAGGGCAGGGCCGCGAGCTATGCCGCCCGTGGCTGTATCCCCTTGATATGGGGCTAGAACTCGATCCCCCTTTGCGCCTTCACGCCCTGTTCGCGGAAGGGGTGCTTCACTTGCGTCATGTCCGTCACCAGGTCCGCCGCCGCGATCAGCGCGTCGGGCGCGTTGCGGCCCGTAATCACGACATGCGTCATCGCCCCCTTGGTGGCCAGCACCTCCAGCACTTCGTCGACCGGCAGATAATCGTAACGCAAGACGATGTTCAGCTCGTCCGCGACGATCAGGTCATAGGACGGATCGGCGATCATCCGCTTTACCTCGTCCCACGCCGTGCGCGCGGTGGCGATGTCGCGGCTGCGGTCCTGGGTGTTCCAGGTGAAGCCCTCGCCCATCGCGTGGAAATCGACCTCGGGGAAGCGCGCCAGCACGGCGGCCTCGCCGGTGGTCATCGCGCCCTTCACGAACTGGACCATGCCGACGCGCATGCCGTGGCCGACCGCGCGGATCACCATGCCGAGCGCGGCGGTGGTCTTGCCCTTGCCCTTGCCGGTATGGACGATGATCAGGCCCTTTTCGGCGTCGCGCGCGGCGACCTTGCTGTCCTGCGCGGCCTTTTTCTTCGCCATGCGCTCGGCATGTTCGGCATCGGTTCGCATCATTTCTCTCCTGAAAGGCGAAGGGGCAGCCCCGCCACCACCAGATCGGTCGCGTCGCACATCCGTGCCAGCCGCTGGTTGAGCGTGCCCTGCGCATCGCGGAATCGCCGGGCCAGCGCGTTGTCGGGCACGATGCCGAAGCCGACCTCGTTGCTGACCAGCACGACCGGGCCCGGCGCGTCGGCCAGCGCGGCGACCAGCGCTTCGCCCGCCGCCGCCATATCCGCTTCGCCGAGCAGCAGGTTGGTCAGCCACAGCGTCAGGCAGTCGACCAGCAGCACCCGGTCGGCGCGGCTGTGCGCGGCAATCGCCTCGGCCAGCGCCAGCGGCGCCTCCACCGTCGTCCAGCGTTCGTCGCGATCGGCCTGGTGCCGCGCGATGCGGTCGCGCATCTCGTCGTCCCAGGCCTGGGCGGTGGCTATGAAGCAGCCGGTGGGCGTCATCGCCTCGGCCAGCGCCTGCGCGTGGCGGCTCTTGCCCGACCGCGCGCCGCCGAGGACCAATATGGTTCGGGGCTTCGTCATGCCCATCCGCATCGCGGGAGTGGCACGATGACGCAAGCGGAAATGGGCGCGCTGACCCATCATGGCGGCCGGATCGACACGGCCAGGGCGTTGTTCCCCCAGGTGATGAAGCCATGGCTGGACCTGTCGACGGGGATCAATCCGGTGCCATGGACGGCGCCCGAGGGACTTGCGGTCGACGCCGCCCCCTTGCCGGATCGCAGCGCACTCGCCCGGCTGGAGGCCCTGGCGGCGGCGCATTTCGACGTGCCTGTCGAGCGGGTGGCGGCGGTGCCGGGCAGCGAGATGGCGCTTCGCCTGCTGCCGCTGCTCGGCATGGCGCAGCCGATCGTCGCGGTGCGGCCCACTTACGGGACGCATGGCGCCATTGCCGCCGACCATGTCGAGCACGCCGCCTTGGACGATTGGACGGGGCGACCGGGCAGCCTGCTCCTCGCCAATCCCAACAATCCCGACGGCGTCTATCGTTCGCCCGAACACCTCGCCCGGCTGGCGGCGGCGCAGGCGCGGGCGGGCGGCTGGCTGATCCTGGACGAAGCCTTTGCCGACGCGATGCCTGAACCCGGTTTCGATGGCGACGAGCGGGTGGTGGCGTTGCGCTCGTTCGGCAAGTTCTTCGGATTGGCGGGTGTGCGGCTGGGCTTCGTGATCGCCGCGCCCGACGTCCTCGTGCGGCTGCGCGACCTGCTGGGCGACTGGCCGGTATCGGCCCATGCCATTGCCTGGGGCAGTGCGGCCTATGCCGATCGCACCTGGATCGCCGCGACCCGGACCGCGCTGGCCGAGCGGGCGCGTGCGATGGACGCGGTGTTAGCGCGCCACGGCCTGATGGCGCGGGGGGCGTGTCCGCTGTTCCGCATGGTCGAGACGCCCGACGCCGCCGCCATCTTTCATCGACTGGCGGCGGCGGGCATCCTGGTCCGCCCCTTTGCCGATGCCCCGAACCGGCTGCGCTTCGGCGTGCCCGCCGTGACGGCGGATTTTGAACGACTGGACGAGGCATTGCGACATGGCTGATCCCGTGGCCCTGATGGCGCTGGCGCTCGATGCCGCGATCGGCTGGCCCGACCGGCTCTATGCGCGCATCGGCCATCCGGTGGGCGGCTTTGCGCGCTTGCTGAACTTCGCCGAGCGGCTCGGCAACGGGCCGAAGCGATCCGAAGGCGTGCGGCGGGGGCTGGGCGTGCTGACCATGGTGCTGCTGATCGCGCTGACCGGGGGGATCGCCTGGGGGCTGGATCATGCCGTCCATGTGTGGCTCGGCCGCTGGGGCTGGATCGCGAGCGCCGTGCTGGCCTGGCCCGCGCTGGCGCAGCGCAGCCTGTACGTGCACGTGCGGCCCGTGGCGAACGCCCTGATGCGCGGCGACCTTGCCGCCGCGCGCAGCCTCGTCGCACGGGTCGTGGGGCGCGATACCGAGCGGCTGGACCAGGCAGGCGTCTCGCGCGCCGCGATCGAGACGCTGGCGGAGAGCTTTTGCGACGGCATCGTCGCGCCCTTGTTCTGGCTGCTGCTCGGGCTGCCGGGGGTGTGGGTGTACAAGGCGATCAATACCGCCGACAGCATGATCGGGCACAGGGAGCCGCGCTGGCGGGCGTTCGGCTGGGCGGCGGCGCGGATCGATGACGGGGCGAACTGGATCCCGGCGCGGATCGCCGGTGTGCTGGTGTGCGTCGCGGGGGCGGGCGGCTGGGCGGTGATGCGGCGCGATGCGCGCGCGCATGCCTCGCCCAATGCGGGCTGGCCGGAAGCGGCGATGGCGGGCGCGCTGGGCGTCGCGTTGGCCGGACCGGTCGCATATGACGGCGTGACCCAGATCAAGCCGTGGATCGGGCGCGGGGGGCGGGCGGCGTCGCCGACGGACATCGTCACGGCGTTGCAGATCTATGCGCGGGCCTGCCTGTTGCTCTGGGTGATCGCTGGAGCTGTCGCATGGCTGGTCTGATGATCCAGGGCACCGGTTCGGACGTCGGCAAGTCGGTGCTGGTCGCGGGGCTGTGCCGTCTTTTCGCCAATCGCGGTCTGACCGTCCGCCCGTTCAAGCCGCAGAATATGAGCAACAATGCCGCCGCGACCCCGGACGGCGGTGAGATCGGGCGGGCGCAGGCGACCCAGGCGATGGCGGCACGTGTCGCCCCGCATGTCGACATGAACCCGGTGCTGCTGAAGCCGCAGGGCGACCGCACCTCGCAACTGATCGTGCGCGGGCAGGTGCGGGGCATGCTGCCCGCCTCGCGGTGGCGCGAGGGGCGGATCGGCCTGCTGCCCGAAGTGGTCGAATGCTATCGCCGTCTGGAGGCGCAGTGCGATCTGGTGATCGTGGAGGGTGCAGGCTCGCCCGCCGAGGTCAATCTGCGTCCGGGCGACATCGCCAATATGGGGTTCGCGCGCGCGGCGAACGTGCCGGTGGTGCTGGCGGGGGATATCGACCGGGGCGGGGTGATCGCCTCGCTGGTCGGGACCAAGGCGGTGATCGACCCGGCGGATGCCGCGATGATCCGGGGGTTCCTGGTCAACAAGTTTCGCGGTGACCCCGCGCTGTTCGCCGACGGCATGGCGGTGATTGCCGAGCATACCGGCTGGCGATCGCTGGGGCTGATCCCCTGGCTGACAGATGCTGCGCGATTGCCCAGCGAGGATGCGGTGGCGCTGGAGCGGCCGATGGCGGGCGCGGGTGGACGGTTGGTCGTCGCTTGTCCGATCACCCCGCGTATCGCCAATTTCGACGATCTCGATCCGCTCCGCCTGGAGCCGCAGGTCGATCTGGTCATGGTCCGCCCCGGCCAGCCCATTCCCGACGCCGCGATGATCGTGCTGGCGGGGTCGAAGGCGACCATCGCCGACCTGGCCTTTGTCCGTGCGCAGGGCTGGGACATCGATATCGCCGCGCATGTCCGGCGCGGACGGCCGGTGCTGGGCCTGTGCGGGGGGTATCAGATGCTCGGGCGCATGGTCGCCGACCCGGACGGGGTCGAGGGCCCGGCGGGCAGCGTCGCAGGGCTGGCGCTGCTGGATGTTGAGACGGTGCTGACCGGCGCGAAGACGGTGCGGCCGGTCACCGGCGAGGCGCTGGGTGCGGCGTTCTCCGGCTATGAAATCCATCTGGGGCAAACCAGCGGCCCCGATACCGCACGGCCCGTGGGGCATCTGTCCGATGGCCGGGCGGAGGGGGCGATCAGCGCCGATGGCCTGGTTGCGGGGAGTTATATCCATGGCCTGCTAGGCGAAGCGGGGCAGCGTGCGGCATGGCTGGCGCGGATCGGTGTGGCGGGGCACGGGCCGGACCACCGTGCCGATGTCGATGCTGCGCTCGACGCCATCGCCGCCGTGCTGGAGGCGCATGTCGATGGCGACGCGCTGCTGCGGATCGCTCAGGGCAGGGCGTAGAACGCGGCGGCGAGCAGCAGGGCGGTCTCGGTCAGTTCTATGCCCGCGCCATGCACGTCGCCGGTGACGCCGCCCAGCTTGCGCCGGAACCAGAGCGACAGCGCCACGATGACAAGCGGCGCGACGGCCAGCGGCGGATAGAGCAGCCCCGATGCGAAGGCGACGACGATCCAGCCGATCATGTCGACCGGCCGCACCGCGCTCGCGACCATCGCGCCCAGCCCACCGAGGCGCAACGGCGGCAGCATCCGCGCCCAGACCAGCGGCCCGATCCGCGCCGCCGCCGGGATCAGCGCGAGGATCGGCCATGTGGCCGCGGGCAAGGCGTGGAGCAGCACCAGCTTGGCGAGCAACTGCAACGCCAATGTGGTGACCCCGAAGCTGCCGATATGCGGATCGGCCATGACCGCCAGCAGCCGCGAGCGATCGCCATGCGCCGCGCCGAGCCCGTCGGAAAGGTCCGCCAGTCCATCGAGATGAAGCGCCCCCGTCGCCCAGACCCAGGCCACCAGCGCCGCCAGCGCCCCCGTCCACGGATCGACCCGCGCCCCCAGCCAGCCCGCGCCCGCGACGATCACCCCGATGACCAGCCCCGCGACCGGATAGAGCCGGATGGCGCGGGCGAAATCGGCCTTGTCGGCCTCGACCCGCGGCATCGGCAGGCGGGTCAGGAAACCGAGCGCGACGATCAGCGTCCTCATGCCGTCACCAGCCCGCTGACCTGCGCCGAGCGGGGCTCGCCGTCCCACACCTCCAGCGTGACCAGGCTGGCATAGGGCAGGGCGAAGGCCCAGACCGCGCGGGCGTCGAAGCCGCACAGGATGTGCAGTGCCGCACGCATCGCCCCGCCATGGGTGACGACCAGCGTCGGCTCGGGCGGCAGGTCGGCGATCGCGGACCCGACCCGCGCGACCAGATCGGACCAGCGCTCTCCGCCCGGCGGCGGGGCCGCATCGGGGTCGTCCCAGAACCGGGCGAGCGCGCCTGCGTCGATCTGAGATGCGGCCATGCCGTCCCATGCGCCGAAATCCAGTTCCCGCCAGCGCGGATCGACCTCGGCCGGGCCGATCGCTTCGGCACAGGCGCGCGCGCGGGACAGGTCGGAGGACAGGCGGCGTGTGACTGGCAGTCCCGTCCCGCGCACTTTGCAATCGGCAATGCCCTTGGCCGTCGCCAGGCTGTCGGTCCGGCCCAGCATCCGCCCCGCCAGGACGGGTTCGCCGTGGCGGAGCAGATGCAGGCGGAACGTGGTCACGCGCCCGATACGCCCGCTTCGGCAAAGGTCGCCATGCCGTCATGAGCGGCCAGTGCCGATCGAATGACCGCGACTGCGACCGCCGCGCCGCTCGCCTCGCCCAGCCGCATGTTGAGCGACAATATGGGCTCCAGCCCCAGCCGGGCGAGCAGCAGCGTGTGGCCCGGCTCGGCCGAGCAATGCCCCGCCAGGCAATGGGCGGTGATGTCGGGATTGGCGGTGGCCAGCGGTGCTACGGCGGCGGTGCCGATGAAGCCGTCGAGCACGACCGGAATCCGCTTCAACCGCGCGGCCAGCACCGCGCCCGCCATCGCCGCGATCTCGCGTCCGCCCAGGCGGCGCAGGATCTCGAACGGGCTGGTGAGATGGGGCCGATGACGGTCCAGGCCGTCGGTCACCGCCTGCGCCTTGCGGGACAGGCCGTCGGCATCGACGCCCGTGCCCGGACCGACCCACAAGGCGGGCGTGCCGCCGAAGCTGGCAGCGGCCAGTGCGGCGGCGGGGGTCGTGTTGCCGATCCCCATCTCGCCCAGCACGAGCAGGTCGGCATCGCCCACCGCCTCGGCCCCGGCGGACAGCGCGGCCAGGCATTCCGCCTCGTTCATCGCGGGCGCGGTGGTGAAGTCGGCGGTCGGCCGGTCGAGGTCGAGCGGCACGACGGACAGCGCCAGTCCGGCGGCGGCGGCCAGCGCGTTGATCGCCGCGCCCCCCGCGGCGAAATTGGCGACCATCTGCGCGGTCACTGCCGCCGGAAAGGCGCTGACCCCGCGTGCGACGACGCCGTGATTGCCCGCGAAGATCACCGCGCGGCCGTTGGTGATCCGGGGCCGCTCGACACCCTGCCACCCGGCCAGGAAGATCGCGATATCCTCAAGGCGGCCGAGCGAGCGGAGAGGTTTGGTCAACTGGCCCTGCCGCGCGGTCGCCGCTTCGCGGGCCGCCATGTCGGGCTGGCTCAGCCTGTCCAGGGCAGCCTCGAACGCGGCGACGGTCGGGAACGGGCTCATTCGACGACAAATCCCTCTGGCGGCGTGCGGGTGATGAAATGACCCTTCACCCCCTGTGGCCACTGCTTGTACGGCACCTGGCCCCAGTCGCTGTCGGCATAGACGCGGGCATAGTCCAGGATGGCGCGCGCGGCATCGTCGTCGGGGGCGAACTTGCCCATCACGTACCCGACCTTGCCGGGGCAACGCACATACACGGTGCAGAAGGACTGGCACGCGAACAGGCAGGGCATTTCCTCGACCGCCACATCGGCATAAGCGGGGTCGGCGGCCTGGACGCGCCGCAGCGCATCGACCAGCAGCGCGCCGCCGCGCCGCCCGTCCTCATTCTCGCGCGCATCGTCGGACAGGCGGCAGGTGTTGCAGGCGATAACGGCGGGGCCGTTCGCGGCGGGTTTCAGCATCGGTCGGTCTCGGTCACGGGTAAATCTCCACAGGCGCTGTCGTCGCGCGCGGGGATAGCCCCGTTTCGCCCGGCACACCCTGACCGACCGAAGGACGACCGCGACGGGCAGGTCTCCTGGCTCGCGGGTCGGGGCCGGTCCGCCGCCTTCTCGGAGCGATGCTCCAATGGCGTGATGGCGGATGGCTCGCCGCTTACAGTTGCAGGGGCAGCCGGGGTTTTGCACCCCATTCCCTTTTGATCCCCAAGGGGAACCTGTCGCGCGCCGAGCGATAGGCGTGGGCGGGGAGGATGTCACTCCTCCCCGCGCAACGCCTTCAGGAAAAAGGCATATTGCCGCCGCATCGCGTACGCCACCGGTCCGGTGCTGCGCCCGGCGGTATGCTCGCCGCCGGGGATGACGAGGAGGTCGAAATCCTTGTCCGCCTTGATCAGCGCATCGACGACCTGGGTCGTGCTGGCCGGGTCGACATTGGAATCCTGTTCGCCGACGACCAGCATCAGCTTGCCCTGCAACTGCCCGGCATGGACCACGCCCGAGGCGTCCAGATAGCTCCGGTCGACCGGATAGCCCAGCCACTGTTCGTTCCAGTCGATCTTGTCCATCCGGTTGTCGAAACACCCGGCATAGGCGACCCCGGCCTTGTAGAATTCGGGGTGGAACAGCAGCGCGTTCAGCGTGCTCTGCCCACCCGCCGAGCCGCCATAGATGCCGGCACGGCTGATATCGACCGCCGGGTCCTTGGCGGCCAGCGCCTTCATCCAGGCGATCCGGTCGGGAAAGCCGCTATCGGCCAGGTTCTTCCAGGCGACGTCGTGGAAGGCCTTGGACCGGTTGGCGGTGCCCATGCCGTCGATCATCACGACGATGAAGCCCAGATCGGCGAGCTGCTGCATCCCCATGACCTTGTCGCCGCCGGAGAAGGCGCCGAACGGCCAGAAGGTCTTGGGCACGAAACTGTCATGCGGCCCGGCATAGATATTCTCGATGACCGGATAGCGCCTGGCCGGGTCATAGTCGCGGGGACGGACGACCAGGCCGTAAATGTCGGTCTTGCCGTCGCGGCCCTTGGCGGTGAAGCGCTCGGGCGGACGGAAACCGGCGGCGGTCAGCGCGGTGATGTCGCCCTTTTCCAGCGTCTGGATCAGCCGCCCGTCGCGCGCGTCGTGCCACTCCATCGTCTCGGGGCTGTCGGTGCGCGAATAGACATCGACATAAGTGGACATGTCGGGGGAGAAGCGCACCTCGTGCGTCGCATTCTCCTTGGTGAGGCGGGTCAGGTTGCGGCCGTCGAAATCGACCCGGAACCAGTGTTTGTAATAGGGGTCTTCGCCTGGCACGAAGCCGCTGGCCGAGAACCATATCTGGCGCTTGTCGTCATCGACCTTCGCGATATCGCGAACCAGCCAGTTGCCCCGGGTGATCTGGCGCACGACCCGGCCGGTCGTCCCGTCGATCAGGTAGAGATGCCGCCAGCCGTCACGCTCCGACGCCCAGAGGATCTCGCGGCCCAGCCCTTTCACGTCATGCGACCAGATCCGGTCGCGGAAGACGAAGGTCCTGGCGGTTTCGGTGACGGCGGCGCGCGCCCGGCCGGTGTCGGCGTCGACGGCGATGATCTTCGTCTCGCCGAAGCCGCGCTTCAGGTCGGCAAAGGCGAAGCTCTTGCTGTCGGCGCGCCATTCCGGCGCGGACAGGGTATAGGCATCGGCGAACAGACCGGGGTCGATCTCGGTCCGCTGGCCGTCCGCGACGCGGAACAGGACGGGGGTTTCCTGGTCCACCGCGTCGCCGGGCTTGGGATAGAGTTGCTGGATCACCTCGGGCTGCACCTTGCCCGGCGGTGCGGCGAGGATGCGGGTGACCATGCGGGCATAGCCGGGGCGGACGCGCTGGAGCGCGATATGTCGGCCGTCGGGGCTCCAGGCCAGGCTCTCGGGGTCGTAGAAATTGGCGGGGCTGCCGTCCTGGCTGCGCCATAGCTCCTTGCCGCCCTTCGCCTCGCGCACGACCAGATTGTCGTCGAGGACCAGCGCCTCCAGCCTGCCGTCCGGCGACAGGCGCGGATGATTGTCGGCGGGCACGCGCAGGTCGCGCACCACGCCGAAGCCGCGCGGGCGGCCGGGGTTTTCGGGCGCAACGACCGAACAGACCGGCTGGACCAGGGTGCAGCGATAGACGGTATCGTCATAGCCGATCGAGAAGCGGATCGCCGAACGATCGGGCGTATAGCTGAAATGCTCGAAGGGCAGGCGCAAGGGGGCGATGGCCTGACCCATCGCCTTGCCCAGAGCGGGCGCCAGTGCGGCGGCGTCGAAGGCGGCGGCCTTGGCGCGGGTGGCGGCGTCGACATCGACGAAGGCGAAGCCGCCCGCCACCGTCTTGCGATAATGGAAATGCCGCCCGTCCGCGTCCCACTCGGCGGGCGATGCGATGTCGCGGGTCAGCCATTGCCACTGCTCGCGAAGGGCCAGGGATTTTCCGATCCGGTCGGGCACGGTTTGTGCCGCGACCGGGGCGGCGGTCAGCAACAGGGCGAGGGTCAGCAGGGATTTCAACGCGCCGCTCCGATGGTGAAGCTGTAGGTCAGCGGCTTCAGCGCGATGCGGTAGGGCATGTGCGCGCGGCCATCGAGGTTCCAGCCGGTGTCGCCGCCGACCCCGGCCTGCGTGGCGTCGATCAGCAGCGAGCCGTCGCCATGGGGTGTGATGTCCGAACTGTGCGCCTGCGCAGGCGGCTTCATGGCAAGGTCGCCATAGGGGAAGGGCAGGGCGTTGACCGAGAGCGGCTGCGCGCCGGTCACGCGCAGGCCCGTGCCGGTGCCCGTCAGCTGGACCCAGCGGACATCGGTCTTGTTGCCGCTTTCCTGCGGTCGGGCATAGTCGTGATACTGGTCGGCCAGCCTGCCGTCCCAGCGCGCGATCATTGCGCCGGTCTTGCGGTCGGCATAGCTTTCCCAAGGCCCGCGCCCGAACCAGCTGACCTTGCCGAATTGCTGTCCCGGCGTCGCGAAGGCCAGGCCCACGCGCAACGGATCGGGCAGGGTCGCGCGGATCGGCGTGAAGCGCACGGTCGCGGTCGCGCTGCCGTCCGGGGCCATGGTCCAGCGGGTCTGCATCTTGACCGAGCCGACCCCCATGTCGTGATCGACGACGATGGCGTTCCCGTCGCGGCTGATCGCGTCGAGGCGGCGATGCTCGGAGAAATATTGCCACATCGCATGGCTCTTGGGCACGCCTGCGCCCACGTCATTGTCGGTGGGCGCGCGATAGAAATTGGGGGCACCGCCGGTCAGCAGCGTCTTGCCGTCGCGGGCATAACGGCGGACGAGGCCGGTCGCCCGGTCGATCTCCAGCACCGCATCGCCTGCCTTCAGGGTCATCGCATCGGTGCTTTCCTCCGGCGCGACCGATCCGGCGGGGGCGGCGGCGAAGACAGGGGCGGAGAGCGCGAACTGTTCCCAGCCGACGACATGGCCCGCAGGCAAGGGCGGGACGGCCCCCGCCCTGGTCCGTGCGCGCAGGATCAGCGAGCGTTCGGCGGTGGCGTCCTTCGCGGCGGGCAGGGTGAAGGACAGCGGCGCACTGGCTCCGGGCGCGACCGAAGGCGTGCCGATGCTGCCGCGCGCCGTCTCGACGCCGTTCTCCAGCACCGCCCAGTCCAACGTGAAGCGCGACAGGTCGATATGGTCGTGGCGGTTGACCACCTGCCAGCCGCCGCCGTCATGGGTGAAGTGGACCGGCGACTGGACATGCGCCATCTCGTAATATTCGGGATCGGGGGTGCGGTCCGACTGGATCACGCCGTCGCCGACCGGGCTGTCGTCGCCGTGCAGCCCGGCATCCTTGGGATCGGGATCATAGTCCAGGCCCTGGCCCCAATAGGGGCGGCCCGCCTTGTCCTTCAGGATCATCGTCTGGTCGACCCAGTCCCAGACGAAGCCGCCCTGAAGCTTGGGATATTTGCGGAAGACATCCCAATAACCCTGAAAGTCGCCCAGGCTGTTGCCCATCGCATGGGCATATTCGCACAGGATCAGCGGCTGGGTGAATTCGGGCCGGGTGGCGTAATCGGCCAGCTTCTCGACATCGTCATACATCGGCGCGAAGATGTCGACATAGGCGTTGGTCGGATGCCGCCAGCCGCTCATGCTATAGCCCAGGAAATTGATCAGCCGCGTCTTGTCATGCTGGCGGACCCACTTCGCCGCCGCCTCGAAATTGGGGCCGACGCCGCTTTCATTGCCCAGCGACCAGAAGATGATCGAGGGGTGGTTGCGGTCGCGCTCGACCATGCGCTGCACCCGGTCGAGATGCGCGGCGGCCCATTCGGGCTTGTGGCCCAGGTTCAGCGTCGGGTCGTTCTTTTCCTGGGTGAGGCTGAGGTAACCGTGGCTCTCGATATTGGCCTCGTCCATCACGTACAGGCCATATTCGTCGGCGAGGTCGTACCAGCGCGGGTCGTTGGGATAGTGCGAGGTGCGGACCGCGTTGATGTTCGCGGCCTTCATCAGCTCGATATCCTTCCGCATCGTCTCCTCGGACACGATGCGGAAGGTGTGCGGGTCATGCTCGTGCCGGTTGACGCCGCGGATCATGATCCGCTTCCCGTTCACCCGCACCTCGCCGCCCGCCACCTCGACCGTGCGGAAGCCGATGCGGCGGCTGGTCGCCTCGATCAGCTTGCCCCTGGCGTCGAGCAGTTCGACCAGCAGCGTGTAGAGGTTCGGGTCTTCGGCGCTCCATGGCTTCACGCCCGGAACCTCGGCGGTGATCGTCGCGCCGGTGCCGGACGGCGTGGCGGTGCGGGTCAGCACGGTGCGCTTGCCGTCGAACAGGGTCGCCCGGACGCTGGTTCCTTCCGCCGCGCCTGCCAGATCGACCTGGGCCGACAGCGCGCCGTCGCGATAGTCATGGGTCAGCCCGGCATCGATGCCCAGGTCGCGGATATGGGTCTGAGGCGCGGCATAGAGGGTGATCGAGCGCTCGATCCCGTTGACCCGCCAGAAGTCCTGATCCTCCAGATAGCTGCCGTCCGAATGGCGATACAGCTCGATCGCGATCGTGTTCCTGCCCGGCCTGGCGGCGCGGCTGATGTCGAATTCGGTGGGGAGCTTGGAGTCCTCCGAATAACCGATCTTCTGCCCATTGACCCACAGATAATAGGCGGCCCCCGCCGCGCCGATGTTCAACAGCAGGCGGCGTCCGGCGAACTGCGCAGGCACTGTGAAGTCGCGCCGATAGGAGGCGACCTCGTTCAGCCGGTGTTCGATGAACGGTTCGTTGCGCGGAAAGGGATAGCCGCTGCCGACAAAGACCGGGCGGCTCAAGCCTTGTGCCTGGAGGATGCCGGGCACCTGCACCTCGCGCCAGCCCGACACGTCGCGGGCCGGATCCTCGAAGCCGATCGGCCGCGCCTCCGGATTGGGGGACATATGGACCTTCCACAGGCCGTCCAGCGACAGGTGATAGCGCGACTTGGCCACATCGCCGGACAGGGCGGCGGCGCGGGTCTCGAACCCGGCGAAGCTCGTATGCATCGGCTCTGCGCCGATATGGTTGACCGCCGGGTTTTCCCAGTCCGGGTGGGGGGCAGGGCCTGGGGCGGTCTGTGCAAAGGCGTTGCCCGCGATCAGCGCAGACAGTCCTGCGCACAACAACAGCCGGGGGCTCGCCATATCACTCATCCTCTTTTCACGACGCGAGGAGCCTAGATTATACGGAATACAGTTTAAAGGGGGATCATGCCAAAGGTTGAAAACAATGATATAAAGTTACATATGGAGTGCGGGGGCGATTGGTAAGGCACGATGATATGATCCACGGCAGCAAGGGCGCGCACAGGCGGGCCCGCCCCGACGATGGCGAAGTGCCCTCCGGCTGGCACCTCGACGGGTTGGCGATTTCCGCATCCGCCCTGTGCCTGCTGCACTGCCTGGCATTGCCCGTCGCGATCGCCTTCCTGCCTGCGCTGTCGACCTGGCTGAACGTCGGCGAACTGTTCCATGTCCTGATGCTGGCGATCGCCATCCCGCTGAGCGGCCTGACCCTGATTCTTGGCTGGCGGCGGCATGGTTCGGTGGCGCCCGTGGTGATCGGCACCGTTGGGCTGGCGCTGCTGGTCGCCGGTCTGGGATTTGAGGGGCGGACGTCAGGCACCGTGCTGACCGTGGCGGGGGGGCTGGTCCTGGCGCTGGCGCATGTCCATAACCTGCGCGCGGCCAATATGGCACGCCTCGCCGCGCTGTAACCATCGCTTTTTCCCGCCCCCGCCCTTGACCGCAGGCCGACCTTTCGCGCACTCGCGATGGCCAGAACATCCCATCAAACGGGCGCGGAGACAGGAATGGCCGGGGCGGAAGATCGTATCGTTGCAGGCGTCGAGCTGGGCGGAACGAAATCGATTGTATTGATCGGCCGCGGCCGCGACATCCTGGTGTCCGAACGCCTGCCCACGACGACCCCCGCCGTGACCCTGGCGGCGCTGCGCCAGCGGTTGGCCGAATGGCACGAGCAATATCAGCCCGAGGCGCTGGGCATCGGCAGCTTCGGCCCGATCGCGCTCGACAAGACCGATGCCGATTACGGCCATATGCTCGCCACGCCCAAGCCCGGCTGGGCAGGGGCCGATGTGCTCGGCGCGCTGGGCGAGGGGTTCGGCGATCGCGTGGTGATCCACACCGACGTGACCGGCGCCGCGATGGCCGAGGGGCAGTGGGGCGCGGCGCGCGGCCTGTCCGACCATGTCTATGTCACGGTCGGCACCGGCGTCGGCATGGGCATCATCGTCAACGGCCAGCCGGTGTCGGGGCGGATGCACCCGGAGGCGGGGCATATCCGCGTCCGCCGCATGGCGGGTGACGATTTCGTCGGAGCGTGCCCGTTCCATGGCGACTGCCTGGAAGGACTGGTGGCCGGGCCGGGCATCGCCGCGCGCGTCGGGCGTCCGGCACAGGAGCTGGCGGCGGACGATCCCGCCTGGATCTTCGTCGCCGATGCGCTGGCCGAGAGCTTTTCCGGGCTCTTCCTGACGCTGGCCTGCGGTCGCATCGTGATCGGCGGCGGCGTCGGCGTCGGCCAGCCACAGTTGCTCGACATGGTGCGCGCCGCGACGGTCGACAAGCTGTCGGGCTATCTGCCCTTCGTCAACGCCGCCGAGGTGGCGAACCGGATCGTCCATGCGCAACTGGGCGACCAGGCCGGGCCGCTGGGTACGCTGGCCCTGGCGCGGACCGTGCTGGATTGACCTGAAATCCCCCCCGTGCCGGGGAGGATGTAAAAATCCCTGTCCTACAGTGAACCGATATGGTTCCTCTGCCTCTCGCAACCGGGGGAGAGCGACATGGGGCAGGGGGACGAGACGAACGTCGAGGCATTGATCGCGCAGGTGATCGCGCGCGAGGGGGATTATAGCGACCATCCCGCCGATCGCGGCGGCGCGACGCGCTTCGGCATCACCGAGGCGGTCGCGCGCGCGGACGGTTATACCGGACCGATGCGCCGCCTGCCGCTGGCACGGGCCGAGGCGATCTACCATCGCCTCTATTGGACCGCGCCGGGCTTCGACCGCGTGGCGATCCGCGCACCGCGACTGGCGGAGGAGCTGTTCGACACCGGCGTCAACATGGGGTCGGGCGTCGCCGCGGGATTTCTGCAACGCGCGCTCAATGCGCTCAACCGCCAGGCCCGCGACTATCCCGATCTGGCGACGGACGGGCGGATCGGGCCCATGACGCTGGCCGCGCTCGACGCGTTCCTGCGCCACCGGGGCGCGGCGGGGGAGGTCGTGCTGCGGAAGGCGGTCGAGGCGATGCAGGGAGAGCGCTATCTGCAACTGGCCGAACGTCGCCCCGCCAACGAGGCCTTCCTCTATGGCTGGCTGGCGGATCGGCTGTCATGAGCGCCGAGACCGACCGGTGGACCCGGCGGGCGCGGCCGAGTTTCCTGTACGTCATGTACGTGCTGCTGCTCGGCAGCCTGCCGATGGCGGTGCTGGCGGGGGTGCGGCCCGCGATGGCGGCGGCGATGACGCGCGGGCTGGGGGCGTATCTGAACGCGATCCCCGAGCCGCTCTATGCGCTCTTCGCCACCGGCTATCTGGGCTATACCGCCGCGCGCGAATGGGGAAAGCGCCGTCAGTAGAAGCGCGCCAGCGTCAGCACCCGGTCCTGCCCGTCACAGGTGCGCAAGGTGACGCGGGTGCCGGGCGTCCCGATCGTCCAGCGGGCGATCGGACTGTCGACATAGTCGCGGGGAATCGGCTGTCCGTCGATCGCGCAGATGGTGTCGCCCTCGCGCCAGCCGCTCGCCTCGGCCGGGCCGCCGCGCATGACGTGGAGCACACGCAACCGGTCGCTGGCGACGCCCAGCAACAGCCCGGCGGTCGAACGCTGGGCGGGCGTGTCCGCGCCGGGGCCGGGCTTCAGGATCATCCGCCCCGCGCCTGGATCGAGCAGCACGCGGTAGCGTTGCAGGAAACCCGATCCGATCCGCCCGGCCGCGCCGACCGACTCGCTGAACCCCTGTGCCGGTTCGATCCGCACCTCGACGCCCTGCGCGGTCAGCGTGCCCAGCCGCACGGTGGGCACGATCGCCAGATCGTTGACGGTGGGGCCCGCCAGTCCGAAGCCGATCGCGGTCGTCGTCGGCAGCGTCAGCTTGGCCGCACGCCATCCGGCCTGCGTCACGGTCAGCGCCGATCCGTCGCCGGTGTCGACGATCACCGGCGACAGCCGCGTCGCGCCCAGCCCGACCACGCTTTCATACACCCGCCGCTCGGCCGACACGGTCAGCGGCGCGGTCGCCCCGGTAAAGGGCATCCGGCCCGAGGGGAGCAGGCGGAACCGCTTGTTCGCATAATCGATGTCGAGCGCGTGCGGCGCCAGCAGGTCGCGCCCGACCAGCAGGTCGACGGCGGTCGCATCCCCCGTCGCCAGCGCGGGCAACGGGGCCACGACCACGCCGCCGCCCTTGCGGGTCAGCCCACCCAGGCTGAGCGTGCGCGTCGGCATCCATCCGATCGCGACCGCGCCGCCGATCGCACTGGCCTGCCCGCCGGGACGGATATTCGCCTTCGCCGCCAGCGGAGAGGCTTGCGACAACAGGGTGAAGCTGACTCCGGTGTCGAGGATCGCGGTGACGCTCCGGTCGTCGATCGTCATGGCGAAGCGGATCTGGTTGCCCGGTGTCAGCTGAAACGGAATCCAGCGCCCTTCGGCATCGGGTGCCAGCGTCGAGACGCCGGGATCGCGCGCGGCGGCCGCGACGACATCCTCGGTGCCCTTGTCCTGACGCACCGCGCCGCCTTGCGGGGCGGACACGGTGTCACGCTCGCGCATCGCATGGGGGAGCGCGATCGCCGCGACCAGGAACAGGGGAAGGGGCAGCAGGTAAAGGGGACGTGGCATCACGCCCCAACGCCTAGCCGAAGGGGAAGCTGCGTGCGAGTCGGTGTCGACGGCTTCGACGACCACCATAGGGAGGGGGCGACGCCGAAAAGGACCGATGCCCTACAGGTGCCCTACAGGCACGCCTCCAGCAGCGCCTTGTCGAACCCGAACTGCTTGGCCTTGTCGAGCGTATAGGGGCGCAGGCCCGCCGAGCGATACTCGCCGATGATCTTGCCGTCGGTGCCCTCGTCCAGATATTCGAAGCTGAACAGCTCCTGGGTAACGATCACCGGTCCTTCCATGCCGATCACCTCGGTGATGTTGGTCACCCGGCGGCTGCCGTCGCGCAGGCGCTTGACCTGGATGACCAGATCGACCGAGTCGGCGATCTGGCGGCTGATCGCTTCCTTGGGCACCTTGATGTCCGACATCATCACCATATTCTCCATGCGGGCGAGCGCCTCGCGCGGGGAGTTGGAGTGGAGCGTGCACATCGAGCCGTCATGGCCGGTGTTCATCGCCGCCAGCATGTCGAAACACTCGGCCCCGCGAATTTCGCCCAGGATGATCCGGTCGGGCCGCATACGCAGCGCGTTCTTGACCAGGTCGCGGATGCTGATCTCGCCCTGGCCCTCCAGATTGGCGGGGCGGGTTTCCAGGGGCAGCCAGTGCGGCTGTTGCAGGCGAAGCTCGGCCGCGTCCTCGATCGTCAGGACGCGCTCGCCCGGGTCGATCATCTTGGACAGCGCGTTCAGCATCGTCGTCTTGCCCGAACCGGTGCCGCCGGAGATAACGATGTTGAACCGGCAGGCACCCGCGATCTTGAGCAGCGTCGCCATGTCCTGGCTCATCGACCCGCCGGTCGCCATCATGTCGAGGGTGATCGGCTTGGCCGAGAATTTGCGGATCGAGATCGCGGTGCCGCGCAGGGAAAGCGGCGGCACGATGACGTTGACGCGGCTGCCGTCCTTCAGCCGGGCATCGGCCAGCGGCGTGGTCTGGTCGACGCGGCGGCCGACCGAATTGACGATACGCTGTGCGACCTGGAACAGATGCTCCTCGTCGCGGAAACGGATACCGGCCAGCTCCAGCCGGCCCTTGCGCTCGACATAGGTCTGCTCGGGGCCGTTGACCATGATGTCGGTGATGTCGGCATCGGCCAGCAGTTCCTCGAGCGGACCCAGGCCCAGCAGCTCGTCGACCAGCACCTTTTCCAGCGCGAACTGCTCGCGCCGGTTGAGCGTCAGCTTCAGCTCGGCCAGCACCTCGCCGATGATCGGGCGGAATTCCTCGGCCAGCTCGTCCTTGCCCAGCGTGGCGGCGGCTTCCGGGTCGACGCGCTCCAGCAGGCGGGGGAGGACCTGTTCCTTGATCCGGTGGATCGATGCCTCGAAGCCCTCGCCGCGCGCCGGGGTGGGGTCGACCGGTGCGGCCTGGCGCTCGGCCAGTCGCTGCATCGCGTCGGCGGCGGTGGCGGGCGCGACCGTTGCGACGGCCTCTGCCAGGGCGCTGAGCGGCGGGAATTGCTGTCCGCCGGGGGCGGGCGCTTCCGCCTCGACCCGGGGGGCGGGGCCCGGTCCGTGCATCGGACGCGCGACGCCGAAGGCGGGGCGTCCCCCGGGCCCGCTACCCAAACCCAGACGGCGACCGAACGCGCTCATGCCGATTTTTCCCAAGACATCGGCCATGTTCGTAATTGGCAAGATTTACCATATGCCTAACCGATCGCGGTTGCGGGGGAAGGAGCGGCCGGGATATGGCCCCGTCCCATGCTGAGCCGGTTTGCCCTTGTCCCGCTGTTGTCGGCCATGCTGATCGCTATCGGCCTGTTGCCCGTCGCGGCGGGGGCGGACGATATCGCCGCGACCGCGCGCGGCGTGGTGCGGGTGGTGACCATCGCGATGGTCGATGACGAGGTCGCGGGCTTCGGCCACGGATCGGGCTTTGCCGTCGCACCCAACCGCATCGTCACCAACGCGCATGTCGTCGAACTGGCCGAGCGCTATCCCGACAATGTGGTGATCGGCGTCGTGCCTTCGGAGGGCAGCAAATCCTATCAGGGCCGCGTCATCGCCTATGATTCGCGCCGCGACCTGGCGCTGATCGAGGTGAGCGAGGCGAAGCTGCCCCCCGCCGCGCTGTTCACCGGCCCGGTGACCGAGGGGGATCAGGTCATCGCGCTGGGCTATCCCGGCAATGTCGACCTGGCCACGGCGCAGTCGGCGGCGGACTATATCCGGCCACTGTCGCCGGTCCGGTCGCAGGGCGTGGCGTCGGGCCGTCGCGCGCTGACCGGGATCGAGGTTCTGCTCCACACCGCCAGCATCGCGCGGGGCAATTCGGGCGGGCCGCTGCTCGATCCGTGCGGCCGGGTGATCGGCGTGAACTCGGCACTGACCCGCGCCGATGACGGCGATTCCACCTTCGGCTTCGCGATCGCCGATACCGAGCTGATGGCGTTCCTGCGCGCGGCCAACCAGCCCTATGTCTCGGTCGGCGTGCCCTGCACCTCGATCGAGGAGCGGCTGCGCGAGGACAGCGCCGCCGATGCCCGCGCCGTCGTCGAGGCGGCGACCGCCAAGCGCGAGGCGGCGAGCGCCGCCGCGCTGCGCCGCGAAGAGGCGCTGAACGCCGCACGCGCGCAGGCCGAGCGGTCGCGCGAGAACATCATGGCGATCGCGGCCCTGCTGCTGGTCGCCGGGGCGCTGGTGATCGGCGGCGCGGGGCTGCTGGAGACACGCGGGCAGCGTCGCCAGGCGGTCATCGCCGTCTCGGTCGGCGGGGTGGCGATCGTCGTGGCGATCGTCGTCTTCCTGCTGCGTCCCTCCGCCGACGTGACCCTGCCGCGCGAGGCGATGGCGACGACGACCGGCCCGACGCCGCCGGGCACCGCGATCGGGCCGCTATTGTGCACCCTTCAACCCGACCGCAGCCGGATCACCGTTTCCTCGACCGCCGAGATGCGGCTCGACTGGGGCGCGAACGGCTGTGCCGACGGCAAGACCCAGTATCTGGAGGGCGAGGGCGGATGGCAGCGGATCATCGTGCCCGACGAGGAGCCGACGGTGACGGTCGCCCGCTTCGACCCCATGACCCGCACCTATACCCAGACGCGCTACATGCTGCCCTCGGCGACGATGGAGGCGATCCGCAAGCTGCAGCAGCCGACCACCCCGCGCGGATGCGTGAAGACCGACACGGCGCTGCAGAATCTGCAAGGCGTGCAGGCACAGATCCGCCAGCAGCTGCCGCCCTTGCCCAACGAAAAGCTGGTCTATGGCTGCCGCGCGGGCCGCTGACGCCAAAAAGGGCTTGTCCCCAATCCCGTGATCCGGTGAGATGACCGTCCGATTAGGGGGCGGCTTGGGAGGGCCGGGGGAATGAGCAAGTGGGGAATGGGCGTGCGCCGCTGGATGACGGCGGCGCTGATGGTTGTGGGCGCGGCGCTGTCGGCGTCGCCCGCCAGTGCGGAGTGGCGCGAGGCGCGGGCCCGGCACTTCATCCTGTACGGCAACATGTCAGAATCCGACATCCGGGCGATGGCGACGCGGTTGGAGCAGTTCGACGCCGTGCTCCGCTATTTCTTCGCCCTGCCCGAGATCGAAGGGCAGGAAAGCAACCCCGTCACCGTTTATGTCGTGCCGAACGGGGCGGCCGTCCGGCGGCTATATGGCAAGGGCAGCGACAACGTCCTGGGCTTCTACCAGCCGCGCGTGTCGGGTTCGGTGGCCTTCACCCCGATGCGCGGCGAGGGGGACAATCCCAACGACATGCAGCCGCAACAGGTGCTGTTCCACGAATATGCGCACCATTTCCTGGTCGGCAATTCGAGCAGCGCCTATCCCGCATGGTTTTCCGAAGGGTTTGCCGAGTTCACCGGGACGGCGAAGTTCGATCGCACCGGGGTCATGGTCGGCGTGGCGGCGCAGCACCGCGCTTACGGCCTGCTGATGGCCAGCAAGCTGCCGATCGAGACGCTGTTCGATTCGTCGCGCCGCAAGCTGGACAGCATGCAGCTGGAACAGGTCTATGGCCGGGGCTGGCTGCTGACCCACCTGACCATGTTCGACCCGGCGCAAAAGGCCAGGCTGGGCCAGTATTTCAAGCTGCTCAACACCGGCACGCCCAGTATCCAGGCGGGTAATCAGGCATTCGGATCGCTCAAGGATCTCGACCGTGATCTCGACCGCTATCTGCGTCGCGGAACGATTCCGGGCGTGCTGGTGCCGTTCGACCGGCTGGGCACGCCGCAGGTCGCGGTGCGGGTGCTGAGCCCCGGCGAACAGGCGCTGATCGGCTATCGGATGCAGTCCGATCGCGGCGTCGACGACAAGACCGGGCGTGATCTCTATGCGCGCGCCGCGACGGCGGCGGCGTCCTATCCGCAGGATACGGTGGCGCAGGGGTGGTTCGCCGAAATGGCCTATGACGCGAGCGAGGATGCGGCGGCGGAGGCGGCGGCGGACCGGGCGCTGGCGGTCGACGCCAAGTCGCAGCAGGCACTGCTCTACAAAGGCCTGATCCATCTGCGCCGTGTCGAGACGGCCAAGAGCCACGACCCCAAGCTGTGGGAGGAGGCGCGCAGCTGGATCGTGAAGGCCAACCGGGCGGACCCCAACGCGGCCGAGCCGCTGGCCGTCTTCTACCGCAGCTTCATGATGCAGGGCGAAAAGCCCCGCGCTTCGGCCATCGCCGGGCTCGGCCGTGCATTCGAACTGGTGCCGCAGGATGGCGGACTGCGCATGATGCTGGTGATGCAAAAGGTTCGGGAGGGGGCGATCGACAATGCCAAGGCGCTGCTTCGTCCGCTCGCCTTCAACCCGCATCTGTCCGCCGACAACCCGGCCGCCCAGATGCTGACGGTGCTGGAATCGGGTAACCAGGAGGCGATTCGCATCCTTGCCGGACCTTCCCCGGCACCGACTGCCGCCCCCTGAGCCGGATCATCCCCCCGATACCCATGCGCGCAACACCGCCTCGACAAAGGCGGTGTGCCGTGTGGGCTCGGCAAGCTGCGGGTCGGGCGTCGCGGTCGCGGCGACCAGGCGGGTCATGCGGTCGAGCGTAGCCGGCCCGGCGGGCTTCAGCTCGGCCCTTGGGAACAAGTCGCGAAGCCGCTCGGTGTCGCTCTCGAACGCGATCCGCGCCAGCCCGCGCGGTGTGGCCGCGATCAGCAGGGCCCCGAGCGGCGAGGGCAGGATCGCCCATTCCACCGTCACGCCGTCGCCGCCGCGCCGCCACTGTCCCGGCGCCATGCCCAGCCGCTGTTCGCTGTCCGCATAGAAGCGGCTGGGCCCGGCATAGCCCGCCTCGTAAAGCGCGCGCGTCACGCTGTCCGCGCTGGCCAGGGCTTCGGCGGCACGGGCCCCGCGCAGCGCGCGGGCATAGGCGGCCGGGCTGACCCCGGTCGCGCGCTTGAACAGGCGGTGGAAATGATGCGGGGCATAACCGACCTGCGTGGCGAGCGTGGTGAGGGGCGGCGTGTCTTCCGCCGCCTCCAGGATCGCGATGGCCGCAGCCACCGCCTGTCGGTCGCGCGTCACCGCATCGGGCAGGCAGCGCAGGCAGGGGCGATAGCCCGCCGCGCGCGCCGCCTCGCCACTGGGGTGGAAACAGACATTCTCGCGCCGGGGCCGCCGGGCCGCGCAACTGGGGCGGCAATAGATGCCCGTCGTCTTCACCGCGACCACGAACCGTCCGTCCGCCGCGCGGTCGCGGCGGTGGAAACTCTGCCAGGCGGCGTCTTCGTCGAAATCGGTCATCGGGTCGGCTTTCGGTCGCTCGCCGGGGGCGGGGCGGTACGATCCTAGCAGCGCCGCTGTGGCAATCATCCCACGGCTTGCGGCCAAAGCCGTTAAAATGGCGTCATCATCCCGTCACAAGATGCGCCACGCACCTTGCATCGATTGGTTCCCGATGCTAACCGCCCGCCAACCCATCGGAGGCGCGTTTTTCGCGCCCCGTTCCCCATGGGGCCAACCCGTTCGTTGTTCGAGGAATTCGCATCCGTGGAGATGTCCGGCGGTACTATAAGCGGCACAGGCGGCATCCAGGCGAGCCTGGGTGGACGTTATGCGCTCGCGCTTTTCGAGACGGCCGCTGAGCGCCGTTCGATCGACACGATCGAGGCCAGCCTCGTGACCCTGCGCGACGCGCTGGCCACCAACGAGGATCTGGCGGCGCTGACCAAGAGCCCGGTCGTGGCGCGCGGTGCCGCCGTGAAGGCGATCCTAGCCGTGGCTGACACGCTCGGCCTGGACGCGATCACCAAGAATTTCCTCGGCGTCCTTGCCGAGAATCGGCGCCTGTCGGCGCTGCCGCAGATCATTCGCGCCTTTCGCCAGCTGGCCAGCCGCCATCGCGGCGAAGTTGCTGCCGAGGTGACGAGCGCCCACCCGCTGACCGAGGCACAGGTCGCAGAGCTCAAGCAGCAGCTGCGCACCCGGGTCGGCCGCGAAGTGTCGGTCGACCTGTCGGTCGATCCCGATCTTCTCGGCGGGCTTGTCGTCCGCATCGGTTCCCAGATGATCGATAGCTCGATCCGCACCCGTTTGAATGCGCTCGCCAGCGCGATGAAAGGCTGACGTTCCCATGGATATCCGCGCCGCAGAAATCTCCAAGGTCATCAAGGACCAGATCGCCAATTTCGGCACCGAGGCCCAGGTCAGCGAGACCGGCCAGGTGCTGAGCGTCGGTGACGGCATCGCGCGCATCTACGGCCTCGACAATGTCCAGGCGGGCGAGATGGTCGAGTTCGCCAATGGCGTGCAGGGCATGGCCCTCAACCTCGAGGCCGACAATGTCGGCGTCGTGATCTTCGGCTCGGACGCCGAGATCAAGGAAGGCGACACCGTCAAGCGCACCGGCACCATCGTCGACGTGCCGGTCGGCCGTGGCCTGCTGGGCCGCGTCGTGGACGGCCTGGGCAACCCGATCGACGGCAAGGGCCCGATCGAGGCGACCGAGCGCCGCCGCGTCGAGGTGAAGGCACCCGGCATCATCCCGCGCAAGGGCGTGCACGAGCCGGTGCAGACCGGCCTGAAGGCGATCGACGCCCTCGTCCCCGTCGGCCGTGGCCAGCGCGAGCTGATCATCGGCGACCGCCAGACCGGCAAGTCGGCCGTCGCGATCGACGCCTTCATCAACCAGAAGGCGGTCAACGCCGGCACCGAAGAGTCGAAGAAGCTCTACTGCATCTACGTCGCCGTGGGTCAGAAGCGCTCGACCGTGGCACAGCTCGTCAAGACGCTGGAAGAGAATGGCGCGATGGAATATTCCATCGTCGTCGCCGCGACCGCGTCGGAGCCCGCCCCGCTTCAGTTCCTGGCGCCCTATACCGGCACCGCGATGGGCGAATATTTCCGCGACAACGCGATGCACGCGTTGATCGTGTTCGACGACCTGTCGAAGCAGGCCGTTGCGTACCGTCAGATGTCGCTGCTGCTGCGCCGCCCGCCGGGCCGTGAAGCCTATCCGGGCGACGTGTTCTATCTGCACAGCCGCCTGCTGGAGCGTGCGGCCAAGATGAACGACGCCAACGGCGCCGGTTCGCTGACCGCGCTGCCGATCATCGAGACGCAGGCGGGCGACGTGTCGGCCTACATCCCGACCAACGTGATCTCGATCACCGACGGCCAGATCTTCCTCGAAACCGACCTGTTCTTCGCGGGCATCCGCCCGGCGATCAACGTCGGCCTGTCGGTCAGCCGCGTCGGCTCGGCCGCGCAGACCAAGGCGATGAAGAAGGTGTCGGGCTCGATCAAGCTGGAGCTCGCCCAGTATCGCGAAATGGCCGCCTTCGCGCAGTTCGGCTCGGACCTCGACGCCTCGACGCAGAAGCTGCTGAACCGCGGCGCGCGCCTGACCGAGCTGCTGAAGCAGCCGCAGTTCTCGCCGCTGCCCTTCGAGGAGCAGACCGCGTCGATCTTCGCGGGTACCAACGGCTATATCGACAATGTGCCGGTGGCGCAGGTCGTCCGCTACGAAGCGGCGATGCTGGCGTACCTGCGCAACGATCACGCCGACGTGCTGGCGATGATCCGCGACACCAAGGATCTGGGCGACGAGGCCAAGGGCAAGCTCAAGGCCGCGCTCGACCAGTTCGCGAAGATCTTCGCGTAAAAGCAGAAATGGCCCTCTCCCCTTGCGGGAGAGGGTTGGGTGAGGGGGCGCCGCAAGCGACCCCGCCCGTGGCAACCCCTCACCCCGACCCTCTCCCGCGAGGGGAGAGGGAGGCAGAAGGACGAAGATGGCGAGCCTCAAGGCCCTCAAGATCCGGATCAACTCGGTCAAGTCGACCCAGAAGATCACCAAGGCGATGAAGATGGTCGCCGCCGCCAAGCTGCGCCGTGCGCAGGACGCGGCGCAGAACGGCCGTCCCTATGCCGAGCGCCTGGAAACGGTGATGGCCAGCATGGCCGCGCGCGTGGGCGGCGTCGGTGCGTCGCCGCTGCTGGCGGGGACCGGCAAGGACGATGTCCAGCTGCTGGTCGTCGCCACCTCGGAGCGTGGCCTGGCGGGGGCGTTCAACACCAACATCGTTCGCGCCGCGCGCCGCAAGGCCGAAGAGCTGACCGCTCAGGGCAAGACGGTGAAGTTCTACCTCGCGGGCAAGAAGGGGCGCGTGCTGAAGCGCTTCTTCCCCAACGCGATCCTCGCCGATCACGACATGAGCGCGATCAAGGCGCCCAAGTTCGACGACGCGCGCGTGATCGCCGACGACCTGATCGCCCGTTTCGAGCGCGGTGAGTTCGACGTGGCGCACCTGTTCTATTCGAAGTTCGTCTCGGCGCTGGTGCAGGACCCCGTCTCGCAGCAGCTGATCCCCGTGCCGATGCCTGCGCCCAGCAAGGGCGAAGCGTCGGTCGAGGCGGTCGCCGAGTTCGAGCCGAGCGAGGAAGACATTCTCGAGGCGCTGCTGCCGCGCAACGTCGCGGTGCAGATCTTCCGCGCGCTGCTGGAGAACCAGGCCGGTTTCTACGGTTCGCAGATGAACGCGATGGACAACGCCACGCGCAATGCGGGCGACATGATCCGGCGTCTGTCGATCCAGTATAACCGCACCCGCCAGGCGGCGATCACCACCGAGCTCGTCGAGATCATCTCGGGCGCCGAGGCGCTCTGATGCGTTTCGCGCTCCTTCTGGGCCTGACGGTCGCACTGGCCGGATGCGGCCAGGCGTCCGATCAGCCGAGGGGCGCGCCCAAGGCGACGCCGACGCCGTTCGTGAAGGGCGGCTGGGCCACCGTATTCGCCGATCCGGCCGAGACGGTCAGCCTGCTCGACCGCATGGGGTTTCGCATGAGCGGCTATACGCCCGTCCAGGGCGTGTACCGTGCCATCGCGCAGGCCACGCCAATGGCGGATCCGGCGGCAGCGCCGATCAACATGGCGAACCTGATGGTCGAGGGTGATGCGTCGCGGCTGAACACGCTTCGCTACTCGCTCGACCTCGTCAATCTCGACACCAGCCCGTTCGCCAAGACGCAGTTCATCCGCTGGGTGACCAAGCCGATGGATCAGCTGGGTCTGGACGGCAAGGATGCGGTGTCCGCCGCCATCCAGACCGAAAGCGCCACCACCGGCCACCTGACCGGCGCCGATTACCGTGTTACCCGTGACAAGATCGACGGTGGCCGCCGTCTGGTCGTAACCTTTACCCGCCCCGAAGTTATGTCGGGCCAGCAGAACCAAGGAAGCAATGATGGCAACCGCCGCTGATGACATCCGGCCGACCACGGCCACCAACAATGTCGGCACGATCGCCCAGGTCATCGGCGCGGTCGTCGACGTTCACTTCCCCGAGAACCTGCCCGCGATTCTGTCGGCGCTGGAGACGGACAATAACGGCACCCGCCTGGTCCTCGAAGTCGCGCAGCATCTGGGCGAGAACACCGTCCGCACGATCGCGATGGACACGACCGAGGGCCTGACCCGCGGCCAGACCGTGACCGACACCGGCAGCCAGATCCGCGTGCCCGTGGGTCCCGCGACGCTGGGCCGCATCCTGAACGTCGTCGGCGAGCCGATCGACGAGCGTGGCCCCGTCGCCACCGACCTGCGCGCACCGATCCACGCCAAGGCGCCCGAGTTCATCGAGCAGTCGACCGAGAGCGCGATCCTGGTCACCGGCATCAAGGTCATCGACCTTCTCGCGCCGTACGCCAAGGGCGGCAAGATCGGCCTGTTCGGCGGCGCGGGCGTCGGCAAGACGGTTCTGATTCAGGAACTGATCAACAACATCGCCAAGGGCCATGGCGGCACCTCGGTGTTCGCGGGCGTCGGTGAGCGTACCCGCGAGGGTAACGACCTGTATCACGAATTCCTCGACGCGGGTGTTATCGCCAAGGACGCCGAGGGCAACGCGATTAGCGAGGGTTCGAAGGTCGCGCTGGTTTATGGCCAGATGAACGAGCCGCCGGGCGCCCGTGCGCGCGTCGCGCTGTCGGGCCTGACCATCGCGGAATATTTCCGCGACCAGGAAGGCCAGGACGTGCTGTTCTTCGTCGACAACATCTTCCGCTTCACCCAGGCGGGTGCGGAAGTGTCGGCGCTGCTGGGCCGCATTCCGTCGGCCGTGGGCTATCAGCCGACCCTGTCGACCGACATGGGCGCGCTGCAGGAGCGCATCACCTCGACCAACAAGGGTTCGATCACCTCGGTGCAGGCCGTGTACGTGCCCGCCGACGACTTGACCGATCCGGCGCCGGCCACCTCGTTCGCCCACTTGGACGCGACGACCGTGCTCAACCGCGCCATCTCGGAGCTGGGCATCTACCCGGCCGTCGACCCGCTGGATTCGACCAGCCGCGTGCTCGAGCCGCGCATCGTCGGCCAGGAGCATTACGAGACGGCCCGTGCGGTCCAGTCGCTGCTCCAGCGCTACAAGGCGCTGCAGGACATCATCGCGATCCTGGGCATGGACGAGCTGTCGGAAGAGGACAAGCTGACCGTCCAGCGCGCCCGCAAGATCCAGCGCTTCCTGTCGCAGCCCTTCCACGTCGCGGAAGTCTTCACCGGCATCTCGGGCAAGTTCGTCCAGATCGAAGACACGATCCGCTCGTTCAAGGCGGTGGTCGACGGCGAATATGACCACCTGCCGGAATCGGCCTTCTACATGGTCGGCGGCATCGACGAGGCCGTCGCAAAGGCCGAGAAGATGGCTCAGGAAGCCTGATGACATGGGGGGACGGTTCGCGCCGTCCCCCTCTTTCCTCTCCCTCCCCGGGGGAGAGCGATGCGAGATAGACAACCCATGCTGCACTTCGAACTCGTCACGCCCGAAAAGCTCCTCCGTTCGGAGGACGTGCATATGGTGGTCGTGCCCGGCACCGAGGGTGATTTCGGCGTGCTGGAAGGCCATGCGCCCTTCATGTCGACGATTCGCGACGGCGCGATCCAGGTATATCGTACCGAAAAGGGCGAGCCGGAATCGATCCAGATCCGTGGCGGCTTTGCCGAGGTCGGCCCCAAGGGCCTGACCGTGCTCGCGGAGCATGCGGGCTGATCCCATAAATTGGTCTACCGGCGATCGCGCCGATGACATGTTGATGGGGGCATCATGCGGTTGGTCTATGCGATACTGGCCCATGATGCCTTCGATCAGCTCGAACGGCTGATCCACCGCCTGCTGGCGGACGCACCCGAAGATCGGGTTTGCCTTCACATCGATGCCAGGGCCACGCCGCCCGATGCCTTTCTGAACGGCCTGTCCGACGCCGTGCGCGCGCGGGTGACGATCGTGAACCCAGCCATTCCAGTCCATTGGGCGCACTGGTCGCAGACCGTGGCGATCGCCCGCCTGCTCGATGCCGCACTGGCCGAGCCCTTCGATCTGGTTCACGTCATCAGCGGTCGCGACTGGTCATTGTGTTCGCGCGCCGAGATGGTCGCGGCGATCGAGGCGGCCCCGGAGGGCACCTGCTTCATGGATCGGCGCGACGATGACCTCGGCTGGCGGATGAACGACTGGTGCTTCATCGACCGCCATCTGCGCCCGCGTGCCGATCCGACGCCCTTGTCCTGGCGGATCGCGGTCCTGCGCAGCCGGATGTCGGCCTGGGCGGATCGCGGGATCAAGCGGCTGCGCGGTCCCCGCACGGAACCGCTGGGGCCATGGGCGACGAGCTGGACATGGTGGTCGCTGCCCGGAGACGCGGCGATAGCGGTGCGCGATGCCACCGACAGGCTGATGGCGAGCGGGCGGCTGCGGCATACGCAGGCCAGCGACGAGCATGTCGCCCCCACCGCGCTGATCGCGGCCGGTTTCGGTGACCGGATGCAGCCGGCTCGGCGGCTGGTTCGCTTTGCGCCGGGCCAGTGGAGCCCGATGACACTGACCCACACCGATCTGGAAAACCGGCCGGGGGATGCCTGGTTCGGGCGGAAGTTCGATGCGAAGGTCGATCCGGCGTTCCTGGAAATCTGAGGCTTTTCCGTGCACCAGGGCCCTCTTTCCTGTCCGGGGGAGAGGAAAGAGAGAGTTCAGCGGTGTCGGCCCGCCCGCTCAGAGAAAGCTGTACGGGTCCACATCCACCGCGACACGCACCTTCGCGGACCATTCCAGCCCGCCCAGCCACTCACGGATCACGTCCTGCACCGCCAGCGCGCGACGGGCATGGACGAGCAGGCGGAAGCGGTGCCGTCCACGCAGCATCGCCAGCGGGGCGGGGGCGGGGCCGAAGACGTGCATGCCGTCGACCCTGGGGGCGGCGCGCGCGATCAAATTGGCGGTGGACTGCGCCGCGCCCTGATCCTCCGACGAGATGATGATCGCGGCATAGCGACCGAAGGGCGGCGCATCGGCGTCGCGCCGTGCCTCGGTTTCGGCGGTGTAGAACGCCTCGGCATCGCCGGTGACGAGCGCCTGCATCACCTGCGCCTTGGGGCTGTGCGTCTGGATGAAGACATGACCGGGCTTGGCACCGCGGCCCGCACGCCCCGACACTTGGCGGATCTGCTGGAAGGTCCGTTCCGCTGCGCGCAGGTCGCCCCCCTCCAGCCCGAGGTCGGCGTCGATCACCCCGACCAAGGTCAAATTGGGGAAGTGATAGCCCTTGGTGATCAACTGCGTGCCGACGACGATGTCGATATCGCCCGCCTCCATCCGCCCGACGAACTCGGCGGCCTTGGCGGGGGACCACATGGTGTCGGAGGTGACGACCGCGATCTTCGCCTCGGGGAACAGCGCGGTCGCTTCGTCGGCGATACGTTCGACACCGGGGCCGCAGGCGACCAGCGAGTCCTCGCCGTCACATTCGGGGCAGGCGCGCGGGGTCGGCAGGACATGGCCGCAATGATGGCAGGCCAGCCGCCGCACCAGCCGGTGCTCGACCATCCAGGCGGTGCAGTTGGGGCATTGGAAGCGATGGCCGCAGGTCCGGCACAGCGTCAGCGGGGCATAGCCGCGCCGGTTGAGATAGAGCAGCGACTGCTCGCGCTTCTCGAACGTCTGCTTCATCGCCGCGACCAGCTTTGGCGCGATCCAGCGGCCGCGTTCGGGCGGGTCCTGGATCAGGTCGATCGCCTCGATCGTCGGCATCTGCGCCGGGCCGAAGCGGCCCGGCAGCTTGACCTCGGTATAGCGGCCCAGCGCCACCTGTTGCCGCGTCTCGATCGCGGGGGTGGCCGAGGCCAGGATCACCGGGCAGGGCTCGAACTTGCCGCGCATCACCGCCACGTCGCGCGCATGGTAATGGACACCGTCTTCCTGCTTGAAGCTGGTCTCATGCGCCTCGTCCACGACGATCAGGCCGAGATTGCGATAGGGTAGGAACAAGGCCGAGCGCGCGCCGACCGTCACCAGGCCTTGGCCGCTGGCGATGGCCCGCCAGGCGCGCCGTCGCTGCGACGAGCGCAGGCCGGAGTGCCAAGCCACCGGCTCGCAGCCGAAGCGATCGTGAAAACGCTTGAGAAAGGGTTCGGTCAGCGCGATTTCGGGCAGCAGGACGAGGACCTGCCGTCCCTCGGCGATCGCCTCCGCCACCGCCTCGAAATACACCTCGGTCTTGCCCGATCCGGTGACGCCGTCGAGCAGTACCGGCTGAAAGGCGTGCGCGGCGACCCCGGCGACCAGCGTATCCGCCGCCGCGCGCTGATCCTCCGACAGGACCGGGCGATGATGGTCGGGGTCGGGCAGGGGGAAGGGGCTGTCGATATCGACCTCCACCCCCTCGATCGCGCCGTTCTTCACCAGCCCCCGGATCACCGCGTCCGACACATCGGCCATCGTCGCCAGCTCGCGGATCAACCCCTGGCGATCGCCGATCCGCTCCAGCGCCTGCGCCCGCTGCGGGGTCAGGCGGTCGGGAACATGGCCGGTGACGCGGTATTCGGTGGCGGTGCGTGCGCCCTCCAGCGCGGAGGTGGAGGACAGCGCCATGCGCACCACCGCGGCGGGCGGGGCGAGATAATAGTCCGCCGTCCACTCGATCAGCCGGCGCAAGGGGGTGGGCAAAGGCGGCGCGTCGGCCACGCCCAGCAGCGGGCGCAGGCGGTTGTCGCCGACCTCCGCATCGGACGGCATCCGCTCGGCCTCCCACACCACGCCCAGCAGCTGGCGGGGGCCGAGCGGCGCGACGACGATCGACCCCGGCTCGACCGTCATCCCGTGCGGAATACGATAATCGAGCGGACCGAGCGCGGAGTTCAGGACGAGGACGCGGGCACGCGAGGACATGAGCCCGCTATATGGGGCGGAGGGTCTGTGAGGGAAGGGTGTCCTCATTCGGATCGCCGCCATGGTTCGGTCAGGACATGAGCGTTCTCGGCTGGCCAGCCACGTAAAACCGCGGTTAGACAGAGATGACATGATTTGGATCGGAAGAATGCCCCTCCCCTGAAGGGAAAGAGCCATCGAGTTGATGTCATTATGCTTGAGGAAGGGGAGGGTCGATCATGACGCGCGTGACGGGGCTCAATCACATCACCCTGGCGGTCGGCGATCTCGACCGTTCCCTGGCCTTCTATCGCGACGTCTTGGGTTTCAGTGTGCGCGCTGTCTGGACCGGCGGCGCCTATCTGGAGGCGGGATCGCTCTGGCTGTGCCTGTCAGTCGATCGAGAGGTGCGCTTGTCGCCCCATCCGGATTATACCCATATCGCCTTGTCCGTGGCCGAGAAGGATTATGCACCTCTTCGCGCCCGGTTGATTGCGCTGTGCCCGATCTGGAAGCAGGATAGAAGCGAGGGCGCTTCGACCTATTTCCTCGACCCGGACGGACATAGGATGGAAATCCATCTGGGATCGCTCGAATCGCGACTGCGTCATTATCGGTCCGACCCGACCAGCGGCGTACATATCCTCGACGGATGACACGGTATGGCAGGCTACCCGGCGCGGCGTCGATCGCTGCGGCGCCGCTCACCCACCCGGTCGCGCTTGGCGGCGTAGAGGCGGCTGTCGGCATGGTGCATGAAGTCGCGCACCGTCGTGCATTCCTCAGGGCGCAGGCTCATGCATACCGTGCCCGCGCAGCTCATCGTCAGGCCGTCCATGGTCACCGCAACGGACATCAGCGCCTCGATCCGCGTGCGCAGCTGTTCGGGTTCGGCAAGCAGCATGGGATCATGGACGATCACGCCGAACTCGTCCCCGCCCAGCCGCGCCACGAAGCAATCCGTCAGCCAGTTGGCGAGCAGCCGGGCACCGATCGTGCGCAGCACCTCGTCCCCCGCCAGATGGCCCATCGTGTCGTTGATGAGTTTGAACCCGTCCAGATCGATCAGCACCAGCCCCAGCGGCGTCCCGTCCGTGACGGACCGGTCGATCGCCGTCTCCAATGCGCGGTCATAGGCGGCACGGTTGGACAGGGTCGTCAGCGCATCGGTATCGGCATTGCGGCGCAACTGGGTCTCGAGCGCGTGGCGTTCGGTCACGTCCTGGAACATGCCAACCAGGCCATGGGGTTTGCCATCGACCATCTCGCGCTCGCCCATCACGCGGACGCGGCGCAGACGACCGAGCGCGGTCACGAAGTCGAGTTCGATGTCGAACGGATCGCCGGTGCGCAGCGTATCCTCGATCGTCGCCCGCAGCACCTCACGCGACGCAGGCGGATAGTAGGACAGCCCCTGTTCGAGCGTGAATTTCTGGCCTGGCGCCAGTTCGTGGATGCGATAGACGCCGTCGGACCACATGGCCTGTCCGGTCGCCATGACGACGCGCCACGATCCGGTCAGCGCCAGCCGCTCGACCTGGCGAACGGTGCGGTCCTTGGTCCGAAGATCCTCGGCCTGACGCTCGCTGAGTTCGGCCATGGCATTGGCCCGCCGCGCGATCGCCCGCGCGGCGATCAGCGCCTCCGCCAACTTGGCCAGATGGCGCAGGGTCTGTTCGCCCACCGGGCTGAGCGACCGGGGCGTGTCGTCCATGACGCAGAGCGACCCGATCGCCTGGGGCGTTCCGTCAAGGTCGGGGACGCGGATCGGCATCCCGGCGTAAAAACGCGTGCCGTCCTCGCCGGTGACCAGCGGGTTGACCGAAAAACGCGGATCGCTGGTCAGGTCGGGAACGATCATCAGGTCGGGGGACCGGATGGTGTGATCGCAAAAGGCGACCTGACGGGGCATTTCGCTGGGCACCGGGCCGGTCGCCGCCTTCACCCAGAAACGGTCGCGATCGGCCAGTGTCAGCGCGGCGAGCGGACAATCCAGCATGTCGGCGGCCAGCGAGACGAGCGCATCGAACTCCGCCTCCGGCTCGCTGTCGAGCAGCGCATGGGCCTGGAGCATGGCGAGGCGGCGTTCCTCGTCAAACGGCAGCGATATGGGGAATGTGGCGGCCATCATATAAGGATGATAACGCAAATAGTTGTAAAAATCTCAAATTCGCCGCGAATATTATCGTATTTTATCAACGATTCCGGATGTGTATGCGCGGTGCCTGCACCACGCCCGCCCGGATGACGCATTTGTCACGTTATGGTCACCCCGGGGTAGCCCGGCGGGCGCTAGCCCAGGATCCACGGAGTTCGAAGAGCTCGGCGCCCGATACTCCCGGGGGTGCCGTCGGGGCCGGCGGAGAGCGCGCTTTCCGCCGGCCTTTCCATGACGGCGACTTTCGGCAACGGTGACGGGGCCAGGCTGGAGAGATTCGAACCGACGCCGACAAGTCAAGGTCGCCCAATGCCGGAGCAGACGAGCCGATGAGCCGCAAAATCCTGATCGTCGAAGATGACGCCTCCACCGCCGCCTATGTCGCCAAGGGGCTGGGCGAGGCGGGTTATGCCGTCGAACAATGCGGCGATGGCCGCGACGGCCTGTTCCTGGCCAGCGAGGGCATATTCGACCTCATCATCGCCGACCGGATGCTGCCGCGCCTGGACGGGCTGGCGATGGTCAGCGCGATCCGCGCGGCGGGTATCTCGACGCCGGTTCTGGTTCTATCGGCGCTGGCCACGGTCGACGACCGGGTGGACGGGTTGAAGGCGGGTGCGGACGATTATCTGTGCAAGCCCTTTTCCTTCGCCGAATTGTCGGCGCGGATCGAGGCGCTGGTCCGCCGGTCCGATCGTGCGGCCTCCGAGCCGACCCGTACCAAGTTGAGCGTCGGCGATCTCGAAATCGACCTGCTGGCACGCACCGTGACGCGGGCGGGCAAGATCATCCCGGTCGGCGCGCGCGAATTCAACCTCCTGGAATTCCTGGCGCGCCATGCGGGCCAGGTCGTCACCCGCACGATGATGCTGGAGAAGATCTGGAACTATCATTTCGACCCGGGTTCCAACGTGGTCGACGTCCATATCGGCCGTCTGCGCCGCAAACTTGAGGAAGGGTTCGGCAGCCCGATCCTGCATACCGTGCGCGGCGCGGGTTACAGGCTGGCCGTCGAAGGGTGAAGTCGCGGCTGACGATCTCGGCGCGGATCGCGCTGCTGTCGATCGCATTGGCGCTGGTATCCAATCTGGCGCTGGTGGGCTTCATCTGGAAGCAGACCAGCGCCGATGCGGTGGCGGCCCTCCACCGCGAGATCGTCGAGCAGGCCGACGCCCTGCGCGCGGTCTGGCGCACCGGCGCGCTGCCCGCGCTGGCCGATGCCATCAAGGAAGCGCGCGAGCCGGGCGACGTATCGCTGGTCCTCGCCATCTTCGATCCGCAGGGGCACCGGATTGCCGGTTATGCGCCCAGGCATCTGGCGGTGCCATTGTCCGACACGCCGTTTCGCATCGCGGTGCTGGGCCGCGAGGGCGTCTGGAACGCGCGCGAGGCCGGCTATACGCTCCACCCCATCGGCAAGGACTGGTTGCTGGTAGGCCGCCCGCTCGACCTGATCGAGGCGCAGCAGGTCGCGATCGAACGCGCGCTGGCGCTGGCGGTGTTCCTGTCGCTGATGCTGGGGGTGGGCACCGGGCTGGTGCTGGCCCGTTACGTCACCGGGCGGCTCAACACGATCGTCGCGGTGATCGACGCGGCGGGCGAGGGCGACCTGACCCGCCGTGTCCGGCTGGTGCGTGACGGCGACGACAAGGGCGACGCCTTCGACCGGCTGGCCGAGCGACTGAACGCGATGCTGGGCAAGATCGAGCAGTTGATGGCGGAATTGCGCGTCGTCACCGACAGCCTGGCGCACGACCTGCGCTCGCCGCTTGCCCGCTTGCGCACCAAGACCGAGCAGGCGGTGCTGATCGCCGACCCCGGCCAGCGCGAGGCGGCGCTGGGCGGCCTGCTGGTCGAGACCGACCTGATCATGCGGATGCTGACCATGGTGATCGAGATCAGCCGGTCCGAATCGGTGACCCGCGACCGCTTCACATTGGTCGCACCCGCCGAACTGGTCGAGGAGATCGGCGAACTCTATGCCCCGGTCGCTGAGGATGCGGGGCTGCGCTTCCTGATCGAGGTCGAGGCACGCCCCGCGCCGCTGCCCCTCCACCGCGAACTCATGAGCCAGGCGCTCTCCAACCTGATCGACAATGCGCTCAAGCATGGCGCGGCGGGCGGCCAGGTGACGTTGCGCCTGCGCGACGGGGCGGAGGGAATCCTGTTCCAGGTCGAGGATCACGGCCCCGGCATCGCCGAGGCCGACCACGCCCAGGCGCTCAAGCGTTTCGGACGACTCGATACGGCGCGCACCACGCCGGGTGCAGGGCTGGGCATGGCGCTGATCGAGGCGGTGGCCCGGCTGCATGGCGGCCGGTTCGAACTGGGCGACAATGCCCCCGGCCTGGTGGCACGGGTGGTGATTCCGTGAAGACGCTATTCCTCCCCCGCAAGGGGAGGAATAAGGTTTGCCCCTTTCCGTCAGGGCTCTACACCCCGCGTCATGGATAATCTCTCCCTGTTCGGCCTGGCCGCCGTATCGTTCACCCTGGTCTGCTATGCCATGGAGGCGGGGACGCACTGGTGGACGCTGGGGTTCGTGCTGGGCTGTATCGCGGGCTCGGTCTATGGCTTCATGCAGGGCGCCTGGCCGTTCGGGGTCGTCGAGATCGTCTGGGCGATCGTGTCGTTCCGCCGCTGGCTGACCCTGCGTCGCGTCCAGTCGGGCAGGTTTCGGGAACCGATCGCTTGACAGGGTGTTGCGCGGCCTTTAACGGACCGTCCTTCCAGTGCACCCGATGGACGACGCGCGACTTGCGTGCGTCGCGATCGTGCGTGGTGGAACCATCGCGTTGAGATGGAGCGTGTGCGGCCATGCCATGCTCCGTGGAGCTAGGAGAACAAGTTTCATGGCACGTATTGCGGGTGTCAACCTCCCGACCAACAAGCGCGTTCTGATTGCGCTGACTTATATCCACGGCATCGGTCCGACCAAGGCGAAGCAGATCACTGCCAAGCTGAACATCGCCGAAGATCGTCGCGTCCAGGACCTGTCGGATCAGGAAGTTCTCCAGATCCGTGAAACCATCGACGCCGATCATACGGTCGAAGGCGATCTGCGTCGCGAAACCGCGATGAACATCAAGCGCCTGATGGATCTGGCCTGCTATCGCGGCCTGCGTCACCGCAAGGGCCTGCCGGTCCGCGGCCAGCGCACGCACACCAACGCGCGCACCCGCAAGGGTAAGGCAAAGCCGATCGCGGGCAAGAAGAAGTAATTCGCCCCGGCGAATTACTCCGCCGGAGGGCAGGCTTGTGGCTGACCGCCCGCCGCTCTCCGCATCAGGATACCAGGTCAGGACTTTCATATAATGGCACGTGAACCGCAGCGCATTCGTCGTCGCGAGCGCAAGAACATCACCGCCGGCGTCGCTCATGTGAACGCCAGCTTCAACAACACCATGATCACCATCACCGACGCGCAAGGCAACGCCATTTCGTGGTCGTCGGCTGGTGCGATGGGCTTCAAGGGTTCGCGCAAGTCGACCCCGTATGCGGCGCAGGTCGCAGCGGAAGACGCGGGCAAGAAGGCCGCCGAGCACGGCGTCCGCACCCTGGAAGTCGAAGTGAAGGGTCCGGGTTCGGGCCGCGAGTCGGCACTTCGCGCGCTGCAGGCGGTCGGTTTCCAGATCTCCTCGATCCGCGACGTCACCTCGATCCCGCACAACGGCGTGCGGCCTTCCAAGCGTCGCCGCGTCTGATGCTTCCCATGGCCGGCTGACGAGTCGGCCATGCCTCTCTCCATGGCTGGAACCGTCCCCGTTCCGGCCCACAACTCAGGGGAACCACGTGTCTGTCAACGCAAAGAACTGGCAGGAACTGAAGAAGCCCAACGCGCTCGAGAAAAAGGGTGGCGATGGCAAGCGGAAGGCGACGTTCGTTGCCGAGCCGCTGGAGCGTGGCTTCGGCCTGACGCTGGGCAACGCGCTTCGTCGCGTGCTCCTCTCGTCGCTCCAGGGCGCGGCCGTGACCTCGATCAAGATCGAGAACGTGCTGCACGAATTCTCGTCGCTGGCTGGTGTGCGTGAAGACGTCACCGACATCGTCCTGAACGTCAAGCAGCTCGCCATCCGCATGCAGGGCGAAGGTCCCAAGCGGCTCCAGCTGTCGGCAACCGGCCCCGCCACCGTCAAGGCCGGCGACATCGCCGTGTCGGGCGACATCGAGGTCATGAACAAGGACCTGGTGATCTGTCATCTCGACGAAGGCGCGACGTTCAACATGGAACTGACCGCCGACATCGGGAAGGGCTATGTCCCCGCCGCATCGAACCGTCCGGCCGATGCGCCGATCGGTCTGATCCCGGTCGACGCGCTCTATTCGCCGGTCCGTCAGGTGTCGTACAAGGTCGATCCGACCCGCGTCGGCCAGGACCTCGATTATGACAAGCTGACGCTGTCGATCGAGACCGACGGCACCGTGACCCCGGAAGACGCCGTGGCCTATGCCGCGCGCATCCTCCAGGACCAGCTGGCGCTGTTCGTGCACTTCGACGACTCGGCGCTCACCCGCGCCGCGCCGGTCGGCCAGGCGGCGATCCCCGCCGCTGGTGGCGAGCCGCAGAGCGACGCGCAGCAGATCAACCGTTACCTTCTCAAGAAGGTCGACGAGCTGGAACTGTCGGTGCGTTCGGCAAACTGCCTCAAGAACGACAACATCATCTATATCGGCGATCTGGTCGGCAAGACCGAAGCCGAGATGCTGCGCACTCCCAATTTCGGTCGCAAGTCGCTGAACGAGATCAAGGAAGTGCTGTCGTCCATGGGTCTGCGCCTGGGCATGGAAATCCCCGGCTGGCCGCCCGAGAATATCGAGGAAATGGCCAAGAAGCTGGAACAGGAGATCATGGGCTGAGCCACGCGCGGATAGCATCGCTATCCGCGAGACGGCGAAAGCCCGGCCGGCGGGTCGCCCATGGGCGGCCCGTTCGACGTCAGGATCGCGGCTTCGCCGTGATCCGGTCCGGCCGCTCCCAGCTTTGCTGATCCGCTCCCCGGCTCATGCCGGAGAGCCACAAGACAGGCGAAGGTGACGGCCTTGACGGTCACCGGCTCTGGGGTTCCGTGACACGGCCCCTTAACGAACGAAGGAAATACCCATGCGTCATCGCGTCGGCGGCCGTAAGCTGCAGCGTACCTCGGCTCATCGTATCGCGCTGTTCCGCAACATGGCGGCAGCCCTGATCAAGCATGAGCAGATCACCACCACCGTCGCCAAGGCGAAGGAACTGCGTCCCTACGTCGAAAAGCTGGTGACCCTGGCGAAGAAGGGCGGTCTCTCGAACCGTCGTCTGGCCCATGCCCGTCTGCTCGACGACGCACAGCTGGTGAAGCTGTTCGACACCCTGGCGACCCGCTATGCGGACCGCAACGGTGGCTATACCCGCATCATCAAGGCCGGCATCCGCGCGTCGGACGCCTCGCCGATGGCGATCATCGAGTTCGTCGACCGCGACGTCTCGGCGAAGGGCCAGGATTCGGGTCCGGTCATGAACGACGAGGACTTCGACGAAGCCGCGTAAATCTACGCGTCTTTCGAGACACCTTCGAGAGGGGGTCGTGCCAGCGATGGTGCGGCCCCCTTTTCGTTGGGCCAAGCAGTTTTCTGCAGTGTCGCAGCATTGAACGCGGCCGGGATGCGATGCGATACACCGGAGCAGGCCAGAGGAGGGGACATATGCGGGGGTTGATGGCGGCGGTTTTGGCGATGGGGGTGACCCTGTCGCCCGCAATGGCGCAGAGTGGCGCGGTGCAGAGTGATGCGGCGCAGGCGGACACGGCACCGACCGATACGCAACGCACCAAGACCAGGGCCGCGTTCGTGCCGATGCTGCCCAGCGACGCCAATCGTCCCTGGCTGGGCCCGCAGATGCGCGAACAGGGTGGTGCCGCGACCACGGGCTTCGTGGCGGGGGCCGTGCTGTCCACGGCAGCGGCGCTGGTCAAGGGACGCAAGCCCGCATCCGGAGTCGGGCCGGTCGACCCGTCGCGACCGGTGCGTGCGGCCGAAGCGCCGTCCTCCTATCGTGCGGAAACCGACAGCGAGGCGGCCGTCCATGCCTGTGCCAAGGCGATCGAGGCGGAGGGGCGCCGCAGCTTCCCGCTGGCGCAGGTCGGGCAGGTGCACACCGCAAATCCGCTGGGCAATGGATATGACGTCCAGGGCGACGTGCTGCTGCGCGCCAACTACCGCGAGGCGGGGGTGGCGCACGGCTTCCGCTGTCGCGTCGACGCCCAGGCCGTACGAATGGTCGCGATCGAGTCGCTTCAAACCGGTCCGACCCGGTAGCTTTTCGCCAAAGACCTCGCTATCGGACCGCCATGGAGCACCCGGACAGCATCCTCATCGTCGATTTCGGCAGCCAGGTCACCCAGCTCATCGCGCGCCGCGTGCGCGAGGCGGGGGTCTATAGCGAGATCGTACCCTTCCAATCCGCCGCCGAGGCGTTCGCGCGGATCAACCCCGCCGCGGTCATCCTGTCGGGTGGCCCCGCCTCCGTCGTCGACGAGAATTCCCCGCGCATTCCGCAGGCGATCCTCGACAGCGGCCTGCCGATGCTGGGCATCTGCTATGGCCAGCAGGCGCTGACCGAGCAGCTTGGCGGCAAGGTCGAAAAGGGCGACAGCGGCGAATTCGGTGAGGCCTTCATCACCGTCGAGGGCGAATGCACGCTGTTCGACGGCCTGTGGGCGACGGGTGAGCGGCACCAGGTGTGGATGAGCCATGGCGACAAGGTCACGGCGCTGGCCCCCGGCTTCCGCGTCGTCGCGACCAGCCCCGGTGCGCCGTACGCGATCATCGCCAATGACGAGCGCCGCATCTATGCGATGCAGTTCCACCCTGAGGTCGTGCACACCCCCGACGGGGCCAAGCTGATCGCCAATTTCGTCCGCCATGTCGCCGGGCTTTCCGGCGACTGGACCATGGCCGAGTTCCGCGCCGCCAAGATCGCCGAGATCCGCGAGCAGGTCGGCACGGGCAAGGTGATCTGCGGCCTGTCGGGCGGGGTCGACTCGTCGGTCGCCGCACTTCTGATCCATGAGGCGATCGGCGACCAGCTGACTTGCGTGTTCGTCGATGGCGGCATCCTGCGCCAGGGTGAGGCGGAGCAGGTGGTCAGCCTGTTCCGTGGTCACTACAACATCCCGCTGGTCCATGTGGACGCGCAGGACCTGTTCATGGACGGCCTGGCGGGCGTCACCGACCCCGAGGCCAAGCGTAAGTTCATTGGCAAGACCTTCATCGACGTGTTCGAGGCCGAGGCCAAGAAGATCGGCGGCGCCGAGTTCCTGGCCCAGGGCACGCTCTATCCGGACGTGATCGAGAGCGTCAGCTTCACCGGCGGCCCGTCGGTGACGATCAAAAGCCACCACAATGTCGGCGGCCTGCCCGAACGCATGAACATGAAGCTGGTCGAGCCGCTTCGCGAGCTGTTCAAGGACGAGGTTCGCGTGCTGGGTCGCGAACTGGGGCTGCCCGACGTGTTCGTTGGCCGCCATCCGTTCCCCGGACCTGGCCTGGCCATCCGCATCCCCGGCGAGGTGACGCGCGAGCGCTGCGATATCCTGCGCAAGGCGGATGCCATCTATCTCGAGGAAATCCGCAAGGCGGGTCTGTACGACGCGATCTGGCAGGCCTTCGCGGTGCTGCTGCCGGTCCGTTCGGTCGGCGTGATGGGCGACGGTCGTACCTACGATTCGGTCCTGGCGCTGCGCGCGGTGACCTCGGTCGACGGCATGACGGCGCAGGCCTTCGACTTCCCCGGCGACTTCCTGCCGCGCGTGACCACCCGGATCATAAACGAGGTGAAGGGCATCAACCGCGTCGTCTATGACTATACCAGCAAGCCGCCCGGCACGATCGAGTGGGAATAACCAAGATTCGCGGCCCCGCGGGGCGGGGCTGCGGCTTGGTTATTCGGTGCCGCAAGGCACCGTTCACAGTATGATATGCGAGAAGCGCCTCGGCCCATGCCGGGGCGCTTTTTCATTGCGAATGGAAGAAATGGCGCGCCCGGAGGGATTCGAACCCCCGACCGAGGAGGTAGAAGCTCCTTGCTCTATCCAACTGAGCTACGGACGCGCGGATGACGGGCTCCCTAGCGTGGTTTGCTTGAGTTGGGAATGGCGATAAATGTCGCCCCTCACGGTGGAAGGGATGGGCATGGGCGTGGAACGGGTGGTGGCGAGCCGGGATGTCGGCCACGGGGCGTTCCGCTGGTTCGACTTCGTCATGGCGGCCTTCGTGACCATCCTGCTGCTGTCGAATGTCATCGGCGCTGGCAAGGTGGCGGTCATCACCTTGCCGCTGGTCGGCCAGTGGCCGTTCGGCGCGGGCATCCTGTTCTTTCCGCTGAGCTATGTGATCGGCGACGTGCTGACCGAGGTCTATGGCTATGCCCGTGCGCGGCGGGTGATCTGGGCGGGAACGGCGGCAGTGCTGTTCATGGCGTTCATGAGCTATGTTGTCGTGGCATTGCCGCCCGCGCCGACCTGGACCAACCAGGCGGCCTATGAGGTGATCTTCGGGCAGGTGCCGCGGATCGTGCTGGCCAGCGTGTGTGCCTTCTGGGCAGGCGAGTTCGCCAACGCCTATGTCATGGCGCGAATGAAGGTTTGGACCAGCGGGCGGCATCTCTGGTCGCGGACGATCGGTTCGACGCTGGTGGGGCAGGGGGTGGACAGCCTGATCTTCTATCCGCTGGCGTTTTGGGGCGCGGAGGGCTGGACGACGCATCTGGTGGTCGTGGTGCTGTTCACGCAATGGGCGTTGAAGGTGGGCTGGGAGGTGCTGCTGACGCCGGTAACGTATCTGATCGTCGGCTTTTTGAAGCGTGCCGAGGGTGTCGACGTATTCGACGAGGGCACGGACTTCACGCCATTCCGGGCGAAGGTTTGAGTTCGCGCGAAGCCGCGATGACGCGAAGGGTTCAAGGAAGATTTGTTCGCGCGGAGGCGCAGAGGACGCGGAGAGGGCGAATAAGGCGTCGGCTGCATGATCTCCCAAGCCGCCGTAGTGAGGCGGGAAATGCTCTTCGTGCGCGAAACGCCTCTGCGTCCTCTGCGCCTCTGCGCGAACCAGCCTTCTTGGCGCCATCGCGGCTTCGCGTGAATCCAAAATGAAAGGGGAGGCGAGTTGCCTCGCCTCCCCATAAATCGTCCTGTTCCCCTTCGACCGCCTGCCAGGGCAGGCGCTCAGGGTGGGCTAAAACGGACGGGGGTTTACGCCCCGACCATTTCCAGCAGCCCCTCGAACAGGCGGCGGCCATGGTCGCCGCCGTGCGCGGCTTCGATACGACGCTCGGGGTGGGGCATCATGCCCAGCACGTTGCGACGCTCGTTCAGCACACCCGCGATGTTCCGCGCCGAGCCGTTGACGTCCTCGGCATAGCGGAACGCCACGCGGCCTTCGCCTTCCAGCCGGTCCAGCGTCTCGACATCGGCGAAATAATTGCCGTCATGATGCGCGACCGGAATCCGGATCGTCTCGCCCTGCTTGTACAGCCGCGTGAAGGCGCTGTCGGTGTTGGCCACCTCCAGATCGACGTCGCGGCATACGAAGTTGAGCGAGCGGTTGCGCATCAGCGCGCCTGGCAGAAGCCCGGTTTCGGCCAGCACTTGGAAGCCGTTGCACACGCCGAACACCGGCGTGCCCTTGTTGGCCGAGTCCACGACCGCACGCATGATCGGCGAGCGGGCCGCGATCGCGCCGCAACGCAGATAGTCACCATAGGAGAAGCCGCCCGGCACGCCGATCAGCCCCAGTCCTTCGGGGAGTTCGCTGTCGCCGTGCCAGACCATGGCCGGCTTGACGCCCGTCACCGCCTCCAGCGCAACGGCGAGGTCGCGGTCGCAGTTCGAGCCCGGAAAGACGATCACGGCGGTCTTCATCAGGCGCGCTCCACCCGGTAATTCTCGATCACGGTGTTGGCCAGCAACTGGCGGCACATCTCGTCGATCTGGGCGTCGGTCGTCTCGTCGGCGACCTGCATCTCGATCAGCTTGCCCGCGCGCACGTCATCGACGCCGGCAAAGCCCAGGCTGCCCAGCGCGTGCTGGATCGCCTTGCCCTGCGGGTCCAGCACGCCGGGCTTCAGGGTGACGAAAATCTTGAGCTTCATTTACTTGCCCCGGCTCTTGCGGTGTTCTTCCAGATCGAGGACGGCGGTGTCGCCCCCCTCGGGCAGCAGGCCCAGACGGCGCGCCACTTCCTGATAGGCCTCGACCTCGCCGCCCAGGTCGCGGCGGAACCGGTCCTTGTCCAGCTTCTCGTTGGTGGTCATGTCCCACAGGCGGCAGCCATCGGGGCTGATCTCGTCGGCCAGGATGATGCGACCGAAGTCGTTGTCCCAGATGCGGCCGAATTCCAGCTTGAAGTCGACCAGGCGGATGCCGATCGCGGCGAACATGCCCGACAGGAAGTCGTTCACGCGAATCGCCAGGTCGGCGATGTCGTGCATCTCTTCCTGGCTGGCCCAGCCGAAGCAGGCGATATGCTCGTCGGTGACCATCGGGTCGCCCAGCGCATCGTCCTTGTAATAATATTCGATGATCGTGCGGGGCAGCTTCACGCCCTCTTCGATGCCCAGGCGCTTCGACAGCGAGCCTGCCGCCACGTTGCGCACCACGACCTCGATCGGCACGATCTCGACCTGGCGGATCAACTGCTCGCGCATGTTCAGGCGGCGGATGAAGTGGGTGGGAACGCCGATATGGTCGAGCATCGTGAAGACATGCTCGGAGATACGGTTGTTCAGCACGCCCTTGCCGTTGATCGTGCCCTTCTTCTGGGCATTGAACGCGGTGGCGTCGTCCTTGAAATACTGGATCAGCGTGCCGGGCTCGGGGCCCTCGTACAGGATCTTGGCCTTGCCTTCGTAGATTTGGCGGCGGCGAGCCATGCGGCGGTCCCCTGAAATGAGTACAGCCCCGGCGCCCCCATGCTGAGGCCCGAGGCGGGATGGCGCGGCCTATAATGGATGCGGCGCGGCGGCGCAATGGAAGCGTGCGGGCCACCGCGGCATGAGCAATGTGTTGGCATGGACAGTAAAGCCAACATTACGGCCATGTAATTATCCGTACATGATGGAAGAGATTTTAAGAGAGCATGAAAAAAATGTAAGGTGGAAAGAACAGGAAACCGATCTCCAAAGTCGTGGGTTTAGATGGTGCTTGCAAAGGAGGAAGTCATGAACAAGCTGATGATCGGTGTTGTTGGTGGGGCTCTGATGCTGACGGCGGGTGCTGCCGTTGCACGGCCGATGCACATGGCGCAGCAGCCGCAGATCTGGGAGCAGGCCCATGTGCCGCTCGCCAACGGCATGGAGGCCATCGCGGTGGTGAAGAACGGCAACAAGGAACGCACGGTCGCCTGCCGCGACACCGCGGACGTCCTTGCGACCTTCCGCCCCGAAGTCGTCGCCTTCGCACCCGGCCACACGGCCAAGGGCAAGGCGGTGACCGACGAGGAGGTCGCCGGGGTCGAGACCTTCACCCCCGTCGCCTTCCAGAACTGCACCGTCGCCGCGGGCGATCACTTCCAGCAGGATGTGAACCAGGCGCAGGCGAACCGGACGTAAGCCGACCGGTATCGCCGGACATGAAGCGGGCGCGATTCCCATCGCGCCCGCTTTGCTTTTCAGGGGCTCGCCTCAGAAATCGGCGAGCAGCCCCACGAACAGCGTCCGTCCATAGTTGACCGTGCCATAGGTCGCGTCGTCCAGCCGCTTGTCCGCGACATTGTACACGCCGCCCTTCAGCGTCAGGCCGCGCGTCAGACGCTGGGTCGCCAGCAGGTCGGCGGTGGCATAGGGCGGGGCGGGGGAGCCCGTCACGGTCGCCTCATATTCCTTTCCGTAATAGTTGAACGCGGTCCAGATCCGCGTGTCGGGCCCGGCATCCCAGTCCAGCCGCGCATTGCCCTTGAAGCGTGGGGTCAGCGCTAGCGGCGCACCCCTGTTGGGGCCGCTCTTCTGCTCGGAATCGAGATAGGTCAGGTTGCCCCGGATCGACAGCGTCGGATCGATCCGCCAGCGGCCCGCCAACTCGACACCCAGGATCGAGGCGCGGTTCAGATTGACCCGATCCATGATCTGCAGGCCCTGCCACCGCCGGGTGGTGGTGACGGTCGACAGCGCGTCGCGGAAGTCGTTGTAGAAGATGGTCGCGTTGGCGGAGATGCCCGAGCGGTTCGACCAGGCCAATGTCGCCTCGTAATTGACGCTGCTTTCGGGGCGCAGCGCCGGATTGCCGAACTGGACGAAGCGGTTGCGCCGGATCACGGCATAATCGGGAATCACCGCGCGCAGCTCGGGCGCCTTGAAGCCGCGCGCGACGCCGCCCTTCACCGTCCATTGGCTAGTCACATGCCACACGGCATAGGCGCGCGGGTTCAGGTGGCGACCATAGAATTGATGATCGTCCAGCCGGATGCCGCCGGTCAGGCTGAACCCCGGCAGCACCCGCCATTCATTCTCGGCGAAGATCGCCTTCTGCACCACCGAATAGCGTTCGTATTCGCGCTGGTTCGGGCGGCCGACATTGGCCTGGTTCCAGTCGCGCAGGCCAGTCTTCAGCCATTGTGCGCCGATGGTCGTGGTATTGTGCGCGGTCGGCAACACCAGCTTGCCGTCCGCCACGCGGTTGCGCACCTCGGGTCGACGGCCGAACACGTCGGTCTGGTCCGGCGTGGCCAGTCCCTCGCGGCTGGTATGCTCGTCCAGATAGGATAGCAGCGACGACAGCTTGCCCCAGCGGCCATTGTGCATCAGCGACCAATAGTCGCGGTTGTTGTCCTGTTGCCGCGTCGCCCAGTTGGGGCTCAGGCCCTCGCCGTTGCGGAGGCGCGACAGGCCACCCTCCAGGATCACCTCATGACCCTGGGCCGGCGTCAGGACCAGTCGGCCGGTCGCGTTGCGTTGGCGGGCGCGGGTAAAGCCGTTGGTGACGACGACATCGTCGTCCGCGCCGCGCGCCAGATAGCTGCCCCAGGCCTGCACGCCCAGCAGGCCGGGGACGACCGGGCCGCTGACAAAGGCTTGCGCGTTCAGGGCATTGCCCTGGTCGCCCGACGGGCGCAGCGACAGGTCATAGGACACGCTGCCGCTCCAATTTGGGGTGGGGCGGCGGGTGATGATGTTGATGACGCCGCCGATCGCATCCGATCCATAGAGCGAGGACATGGGTCCGCGCACCACCTCGACCCGCTCGATCGCGGCGGCGGGCGGGGTGAAGCTCTGCTCGTAGCCGCGATTGCCGTTGACGCGGGATTCGCGTCCGCTCTGGCGGCGGCCATCGACCATGATAAGCGTATAGTCGCCGGGCATGCCGCGAATCTGGATGTCGGTTTCGTTGGCGCTGCCGTTGACCGTCACGCCCTCGACGTCGCGCACCGCGTCGGCCAGGCTCTGGATCGAGCGGCGGCGCAGGTCGTCGCCGTCGATGATCGTGATGGACGCCGGGGCATCCTCCTGCTTCTGGCTGTAGCCGGTGGCGGTGACGACGATGTCACCGTCCGTGCTGCCGGCCTTTTCCGATCTGGTCGGCGCCGTGCTTTGCGCCCAGGCCGGCGTTGCCAGGATCAAAATGGAGAGCGGCGCGCAAAGCGACGGGACACGAAGGTGCCGCCGCCGCGACCCCATGGTCGAGACGTTGGTGAGCATGATTCCCCTTTTGGAAAAGACCTGCTGGCGAGGCCTGGGATCGAATTAGTTAGTAATGAGAATCGATTTCAACAGTGAAATCAGCTCGGAAATAGTATGTTACAAAGTCCCTGAAAAAAGGCCGTGAAAAGAATGGATCGCCCCATCACCCGGCTTTTGGGGCCAAGCCGATCAGATCGGCACCCGGCGGGCAGGGTAGGGTAAGTCCATACAATGTTCCTGATTTGATCCGAGTGATTGCCCCGGCTCCACGGGCTTGCTAGAAGCTGGGCTTCCATGGCGATCGATCTCCGCGACAATCCTCCCGTCGGCATCCTCGATGCCCCGTTCGACAGTGCGCTGTCCGAGCGGTATCTGGTCTATGCGCTGTCGACGATCACCGCGCGCTCGCTGCCCGATGTGCGCGACGGCCTGAAGCCGGTGCACCGGCGGCTGCTCTGGGCGATGCGGCTGCTCAAGCTCGATCCCGCCTCGGGCTATAAGAAGTGCGCGCGCGTCGTCGGCGACGTGATCGGTAAATATCATCCGCATGGCGACCAGTCGGTCTATGACGCCATGGTCCGCCTCGCGCAGGACTTCGCGCTGCGTTATCCGCTGGTCGACGGACAGGGCAATTTCGGCAATATCGACGGCGATAACGCCGCCGCCTATCGTTATACCGAGGCACGGCTGACCCAGGTCGCGATCGACCTGATGGACGGCCTGGACGAAGATGCCGTCGCCTATCGCCCGACCTATAATGGCGAGGAGCAGGAGCCCGAGCTGTTCCCGGGCCTGTTCCCCAACCTTTTGGCGAACGGCGCGAGCGGCATCGCGGTCGGCATGGCGACCAGTATCCCGCCGCACAACGCCGCCGAACTGCTGGAGGCCGCGATCCTGCTGGTCGATCAGCCCGAGGCGGACGACGATGCGATCCTGGCGCTGGTCAAGGGGCCCGACTTCCCGACCGGCGGCAGCGTCGTCGATGCACCCGCCATCCTGCGCGAAAGCTACACGACGGGGCGGGGCGGTTTCCGCGTCCGTGCCCGTTTCGAGATCGAGCGCGAAAAGGGCGGCGGCTGGCAGATCGTTATCAGTGAAATCCCCTACGGCGTCGCCAAGGGCAAGCTGATCGAACAGATCGCCACGCTGATCAACGACAAGAAGCTGCCGATCCTGGCCGATGTTCGCGACGAATCGGATGAACAGGTCCGCATCGTGCTGGAGCCGCGGGCGCGCACCGTCGATCCGCAGGTGCTGATGGACGGGCTGTTCCGCTTCTCCGACCTGGAGACGCGGGTCAGCCTGAACCTCAACGTGCTGGACAAGGACCGCACGCCGCGCGTCATGTCCCTGCGCGAGGCGCTGGCCGCCTGGGTCGAGCATCAGTTCGTCGTGCTGCGTCGCCGGTCCGAGCATCGGCTGGGCAAGATCGCCGACCGGATCGAATTGCTCGACGGTTATCTGGTCGCCTATCTCAACCTCGACCGGGTGATCGAGATCATCCGTACCGAGGACGAGCCCAAGGCGGTGATGATCGAGGAGTTTCGCCTGACCGACCGTCAGGCCGAGGCGATCCTCAATATGCGCCTCCGCTCGCTCCGCCGCCTGGAAGAGTTCGAGATTCGCGGCGAGCGCGACAAGCTGGACAAGGAACGTGAGCAACTGACCCTGCTCCTGGGTTCCGACCAGCGGCAGCGGACGCGGATGAAGAAGGATTTCGCAAAGCTCCGCGACCGCTATGGCCTGGAGACGCCGCTGGGCGCGCGCCGGACGCTGATCGAGGAAGCCGCGCCGACCCGCGACATCCCGCTGGAAGCGATGATCGAGCGCGAGCCGATCACCGTCATCCTGTCGCAGCGCGGCTGGATCCGCGCGATGAAAGGTCATGTCGACCTCGCCTCGGCCGACACCGCCAAGTTCAAGGAAGGCGACGGCCCCGCCTTCGCCTTCCACGCGCAGACGACCGACAAGCTGCTATTGGCCGCGGCGAACGGGCGGTTCTTCACGCTGGCCGCCGACAAGCTGCCGGGCGGACGTGGTTTCGGTGAGCCGGTGCGGGCGATGATCGATCTCGACGGTTCGATCGGCATCGTCGGCTTCCTGCCCGCCGCGCGCGCGCCCAAGCTGCTGGTCGCGGCATCGGACGGGCGCGGCTTCATCGTGCCGACCGCCGACACCATCGCCGAGACGCGCAAGGGCAAGACCGTGCTGACGCCGCGCGCGGGCTCCACCTTGAAGGTCGTGCGGCCGGTGGGCACGGACGACGACTATGTCGCGGCGATCGGGGACAATCGCAAGCTGCTGGTCTTCCCGCTGACCGAGTTCGTCGAGCTGTCGCGCGGCACGGGCGTGCAGTTGCAACGCTATCGCGACGGCGGGCTGTCGGATGCGACGACCTTCGTCTTCAAGGACGGGCTGAGCTGGCCGATGGGCGGCGATACCGGGCGAGTGCGGACCGAGCACGACCTGTCCGCCTGGCGCACGGCGCGCGGGGCGGCGGGACGCATGCCGCCGACCGGCTTTCCGCGCGACAACCGCTTCGGCTGATCGCACCGACTCGGCTTCGGTCTGGTCGGTGCGATGATGGTCCGACGGCGGGGCCACGACATTCCCTGCCAGGCGCTATTCGAATTGATGTATCGCAACCGTTTTCGGTCTAGATTTCTGCCCAAATTCAGAAGCCCTTAACGATCCTGCGCTACATCATATGAAGATGGCTTCGATCGCGTATCCGGCGCAACGCCCCCCAAACCATGCGGCTGCGTCGCTTACATCGTGCGCGATCGGAATCATGGCGATTCCCGCCGCCGAGGTCGCGCTGGTCGAGGGGCAGCCGGTGATCGGCACCGCCAACGATGCCTTCCGCCGCGCCTGCCTGAACGACCAGCTTTATCAGGCGATGCTGCTGGCCGAACTGACGGATCGGGTCGAATCGTTCCTGTCCTCCGGGCGGACGTCGATCGAGTTTCCGATGCAGTTGGGCGACGCCATCGACTGCCGCTATTTTCAGGCGACGCTGACCCGTTCGGCGGAGACGGCGGTCGAGGGGCAGGGCGAATCCTGTGTCCTGATGCTGGTCGACCAGACAGCGCAGCATCACACCGAACGCAGCCTGCGCCGGGAAATGACCACCGACAGCCTGACCGGCCTGCCGAATCGCCAGGGTTTCGGCGATCTGATCGAGGCCGCGATGGCGACCGGCCAGCGCCATGCGGTGCTGGTGATCGACATCAACCGCTTCGGGCGGCTGAACGCCTGCATGGGTTCGCTGGTCGGTGACGAGTTGCTGATCACGGTCGCGCGCCGCCTGAAGGGGGCGCTGCGGTCGCGCGACTCGATCGGGCGGATCGGCGGCAACGAGTTCGGCATCCTGATGATGCTCGACGGCTCCGAGGGCGAGGCCGAGGCGCTGGCCGATCGGATCGACCGGGCGTTGCGCGCGCCGTTCCGGCTCACCGATTACGAGGTGAATGTCGAGGGTTCGGTCGGCATCGCCTTTCACGATGGGTCGGACGACGACGCCGAGGAGCTGATCCGCCACGCCCAGTTTGCGGTCAAGCGCGCCAAGGCGCAGGGCCGCACCGAAATCTATCACCCCCAGGCCTTCACCATCGCGCGGGCGCAATTCGCGATGGAAACCGCGCTGCGCCGCGCGATCGAGAGGGACGAACTGCATCTCGCCTATCAACCGATCTGCGACCTGTCCTCGGGCAAGACCGTCGCGTTCGAGGCGCTGGCACGGTGGCGCGATGTCGAGGGGCGGGATCACTCGCCCGCCGATTTCATCCCGGTCGCCGAGGAATCCGGGCTCATCATGCCGCTCGGTCGCTGGGCGGTGAACAAGGCGCTGTCGCAGCTGGCGGCATGGGACCGGGCGGCGGGGGGGCATTGCGGCGTCCGCCTGTCGGTCAATGTCTCGGCCATCCAGTTGCAGCGCGACGACATCCCCACGATGATCCAGGCCGCGCTGGCGGACACGGGTATCGCGGGCGATCGCCTGACGCTGGAGCTGACCGAAAGCGCGATCGTCGGCGATGCCGCGCGCATGACCGCGATCATGGATGCCCTGAAGGCGGTGGGCACGACGATCGCCATGGACGATTTCGGCACGGGCTATTCCAGCCTCGCCTATCTTCAGAAGTTGCCGATCGACGTGCTCAAGATCGACCGCAGCTTCGTCTCGGGGATGCTGGCTGATCGCGACAAGATCGCGATCGTCCGCGCGATACTGGGCTTGGCGCAGGCGCTGGGCATGAAGACCACCGCCGAGGGGATCGAGGCGGTCGAGCTGGGCCAGACCCTGGCCGCGCTCGGCTGCACCTATGGCCAGGGCTATTATTATGCCCGTCCGCTCGACCCCGACGCCGCCTGGGCGATGATCGCGGCTCAGGCCTGAGCGACGGCGGCGTCGGCCAGTTCGCCGACCCGCGTGGCGTCGGGAAAGCCCTCGGCGATCCACTGCGTCTCGACCTGTCGCAAGAGCCGTGCGACCTCTGGCCCCTTGCTGATCCCGCGCTCGACCAGCGCGCCGCCGGTCAGGGGCAGGGCAGGGGGCGTCCAGTCGCGGATCGACTCGATCGATTCGCCCGCTAGCAGCAGCCGGTCGACCGCGCCGCCCACCCCGGTCCGATAGGCCAGCGCGCGCGCCCCTTCGTCACCCGGACCCGCTGTCGCGGCGATCAGCCGTTTGCGATCGGTGTTGGACAGCTTCAGCCGCGCGCCGACGGCTTCGGCGGCATTGGGCGGCAACATTGCGGCGAGGCGCCGGATCGCATCGGGTGCGACCCCGGCTTGCTCCTCTCGCTCGGCCAGGGCGCGCAGGCGCGCGACCCCCTCCATGTCGATCTCGGGCAGCACCGCGCGGAAGATACCATGTTCGACCATCAACGAGACGACCGAAACGGCGCGCGCTGCGACCAGCAGCTTGAGCAGCTCGGCCGCGATCCGCTCGCGCGACAGGGCCATCAGGTCGTTGGCGCGGGCGGCGCAGGCGGCCAGTCCCGCCTCGTCGATCGCCTGGCCGAACCGGGCGTGGAAGCGGAAGAAGCGCAGGATGCGCAGGTGATCTTCGGCGATACGCTGCAAAGGATCGCCGATGAAGCGGACGCGCCCGGCCTTCATGTCGTCCAGCCCCCCGAAATAGTCGAACAGCGCGCCCGTGGTCGGATCGGCATAGAGGGCATTCATCGTGAAGTCGCGCCGCGCCGCATCCTCGCGCCAGTCGTCGGTGAAGGCGACGACGGCATGGCGGCCATCGGTCGCCACGTCGCGGCGCAGCGTCGTGACCTCGACCGGACCATCGGGCAGGACGGCGGTGATCGTGCCGTGCGCGATCCCGGTGGGTACGGGCTTGAAGCCGCCCTCGCGCACCCGCTCGATCACCGTTTCGGGCGACAGCGGCGTGGCGAGGTCGATATCGGCGACCGCCAGCCCCAGCAGCATGTCGCGCACCGCCCCGCCGACGAACCGCGCGTCCAGCCGCCGGGCCAGCGCGATCAGTTCGGGCCGGTTCGCCCAGGGGGTGGCTTCCGGCGTCATGCCGCCCATTGCAGCCGCCGCGACAGGTTGACGATCATCGCGGCTGTCGCGCCCCAGATGCGCCGGTCGTTCCATAATATCTCGTAGAAATGGCGGGTCCGCCCGCGCCACGGCGCGCTGACCCGGTGGTGATGGGCAGGATCGAGCAGGAAGGACAGCGGCACCTCGAACAGGGCCGCGACCTCCGCCTCGGCGGCGGTCAGGGGCAGGTCGGGCGGGATGACGCCCAGGACGGGCGTCACCTCGAACCCCGTGACCGTGCGATACCGGTCGGCCAGCCCCACGACGGTGACCGCGCGTGCCGGCAGCCCGATCTCCTCCTCCGCCTCGCGCAGCGCGGTCGCGACCAGATCGATATCGCCCGGATCGGCGCGGCCGCCCGGAAAGGCCACCTGGCCCGCATGGTTGCGCAGGGTGTCGGTCCGCTGGGTCAGGATGACGCCGGGCTCGGCACGGTCGGTGACGGGGACCAGCACGGCGGCGGCGGTGGACGGACCGGTCACCTCATGCGGCTCGACACCATCGCCGGTCAAAAGGTCCTGCGCCGGGATCCGCGCCATCGCCTGAACCAGCCTTTCGGCCAGCGTCATGCAGGTTGGGCCGGGGCCAGGGGAAAGAAAAGGCCATCGCTCCAAAGGCCGGGCTGGGCATCGTCGCCGCTCAACGCGTGTTCGGCCAGTTCGTAATAGACCGGCCGGGCGATCAGGGCCTCCAGGCCGTCGCGCACGTGCAGATAGGGGCGCGGGCCGTCCTCACCCTCGACGAAGCGCAGGCCGTGATCGGGCCCGGCGGCGACCAGATCGCCGGTGTTGAGCTGGAACATCAGCCGCGCCGTCGAGCCTTCGCCCTCGATCTTGACCGCCGTCGCGACGAAGGGAGCGTCCTCGACCGCGATGTCCAGCTTCTCGACCGGCGTGACCAGCACATGGCGGCCATCGGGTTCACGGCGCAGGATGGTCGAGAACAGGCGGACCATGGCGGGGCGGGTGATCGCGCCGCCCTGATGATACCAGGTGCCGTCGCGGGCGATCCGCATCTCGCTGTCGCCGCAATGCGTCGGATTCCAAAGCGCGACGGGCGGCAGCTTCTGCGCCTCCATCGCCTGGACGATTTCGGCCAGGCTGAGCGCGGACAGGTCGGGGGGCGGAGCCATCGGCATGATCGGTCTGAGTTAGGGACGCCGCGCGCTCAGGTAAAGGTCGGCCATCATCCGTCCTGTCGAAGGGCCGCCGGATCGGGCCCCAGCATTCCCGCCAGCGCAGGCACGTCGGGCCCGCGCGCCAGCAGGCGGTGCCGCTCGACCGGGCCGGGCAACCGCCAGTCGGCGGTCCGCTCGGCGGAAAAACCGAAGAAGCGACCATAATATTCCGGATCGCCGATCAGCATCATCGCCCGGTCGCGCCCTTGCGCGGCGGCGGCGTCCAGCATGTGACGCAGGAGGTCGCGGCCGATCCCGCCCTGCTGGTGCGCTGGATCGACCGCCACCGGGCCGACCATCACCATCGGATGTGCCGTGCCCCGGTCGTCGATCAGCGCGACCGGCCAGCACTGGATCGAACCGATCAGCGTGTCGCCCGCCATCGCGGCGAAGCACAGCCCGGCGATCGGCGTGACGCGCCCGCGCACCTTGTAGGCGGTGCGGGTCTGGCGCCCCGGTGGAAAGGCGCGGTCGAGCAGTGCCTCGACCCTATCGGTGGCAACCGCGTCGAGCGGGGCGAGAGCAATTCTCAACGTCAAGCGGACGGTCCGGTGCCAGAGGAGGGGAGGGGGGACGCGCGCCCTTAGCCTGACGGCGGGGCGATGCAACCCCTCGTGCCTCACGGCCTTCCCCTTTTCTTGCGCGCCCGCTCTGCTAGGGGGGCTAGCATGGAAGACCGTCTCCAGCTCGAAGTCCACGACCTCGAAGTCCAGGTGCTCACCGGCATCTATTCCGAGGAAACCCATTTGCCGCAGCCGTTGCGCATCTCGCTGACCGTCGATCTCGACTGTCCGGCGCGGTACACGCCCGACAGCCCGCTGACCGAGTCGAAAAATTACCTCGACCTGAAACACGCCGCGACCCAGCTTCCCGAAGGCGTGCATTTCACGCTGATCGAGGGGGTTGCGGACCATATCTGCGACACGCTGTTCCTGCAGGACAAGCGCGTGACCCGCGTGCAGGTCAAGATCGTGAAGCTGGCCATTGCCGAGGATGGCGAGGCGATCGGCATCACCCTGGTCCGTCACCGGCGCTGAACCCATGACCGCGCGGCGAGTCGAGCTGACCCCCGACGACGATATCACGCGCGTCGTGGCGGATCATCCGGGCGTCGACCTGGTTCTGATCGTGCGGCCGGGGCGCGATCCGCTCGGCCAGGCGCTGGTCGAGGCGGCGGTGGGGCCGCTCGCCGTCGCCGCCGCGCCCGGCGCGCGGATCAATGCGATCCTGGTCAGGGATGGTGCCGAAGAAGCCGCCGTCGCGGCGGCGGCGGCCTATCTCGCCGCCGCGCACGCCGTCACCGGTCAGCTGCTCGCGGTCGGCACCTGACGTTCCCGCTGGCACGGACCCAGCTTTTGCAGGACGAAGCGATAATCCTCGCGTGCGGCCTCGGCATCCTCGGGTGACAGCGACGCGGTGCTGCGATCGGGGAGCGACGCCGGAAGCGCGCAGGCCAGACGATACCAAAGCAGTGTGTCGCGCGCCGGAGGGGCGGCCGACTCGTCCACGATCTCGCTCAGTGCAACCGCATAGCGGCGTTCCTCGCCCGGACGGCGCAGTACCGACAGCGAGACGGGGCGGTTGTTCGCCGTCGTCAGGAAAATCTGCGTCTCGCCCTCGCCGGGCAGGCTGCCGGGCACGAAAAAGGCGTTGCCGACCCCGGTGATTACCGGCGGCGCGTCCGCGGCCAGGGCGTCGCGCGCGATCGTGCGGCTGCGCTGTTCGGTATCGGGGGCCCAGGGAAGCTGGGCATCGGGGGCGACCAGCTGCAACTGGTCGGCGGCGTTGGGCACGCGCCGCGCATAGATCAGGACGCGCATCTTCTTCAGCCGGGGCGCGCGACCCCGCGCATCGACCGCCGCGTCGAACAGATAGCCGACCCGCGAGGGCAGGCCGCCCGCGCCACGGATCAACGCGCCGACATCCGCCTCGATATAGAAACGCTGGTGACCGGGGGCGACGCCCGCCGCTTCGGCACCCTTGATCGCGGTGGCCGATCGGATCGTCACATCGGCGATGACCGGCGCCGACAGGACCAGGTCGGCCAGGTCGGCGTAGGCCGGTCCTGTTTGCGCTAACACCGAATCACCCGGCCGGGTCGAGGGTGCGGTCTGGACCTGGGCGAAAACCGGGGTCACGAGCGTGGGGATCGCCAGCGTCAAAACGCAAGCGCGAGTGGCGTGGAGTAGCGAAAACATGCCTTTGCGCTACTCTTTCGACCGTTAACGGTACAGAAATAATTTCGTCATGTGTCGGTTGTACGTTTATTACGTCCGACAAACTGATTGCACCGCGCCACCCGTGACGATAGGGTTCAAGGCTCTGCCGCATGCCGAAAGAGCATGGCAGGAGTTTCCCACGTCCCCACGCTACGGCGAGGCGAAACTGGCAGACTGAGGAGTTTCGTTGCTGAATGGCCTATACTGACCAGAAGATGTCCGGGGGCAAGGTGGTCGCGATCGTTATCGTCGTGCTCATCCATGCTGCTCTGGGCTATGCCTTCGTCACGGGGCTGGCTTACCAGTACGTGAAGAAGGCGACCGAAAAGCTCAACACGTTCGACGTGCAAGAGCCCCCGCCCCCACCCCCGCCGGAGGAGCCGCCGCCCCCGCCGCCGCCGGAGCAGCCCAACCTGCCTCCGCCGCCGACCACGGTGGTGACGCCGCCGCCGATCGTCAACGTGCCCACCCAGGCGCCGACGATCGCGACGACGAGCGTGATTCCGCTGAGCCAGCCGACCGCGCCGCCGGCCCCGCCTGCGCCGCCGGCCCCGCCTGCGCCGCCGGCACCCGTGATCTCGAAGGCGGCTGGTCTTCGCGGTAACCCGGGCCAGTATTTCGGTCCCGACGCCTACCCGCCCTCGGCCCAGCGCGAAGGCGCGGAAGGTCGCGTGTCGGCAAAGCTGTCGATCGGTACCGATGGTCGCGTCACCGACTGTTCGATCCTGTCGAGCAGCGGCAACCGGGCCCTGGACGATGCGACGTGCCGCATCTCGAAGGCGCGCGTTCGCTTTACCCCGGCACAAGACACCGGCGGCAATCCGATCGCATCGTCTTACACGCTTAACATCCGTTGGCAGCTGCCACAGGAATAACGGCTAAACGCCGAAACAACCCAACGCTTTAGTCAGAGGACCTACCAACCATGCTCACCACCATCCTCGCCGCGGGCGGCGCCGCGGCCGGTGCCGAAAACCCCTACGGTCTCGGCCAGGCCCTGAAGGAAGGCGGCCTCATCTCGCAGTCGGTGTTCACCATCCTCTGCTTGATGTCGATCGTGTCGTTCTACATCCTGTTCTCGAAGCTCTTCGAGCAGCAGAAGATCATCAACCAGTCGAAGCGCGTTCGTCAGGGCTTCTGGTCGTCGAACTCGCTGCGCGAGGGCTCGGCCAAGCTCGAGAAGAACTCGGCGTACAAGCAGATCGTCGACGACGGTCTGGCCGCGCAGGACCAGCATTCGAAGCTGACCGATCCGGTCGAAGCGCATGACTGGCTGCACGGCTCGCTGGCGCGTTCGGAAGCCGCGATCAACTCGAAGCTGGGTGGCGGTCTGGCCTTCCTGGCGACCGTCGGTGCGACCGCGCCGTTCATCGGTCTGTTCGGTACCGTTATCGGCATCTACCGCGCGCTCATCAAGATCGGCTCGTCGGGCCAGGCCTCGATCGACGCCGTCGCCGGTCCGGTCGGTGAAGCGCTCATCATGACCGCTCTGGGTCTCGTCGTCGCGGTTCCGGCCGTGCTCGCCTTCAACTGGCTGCAGCGCCGTAACAAGGGCATTGCCGAAGACCTGTCGTCGTTCTCGAACGACGTGCTGGGCTTCCTGGCCTCGAACGGTGCGGTTCGTCCGGCCATTGCCGGTGCGGCCAAGCCGACCACCGTCAAGGCGACCCCGGCGACCACCACCGCCGGTCAGGCCGGTGGCGTTCAGACCCGCGCCTGAGCCTAAGGGGGCGGGGACCGGTCCTTCGGGACACGGCCCCGCCACCCCCCGCCGAGCCAATTCGGATCGGCGATAGAATGCATGGATAGGATAGCTCTCTCATGGCGATGAGCGTTGGCGGGGACTCCGCCGAGAAACCGATGTCGGAGATCAACACGACGCCCCTCGTGGACGTCATGCTCGTTCTCCTCATCATCTTCCTGATCGCGGTGCCGGTCGTGATTCAGACGGTCAAGCTGAAGCTGCCGGACGTCCGTTTCGACCCGACCACCACGAAGCCGGAAAACGTGTCGCTCTCGGTCACCAGCGAGAACGGCCAGTGCAAGGTGTACTGGAACCTGACTCCGGTCACGTCGACCGAGCTGCGCGATCGCGCCGTTCAGAAGCTGAAGGCCGAAGTCGAGCGTCTGGGTAACAACATCACGCCCGACCTGCTGCCCGAAGCGCATATCCGGGGCGACGTGAACACGCCGTACCGGTGCATCGGTGGCACGATCTATACGATGCAGTCGGCGGGTTTTGCCCGTGTCGGCTTCATCTCCGAGCCGCCTCCCGGCGGCAACCCCCGCGCCTGATCGGCCGGGCGGACAGAATAGGAGTTAGCACGCCATGGCAATGAGCGCCGGATCCGATGATGGCGAGCCGATGATGGACATGAACACGACGCCGTTGATCGACGTCATGCTCGTGCTCCTCATCATGTTCATCATCACCATCCCGATCCAGACTCACGCGGTGAAGGTCGACCTGCCCGTCAACTCGCCAAACAATCAGCCGATTGTGAACAGCGAGAAGAACAAGGTCGGCATCGACGCCGCCGGGATCGTCACCTGGAATGGTGCCCCGGTCGACGAAGTCACGCTGCGCCAGTATCTGGACCAGACCGCCGCAATGAACCCGGAGCCGGAACTGCACTTCCAGCCCGCGCCCGACGCGAAGTACGCCAAGGTCGACGAGACCCTGGCCGTCATCAAGCGTTCGGCGGTCAAGAAGCTGGGCTTCATCGGCAACGAGCAATATCGCAACGACTTCTGATCCTATCGGGATCACGATGTCGACGAAATCAGGCGGTCTCCCCGGAGGCCGCCTTTTTTCATGGCCGATGGGGCTGGTGATGATGGGTTGAGGGCGTAGCTTGCGACGCCGCTGTCGGGGAAGGGCTGCGAAACTCAGCCCGCTATTGTCGATGTCGCGACCGGGGTGGTGGGCTTGCCGTCCGGTTGCGTGACGCGCAGTCCTAGGTCGGGTCGGCATTCATTTCATTCCTCCCCTGGAAGGGGGGTGGTAGGGCGCAGCCCTGGCGGAAGGGTGTCCCGGTTGGAGATTTTGGGGATCACTCACCACTGGTGACACCCCTCCACCAGCTTTGCTGGTCCCCCTCCGCTTGCAGGGGAGGAATTATAGGGGACTGAATGTCGATCCGCCCTAGAGGGCGAGTCTGGCGTCATGGCAGTGCGTTCAGCGGGCCATCATTTGGGACTGGCATCGATACCAAATGCCGTTCAGCTTGAACGAAGTCGGAAGCCACGCCAAACGCGTCCGGACAGGCGTTTGAGGTCTACGCCATCATCGTGGCAAGAACGGCGCATGGCATCTCCGCAACCCGTTTGGCGGGCGAGCGCAATGCGACCATTCAGGCCGCTGATCCGTCGGTGGCCTATCAACTAAGCTGCAAGGCTCTGATGGCTTGGCGCATGTTGAGCGCGTCGCCGACGCTCCAGAACGCAATCTCATGAGGTGGATGCGCAGAAGGCCCCTCTTCTTCAGGCGAGGGGGCGGGGTGTGGCATCGCCCCGCGCTTGGCGTTTGCACAAGCGCCCCACTCCCGGAAGTGGAGGGGGGATCAAGCTGACGTCATCGCGCTCTCACCCGCCAAATCCAAGCGCGGCCAAAACTGCCGCCTGCCCCAAATCCGCGCATCTTTCCCCGCTTGCGCACGTTTCACAAAAGTGACACTCTCAAGTCACAAAAGTGAAATATAGGAGATTGGACATGCGTGGAGTGTTTTCGGTGTTCCTTGTGGCGGCGGCGGGCATGGCGGCCCCGGCCATGGCCCAGGATTCCTGGCCGCAGCGCACGGGGTTTCAAGAAATCGCAGCAGGCAATTTCGACGCCGCCGAGCGAACCCTTTTGCAGGAACGCCGCGCCGATCCGAACAGCCCGGAGCTGATGCTTAACCTGGCCGCGGTCTATGCCAAGACCGGCCGCACCGCCGATGCGCGCGCGCTTTATGATACCGTGCTTCAGGAAAAGGCGATCGCGATGGATATGCCGTCGGGCGCGATCTTGTCGTCGCACACCGTGGCCCGCACCGGCCTACGCCACTTGCCGCAGACGATCGCGGCACGCTGAATCCAAGAGGCAGGTCCGGGCGAATAGGCGTCTGGACTTGCCCCGCTGCCGGGGTGCGACGGACCATCACGTCGCGCCAGCTGATCCTTTTGCGGTAGCCCATCCGGTCCGGCGGAAATTCGGCCACTCGACGGGCAGATTCATCCTTAAAAGCGAGCCGTTCCTACCTCACAGGCGCGGCAGGGTCACTCCGCGCTGGCCCATATATTTGCCCGCCCGGTCGGCATAGCTGACCTCACAGGGCTCGTTGCCTTTCAGGAACAGGAACTGGCACGCGCCTTCATTGGCATAGATCTTCGCTGGCAGCGGCGTGGTGTTGGAGAACTCCAACGTCACATGGCCTTCCCAACCCGGCTCCAGCGGGGTGACGTTCACGATGATGCCGCACCGCGCATAGGTCGACTTGCCCAGGCAGATGACCAATATGTCGCGCGGCACCCGGAAATATTCGACCGTGCGGGCCAGCGCAAAGCTGTTGGGCGGGATGATGCAGACATCGGTCTTGCGGTCGACAAAGCTGTTCGACGCGAAATCCTTGGGGTCCACCACCGCGCTGTCGACATTGGTGAAGATCTTGAACTCGTCGGCCACGCGCGCATCATAGCCATAGGAAGACAGGCCGTAGCTGATGCAGCCGTCACGGCGCTGGTTCTCGACGAACGGTTCGATCATGCCTTGGGTCTGCGCGGCTTCGCGAATCCAGCGGTCGGACAGGATCGACATCTTCATTTCCTTCACGTTTGGCCGCTCATTGCCGGATCGCAGGGACAGGGCAAGCGCCAACGTCCAAAAAGGGGCTTGCGGTTGACGTAACGTCAAGCGGTACGGTGCCGCCATGACCATGATGCTCGACATTGCCGAGATCGCCCGCGCGACCGGGCTGAGCAGCCGGGCGCTGCGCTTCTACGAGGCGCGTGGCCTGATCCGGCCGCTGCGCAGCTAGGGCGGGCGGCGCATCTTCGGCGCGGGCGAGCTGGAGCGGCTGCACGCGATCGTCGCGCTGAAACGCGCCGGATTCACCCTCGCCGCGATCGGGCGGATGCTCGACCGGCCGAGCGCGGCACTGGGCCCGATGATCGCCGCCCAGACGCGCGTGGTCGAGGCGGAGCGCGCGGCGCTGGCGGAAACCGCCATGCTGCTCCGATCCATTCAGTCCCGCATCGATGCCGGCGAGCGCATCGACGTCGCGACGCTTTGCTCGCTGATTCGAAAAGGGAATGCCATGACGACGACACAGTGGAAATCGGTGGTCGACCGCCATTTTACCAAGGACGAACAGGCGCTTTGGGCGGAGCGGATGCAAGCGGTGGCTCCGGATTTCGACCAGAATGCGTATCAGGCGAGATGGGCCGATCTGGGCCAGCGCATCGCGGCAGCGTTGCCGATGGCCCCGGATTCGGAAACCGCGCGCGGCTTCGTGCGCGAATGGCATGCGCTGCTGGCGCCGTTTCGCGCGGTGGCGACGCCGGAAATGTTGGCGGGCGCGACCCGGCTGCACGAGAATCGGGCGGCATAGGATGGTCAGGCCGATCCCGGTTTCTCGTCCGAGGTCTGGCAATTCATCCAGGCAGCGGGCGCGGCCATGAAGGCGCGGGGGGAGTCGCCGGAGGGGTGATATCGTTCACGCGAAGCTGCGATGGTTTTTGAAGAAGAATGATGTTCGCGCGGAGGCGCGGAGGCGCGGAGAACGCGGAGGTGTCGTCTACTATGGCAGGCGGCGGCCGGTCATCGTCAGCGGTTCAGGGGCTTTCTGGCCTGAATCTCCTCTGCGTCCTCTGCGCGAACAGTCTCATGGTGCTTTCGCGGCTTCGCGCGAAGATGTCAGCCGATCCCCAGATCCGCCGGGCCGAACGCGTCGGGAAGCAATTCGGACAGGCGATAGGTGCGCACCGCATCGCCCTCGGCAGATCCGCAATGGACCGGCAGGTCGCGGCCGCCCATCTGCGCGGCTTCGTTGATGACCTGTCGACAGCGGCCGCAGGGGCTGACCGGGGTGTTGCCGGTGGGCACGCCATCGGCATCCATCGCGCCGCCGATCACCCCGATGGCCACGATCTCGCGCAGCCGCCCGGCGGCCGAGGCGGTGGCGATCGCGACCGTCTCGGCACAGAGCGACAGGCCGTAGCTGGCATTTTCGAAATTGGCGCCGGTGATGACCGATCCGTCCTGCATCAGCAGCGCCGCCCCGACCGCGAAGCGGCTGTACGGCGCATGAGCATGACGCGCGGCGTCGCGGGCGGCGGCGATCAGGTCTTGCGGCAGGACCTGTGGATCGGTGGTATTCATGGCGTGACGACGTCCCAGTTTACGGGGCCTTCCACCCCATCGACCCGGCGGAAATCGCTGGCACGCCACATGCGCCAGGGGCGCGCGGCATAATCGGGCTTGAACAGATTGCCGGTCGCCCAGACAGGGCGGGGCAGGGCGGCGGTGATGCTGTATTCCGACTCGAACGCCTTGGACACGCGCAGCATCACTGGCTTGGCGGTATGCGTCTCGACCATCGCCACGAACCGGGTCAGGTCGGCGATCAACTGCGCGCGGTCAGGCCGTGCGGTGCAGTCGTCGTGGAAGGACAGGTCGATCGCGGCGGGCAGGGCATCGCCGGTGCGCGGCACGAAGATGTTGAAGGCATCGGCCTGCGCCGCGGCGGGCTGGCACAGCGAATAGATATGGATCGCGCCGCGCCGCATCCCCGCCTCGGGCAGCGCGTCCCAATTGCCCTCGAACGAGGGATCGCGGCGATCGGCGCCCGAGGTCGCGACCAGATAGGCGAAGTCGGCCCCGTTCGCGCGCAGCGTTCGCCATTCGACGGCGGGCGGCTTTTCGGGCAGGTCGATGCCCTGCAACGCATAATGCTCGGGTGAGGGGTGCCAATGCGTGACCCAGTGCCGCCCGCCCGCACTGATCGCGCCAAGGGCCAGCAGCCCCGCGCCGATTTTCCAGAGAATCGCCATTAGTTGCGGATATGCAGGACGCAGAGCAGTGTGAACAGACGGCGCGCGGTGTCGAAATCGACCTCGATCTTGCCGGTCAATCGGTCCTTCAGCATCTGCGCGGCATCGTTGTGGATGCCCCGCCTGGCCATATCGATCGTCTCGATCTGTTGCGGGGTGGCGGCGCGGATCGCCTGGTAATAGCTGTCGCAGATCGCGAAATAATCGCGGATCGGCCGCCGGAAACGGCCGAGCGCCAGCACCAGCGTCTCGATATGCGTGCCGTCCTCGCGGTGCATGTGGATGCCGAGGCGGCCCTCTTCCGACTCCAGCTTGATGCGATAGGGCCCGGCATAGCCGTCCGCCTGCGGCCGTTGCGGCGCGAAATAGTTTTCCTCGATCAGGTCGAAGATCGCGATCCGCCGCTCCTGCTCGACATCGGCCGAGCGCCAGCCCAGGCTGCGCTCGTCCAGGTCGATAGAGATGATCCGCGGATCGGCCATCCGGCAGGGATAGTCGCGAAGCGCGTGCGCCGCAAATCCCTCGCTGATCGACGCAATGTGTTTTCATCCGGCGGCGCTCCGCGCTAACGCCAGAGGAATGGCCTCCCTCGCTTTTTCCAATCCCGCTGCCGCCACCGAGCCGCAGCAGCTCCCCCGCAATATCGAGGCGGAAGCCGCGCTGCTCGGCGCGATGATGATCGACAACCGGCTGGCCGACGATCTGGTCGACCGCATCGACGCCGACCATTTCTTCGAGCCGGTGCACGGTCGCGTGTTTGCCGCGATCAAGAATCTGCGCGCCACCGACATGCTGGCGACCCCCGTCACCCTGCGCCCGATGTTCGAAGCGGACGAGGGGATGAAGGCGCTGGGCGGCCCGTCCTATCTCGCCCAGCTGACCGGGTCCGGCGCGGGCCTGATCGGTGCGCGGCAATTCGCGACGCAGATCTATGACCTCGCCATGCTGCGCGCACTGGTGACGGTGGGGCGCACGCTGGTCGACCGGGCGATGGACACCTCCGAAGAGGTGAACCCGCGCGCGCAGATCGAGCTGGCCGAGAACGAGCTGTTCAAGGTCGCGGCGGACGGCGGTTCCGAGAATGCGGTGAAGAGCTTTGCCCAGGCCACGACCATGGCGGTCAAGAATGCCGAGCGCGCGCTGAATTCGGGCGGCCATGTCTCGGGCATCACCACGGGTCTCGACTCGGTCAATGCCAAGATCGGCGGTATGCACCGGTCCGACTTGATGATCCTGGCGGGCCGCCCGGGCATGGGCAAGACCTCGCTGGCGACCAACATCGCGTTCAACGCCGCGCGCCGCTGGATGCGCGACATGCAGGACGGCATCCCGCCTTCCGAGTCGGTGGGTGCCAAGGTCGCGTTCTTCAGCCTCGAAATGTCGGCCGACCAGCTGGCGACGCGTATCCTGGCCGAGCAGTCGGGGATCAGCTCCGAAGCGCTGCGCATGGGCAAGATCAGCCGCAACGAGTTCGCCCAACTCGCCGCCGCTGCCGCCGAACTGGAACAGTTGCCGCTGTTCATCGACGATACCGGCGGCCTGTCCATCTCGGCGCTGCACACCCGCGTCCGGCGGCTTCAGCGGCGGCATAACAACGAGATCGGGCTGGTCGTGGTCGACTATCTTCAGCTGCTGACCGGCTCGGGCAAGTCGTCCGAGGGCAATCGCGTGCAGGAAATCTCGGAGATTTCGCGCGGGCTGAAGACGCTGGCCAAGGACATGAACGTGCCGGTGCTGGCGCTGTCGCAGCTCAGCCGTGCGGTCGAGCAGCGCGAGGACAAGCGGCCGATGCTGTCCGACCTTCGCGAATCGGGCTCGATCGAGCAGGACGCCGACATGGTCTGGTTCGTGTTCCGCGAAGACTATTACATGATGCAGCGCGAGCCCAAGCGCCCGATGGAAGGCGATGACGGCAAGGTCTTCGAGGATCATGCCAAGTGGGCGACCGAGGTGGAGCGGGTCTATGGCCTGGCCGAACTGATCGTAGCGAAGCAGCGTCACGGCGCCACGGGCAAGGTCGTCATGAAGTTCGACCCGACGATCACGCGGTTCACCGACTTCGCGGGGTATTGATCCGCTGGCGGTCGGCGGAAGGCTTCGGGACGGGTGGCATAGCGTGCACTTCGACTTCGCTCAGTGCGAACGGAGGGTGGCGAGTGGGGCGTGGGCAAGGCACGACGCTTGCTCATCCCTCCGTTCAGCCTAAGCGCAGTCGAAGGCCACGCCCCAACATCTCATCCGGGTCGGTATATCTGCGCGATGGCCTCGCCCGGAAAACGTATCACCTCGACCAAATCCAACGCCAGCGGTGCATCCAGCTCCGAAAACAACGCCTCGCCGCGCCCCAGCGCCACGGGCACGACCAGCAGCGCGAACTGGTCCACCAGCCGCTGTTCGATCAGGCTGCGGGCGAAGCGCACCCCGCCATGCGCGATGATCGGTCCGCCAGGCTCGGCCTTCAGCGCCGCGATTTCTTCGCCCAGGTCGCCGCTCGCGACATAGGCATCGGCCCAGCTTTCGCCGCCCGGCGGCATGGTCACCGCGGACGGGGCGATCGAATCGCCTTCGCGTGAGAAGACGGCCTTGGGGATGGCGTTCATCGGCTCGGCGAACGGGTCGCTGGAGCCGGGCCAATGGTCCGCCATCGCGTGGAACGTCTCACGCCCCATGATGTGCAGCCCGGCCTGGCCGAGATAGTCGACGCTCCAAGCTTGGGCCGCCGGGTCCTGTCCGAACATCCAGCGGTTGTCGCCGTCCACGGCGCTGACAAAGCCGTCGAGCGACATCGTCATCTTCAGGATCAATTCGCGCATAGGCACCTCCGGTCAGGAGGCTCAACGGCTGGGACAGGCGGGAGTATCCCGAACGGCCCCGAACGGTAGGTGCGCGGTCAGCCCGCCGTGACGGGCCGGTGGATGCCGCATTCGACCTTCGCAAAACCACGCCAGCGGCCCGCGCGCGGATCCTCGCCGGGGGCGACCTTGCTGGTGCATGGCGCGCAGCCGATCGACAGATACCCCTCGGCCTCCAGCGGATGGCGCGGCAGGTCATGGGCGGCGAAATAGCCGTCCAGCGCCGCCTTGTCCCAATCGGCCAGCGGGTTCAGCTTCAACCGGCCATCCTCGACCTCGAAGCGCGGCAGGGCGCGGCGCGTGCCCGCCTGAAAACCTTTGCGACCCGAAATCCACGCCTCGAACGGCGCAAGGCCACGCGCCAGCGGCTCGACCTTGCGCAGGTCGCAGCAGCCATCGGGGTCATAACCGTGGCGGATGCCGTCCGGGTCTTTTGCCGCCAGGGACGCCGGATCGGGGCGGATAACCCGAACGTCGAGCAGGCCCAGCCGCGCGACCAGCGTGTCGCGGTAGAGCAGCGTTTCGGGAAACATCTTCAGCGTGTCGGTGAACACCACCGGCGTCGCCGGATCGGCCTGCGCGACCATGTGCAGCAGCACGGCGGACTCGGTGCCGAAGGACGACACCGCTGCGATCTGGCCGTGCAGTTCTCCGGTCAGCAGGGTGCGCAGCATCTCGGGCGCGGGCACGCCCGCGAACCGCGCCTCGTAAGCCGCGGCGTCCTCCGCCGTGTAGGCGGGACGCACGTTGATCCGGTCGAGTGCGCGCTCAGCCATGGCGCAGCTTCCACACCGGCACGCGGGCATCCGCCGCCTTCTGATAGGGTTGCGGGTAGAGGGCCAGCAACTTGGTCAGCGTGGGCTCGTCGATCGGCTTTTCCGGCGCGAAGCTGTCGAAGCCGCAGCGGCGCATGTGCGGGATCTGGTCGACCAGTACGTCGCCCGCCGCGCGCAACTCGCCCTCGAACCCAGCCTCGCGCAGGATGCGCGCCGCCGAATAGCCGCGCCCGTCGCGAAAGGTCGGGAAGCTGATCTCGACCAGCGCGATCTGCCCCAGATGTGCCAGCAGTTCGCGCGCGTCGTCGCCCGCCTCCAGCCGGACGGCGGTGGCATTGGTCTGGCCCAGAAACGCATCCAGCGTCACCGCCGGTTCGTCATGCACCACATCGTCTCGAAAGCGCAGCAGGGTCGCACCCGCATGGGTGTTCACGGTGATCGGCTCAACCATAAATGGCTTCCTTGAACGGCTGCATGCCGACGCGGCGATAGGTGTCGAGGAAGCGTTCGTCCGCCTCGCGCAGTTCGACGTAACGGTCGGTCACACGCTCGATCGCGTCGACCACGCCGTCTTCGTCGAAACCGGGACCGGTGATCTTGCCGAGCGACACATCCTCCGCCCCCGATCCGCCGAGCAGCAGCTGGTAATTCTCGGTCCCCTTCTTGTCGACGCCCAGGATGCCGATATGTCCGGCATGATGGTGGCCGCAGGCATTGATGCAGCCCGAGATCTTCAGCTTCAACTCGCCCAGTTCGCGCTGCCGCCCGGCGAAGCGCTCGCCGATCTTCTGCGCCAGCGGGATGGAGCGAGCATTAGCCAGGCTGCAATAATCCAGGCCGGGGCAGGCGATGATGTCCGAGATCAGGTCGAGGTTCGCCTCGGCCAGCCCGGCGTCGCGCAAAGCGGTCCAGATGGCGTACAGGTCGGCCTTGCGGACATGCGGCAGGACGATGTTCTGGGCGTGGGTGACGCGCAGTTCGTCATGGCCATGCCGCTCGGCCAAGTCGGCCATCAGGTCGATCTGGTCGGCCGAGGCGTCGCCGGGGATGCCGCCGATCGGCTTCAGGCTGATCGTGACGATGGCATGGCCGGGCCGCTTGTGCGCCGCGACATTCTGGTCCAGCCAGACCGCGAAGTCGGGGTCGGAGCGGTCAATCGTGTCGGGCGCATCGCTTGCGAAATCGGGCCCGGCGAACATCGCGGTGATCCGCGCCAATTCGGCGACCGGCGGGTCGATACCGAGGTCGCGGATCGCGGCGAACTCCGCCTCCACCTGGTCGCGATACGCATCGACGCCGATCTCGTGCAGCAGGATCTTGATCCGCGCCTTGTAGATGTTATCGCGGCGGCCATAGCGGTTATAGACCCGCAGGCACGCCTCCAGATAGCTCATCAGATGGTCGGCGGTGATGAAATCCTTCACCTCATGCGCGATCATCGGCGTGCGGCCCATGCCGCCACCGACGAAGATCTTCGCGCCGAGCACGCCGTTGCGCTCCAGCAGCTGGATGCCGATATCGTGCAGCCGCATCGCCGCCCGGTCCTCGTCCGCCGCGATCACCGCGATCTTGAACTTGCGGGGCAGGTAGGTGAATTCGGGGTGGAAGGTCGACCATTGGCGCAGCAATTCGGCCCAGGGGCGCGGATCGGCGACTTCGTCGGCGGCGGCACCGGCGAACTGGTCGGACGAGATGTTGCGGATGCAGTTGCCCGACGTCTGGATGGCATGCATCTGCACCGTCGCCAGCTCGGCGAGGATGTCGGGCGCATCGGCCAGCTTGATCCAGTTATACTGGATGTTCTGGCGCGTGGTGAAATGGCCGTACCCACGGTCATATTTGCGCGCGATATGGCCGAGCATCCGCATCTGGCGGCTGTCCAGCGTGCCATAGGGCACCGCGACGCGCAGCATATAGGCGTGAAGCTGCAAATAGAGGCCGTTCATCAGCCGCAGCGGCTTGAACTGGTCCTCGGTCATCGCGCCCGAGAGGCGACGGCTTACCTGGTCGCGAAATTCCTCGACGCGGGCATCGACGATGCCCTGGTCATATTCGTCATAGCGATACATGGCGGTCTCTCAAATCACGCGCTTCAGATTACCCAGGCACCGGCGTCCGCATCGGCGGGCTTCAGTGTCAGGTCGGGGCGCACCGTGGGGCCGAGCGCGCGGATACGGTCCTTGATATGGGCGGGGCGGGGGCCTTGTTCGGTGGCCTCGGCATCGATCAGATAGGGGACGTTGACCCGACGCGCGCCTTCCTCGGCCCGCAGGATCGCCTCGCCGGTCGCGCCGACATCGACCGCATCCTCGACATGGCGCGACCAGTCGCGGCCCGTCCACCAGACCACGTCGCCGGTCGCCAGATCATTGCCCGTCAGCAGTTTCATGCACCCATTCCTTCCGCCACGCGGGCCCAACGCGCGAGCTTGTCTTCGGCATCCGACAGGGTGACGACCTCGCCCACGACGATGATCGCCGGGCTCTTCACCGCTTCGCGCTCGACCATGGGGCCGAGATCGGCGAGCAGGGTGCGGATGGCGCGGTGGCCGTCCAGCGTCCCGCGCTCCAGCACCGCGACCGGCATGTCGGGGGCGACACCGTCCGCCATCAGCTTGTCGGCGATCCCGTTGGCGGTCGCCACGCCCATATAGATGACCAGCGTGCGGCCCTGGCCTGCCAGCCCCGACCAGTCCTGATCGGTCAGCCCCTTGCACTGGCCCGCGACGAAGGACACCGCCGAACTATGGTCGCGGTGCGTCAGCGGCAGCATGGCCTCCGCCGCGCAGCCAAGCGCGGCAGAGACGCCGGGGATCACCTCGACAGGGAGCCCGGCGGCACGCACCGCCTCCACTTCCTCGCCGCCACGCCCGAAGATGAACGGGTCGCCGCCCTTCAATCGCACGACGATCGCGCCGGTCTTCACATGCGCGACGATCAGGGCGTTGATCGCCTCCTGCGACAAGGTGTGCCGCGCGCGCCGCTTGGCGACCGAGATACGTTGCGCCTCTGGCGGCGCCAGGTCGAGGACGCGGCTGTCGATCAGCCCGTCATGGACCAGGACGTCGGCGGTCTTCAGCGCCTCGACGGCGCGGACGGTCAACAGGCCCGGATCGCCGGGGCCTGCGCCGACAAGGATCACGCGTCCGCGTGCGGTGGGATCGAGGAGACTGACCATGCCCTACAGATGATCCCGGCGGCCATCCTCCACAACCGAGCGATGCTTGGGGAGGCGGTAGATCAGCTTGGGACAGTCGATGCTGCAACGCATATAGTATAACATATTTGCCTATCCCCCCAATTTATGATTGAATGGATTCGCAAAAATCAAGGCGGGGAAGAGTCGAATGGGGGAATATCGTTACGCCAAGTGTCTGTTGGGGGCGTCGTTAATTGCGCTGGCATGGTCGGGCGTTGCATCGGCTCAGGTGGCGGATGGCAGAGTTGCCAATCCGGGCGTTCAGGACGACGCGCCCCTGACCGGTGTGGCCGCCTCGACCGACAAGATCGACGCCCGGCAAGACAAGCGCGATCCATCGGATGTCATCGTTACGGGCACGCGGATCGTCCGCCCCAACATGACCAGCAACGCGCCGATCACCACCATCGACTCGACCTATCTCAAGGAGCGGGGCCTTGCCCGGGTCGAAGATGCGCTGGCGCAACTGCCGCAGGTCACGCCGATGCTGGGCTTGCAGGGCCAGAACTGGACCTCGGGCGCCGCGCCGGTCGGCTTGCGCAACCTGGGAGCCGGGCGGACGCTGACGCTGCTCAACGGGCAGCGGATGGACAATGATGTCAACATCATCCCCGGTGCGCTGATCGAGCGGATCGACATCATGACCGGCGGCGCCTCGGCGGTCTATGGCTCGGACGCGATCGCGGGCGTGGTCAACTTCATCCTGAAGCGCAAGTTCAACGGCATCGCCTTCGATGGCGAGGTCAGCGGCTTCAACCACAATAACAACAACCCGCTGCTCGCCACAGCCGCGCAGAATGCGGGCTATACCTATCCGCGCGGCACCTATCTGGGGGGCGGCAACTATTTCGCATCGCTGGCGGCGGGAAAGAACCTGCTGGGTGATCGGCTGAACATCAGCGGTTTCGTGACCTATAAGAAAGCCGATCCGATCCAGTTTCGGAATATCGATACCGTCAACTGCCCGCTTCTGATGTTCGATCCCAATAATCGCGATGCGGGCAATACGAAATGGGCGTGCGACGGCACCACCTACAATCCGTATAATTATTTCAACATCAATGATCAGGACCGGACCAATGCGCGCGACGGTTCGCGCAGCTTTCGCCCCTACGACACGGCGGACGAGGTGCGTGTCCAGCGCGTCGACTCGATCCAGCGGCGCAGTGAAACGGTCAACAGCGGCGGCTTCCTGACGGCGGAACTGCCGCTGGGGATGCGGCTGAACGGCAGCTTCCTGTACAGCCGTATCGTGGAGACCGGGGCCAATTCGGTCAATGGCGGGCTGTGGACGCCTGCCGCGCCGGTCAATTGCGACAATCCGTTCCTCAGCGCGTCGCAGGCCCAGGAAATCTGCGGCGCAGCGGCGGGCAGCACCGCGCTCAGCAAGCCCATCGCGCTGTCGCTGTTCCGCCCCGGCATGATGGTGAACTTTCGCAACACGACCAACGATTGGCGCGGCTCGCTCAATTTGTCGGGGATGATCGTCGACAAGATCCGGTTCGAGCTCAGCTATCAGCAGACCCGCAACATCATGAATGGGTCGGCCGATCATCTGTATGTGCCCGATCAGGCCGATCGACTGGCACGCGGGCTTCAGGTTCGCAACGTCAACGGCGTGCCGACCTGTCTGTCGAAGATCAACGGCACGGACCCGAACTGCCAGCCGATCGATGCCTTTTCGTCAAACACCTCGATCAGCGATGCGGTCTATAACTGGGTGACAGGACCGGGCAGCCGACGCCAGCAGAACGACCTGCAGGTCATCAACGGCATCGTGTCCGGCACGCTGGAGGATTACGGGATCAAGAGCCCGTTCGCCACCAACGGCGTCGGTTTCGCGATTACCGGCGAATATCGGAAATATCGCAACCAGTCGCAGGGCTTCGGCTCATGGTCCAACTTCACGACCTTCGACGGGCGAACCAGCGTGAAGGAGCTGGGCGGCGAAATCGACATTCCGTTGGTCGAGGACAAGCCCTTCATCAAGGAACTGAGCATCAATGGCGGCTATCGGATTTCCGATTACGACGTCTATCAGAGCCTGATCCATAGCTGGAAGGCGGAGGCGAGCTGGGCGCCGGTGGACGGCCTGCGTTTCCGGGGCAGCTATAACCGCGCTGTGCGGGTGGGCGTGCTCCAGCGCCTGGAGGGTGAGAACCGCTATCCCAACACGCTGATGCTCGATCTATGCGCGCCGCCGCGCGCATCGAGCGACGGAAAGGGCGCGACGCGCTATACGTTCGATCGGTGCTCGATCGGCATGACGCGGGCGCAATATGATGCGCTGACCAGCTATACCGGCTGTGATTCCAACGGCTTCTGCCCGACGACGTTGGTCAATGGCGGCAATTCTGCCCTGCAGCCCGAACGCTCGCGCAGCAAGACGCTGGGCGTGGTGTTCCAGCCTCGCGCCATTCCGGGCCTGACCGCCTCGGCCGACTGGTACGACATCAACATCCAGGGCGCGTTCGAATGGACCCGCATCGGCATGGCGTTCAACCAATGCTATGACAACAAGGTCGAGTTCTTCTGCCAATTCTATAAGCGCGACCCCCAGACGGGGCAGCTTCTGATCGCCGACGCCCGCTATAACAATTCCGGCTATACCGCCACGCGGGGCATCGATTTCAGCACCAATTATGCGCTCGATCCGAAGCGGTTCGGCATGAAGGACAATATCGGCACCTTCGGCCTGAACTTCAACGGCACGCTGACCACCAAGTACGAACGCCAGTTCGCGCCAGGCAATACGCCCTGGTCGTGCCTGGGCTATTTCGGCTTTGCCTGCGGCGATCCGATGCCGCGCTGGCGCCATGTCGCGGGCGTCAACTGGCAGTTGCCGTGGATCAAGGGCGGTCTCGGCTTCACCTGGCGCTATACCGGCCCGACGAACAATTCGAAGCTGTCGACCAATACGGTTCTGGCAGCGGCACCGGGCCAGAGCTATCCTCTGGCCAATCGCATTCCGGGCTACAGCTATTTCGACTTCAACACCAACGTCACGCTGGTGAAGGGGATCGACGTGCGGTTCAACGTCCAGAATCTCTTCGACAAGGACCCGCCGCTGATCGGCGACGATCTGACATATAGCACTGGTCAGTTTTTCAATACCTTCCCGACCTATTACACGGTACGGGGACGGACCCTGCGGGTCGGCATCTCCGCCCGCTTCTAAACGACGGGATGGCCCGGAACCTCGGTTCCGGGCCATTTTCCTATCGGCGCACTCCGATCGGGATCGTCGCGGCGACCTGCTCCGTTTCCGCGCTGGCGACCGGATAGGCGCAGTAATCGGCGGCGTAATAGGCGCTGGGGCGGTGATTGCCCGACCAGCCGATGCCGCCGAACGGCGCGCTCGATGCCGCGCCGTTGGTCGGGCGGTTCCAGTTGACGATCCCGGCACGGATGCCGGTCCAGAACTGCTCGTACCGGTCGCGTGACGGTGAGATCAGCGAGGCGGACAGGCCGTAGCGGGTGGCATTGGCCTGTTCGATGGCCTGCGCGAAGTCGCGTGTGCGGCAGACTTGCAGGACGGGGCCGAACAATTCGTCGTCGGGGCGGTCGGCGACGGTGCTGACGTCGAGGATGGCAGGCGTCAGCAGCGGCAGGCCGGGCGTCACGCGCTCCAGCGGGCGAATGACCTTCGCGCCCAGATCGCCAACGGCCTTCAACAAATGGTCCGCCGCGGCATTGTCGATCACCGGCCCCATGAACGGCGCGGGGGCGTCGTGCGGCGCGCCGACGATCAGCCGGTCGATGAGGCGGGTCAGCGCCGCCATCAGCGGATCGAACAGCCGGTCCTCGACGATCAGCCGCCGCCCGGCGGTGCAGCGCTGCCCGGCGGTGGTATAGGCCGACTGGACGATCAGCGCGGCGGCGGCGTCCAGATCGGGATCGTCCCAGACGATGATCGGATTGTTGCCGCCCATCTCCAGCGCGAGGATCTTTTCCGGCCACTCGGCGAACTGGCGATTGAGCGCGAGGCCGGTCCGTGCCGAGCCGGTAAAGAGCAGCCCGTCGATCTCGTCATGCCCGGCGAGCGCACGGCCCTGATCGGGGCCACCGACCAGCAGCCGGACGGCCCCTTGGGGCACCCCCGCCGCATGATAGCATTCGACCAGGAACGCACCCGTCGCGGGTGTCTTTTCGGACGGCTTGAAGACCACCGCATTCCCGGCGAGCAGGGCGGGCACGATATGGCCGTTGGGCAAATGCGCGGGGAAATTATACGGCCCCAGCACCGCCAGCACGCCGTGCGGCCGGTGGCGCAGCGCCATGCGCCCGCCGCCCGGCTGATCGGTGAACCGCTCGCCGGCGCGCTCGGCCTGGGCGGTGATCGAGATGGCGACCTTGGCGATGACCGTGTCGACCTCGGTCTTCGCTTCCCAGAGCGGCTTGCCCGTCTCGCGCGCGATCAGGTCGGCAAAGGCGACGGCGCGGTCCCGCACGACCTCCGCGAAACGGCGCAGCATGTCGATCCGCCCGGCCAGCGGCGTCGTCGCCCAACCGGCCCATGCGGCGCGCGCGGCGGCCACTTCCCGGTCTGCGTCACCGATGGGAAGCTCGGCGATCAGCGCGCCGGTGGCGGGTTCATAGGTCGACAGACATTCGCTCATGAGGGAAGGCTAGGCCCCCGCCGCCGGGTCGGCAAGCGCCCGGCCCATCGCCCGTACGCGGGCGACCTTGTCATGGAGCAGGGTCCAGTCGTCACGCTCGGCGATGGGGGCCCAGATCGCCTCGACCTCGTCGATCAGCATCGATTCCGGGCTACCCTGCCAATAGGCGTCGTCGCGGGCGCGGCGTGGGTGATAAGGCTCGATCAGGTCGCGAAGCGGGTTCCAGCTTTCGTCATAGTGATCCGGCACCTGCCCGCCGAACAGGTCGAAATAGGTGCGGTCCAGGCCGGCCTGGCTGTCGCGCAGCGCGCGCTCGAAGGTCTGGACCAATGCGCGGTCCTCGGTGCCGCCGCGTGGGGTCAGTCCCAGCCGCCAGAGGATCGCGGTGACGATCTCCGCCTGATAGGTCGTGGCGAACCCCTCGAGCGCGGCGATCAGCGGATCGCTCTCCGCGATCAGGCGCAGGCTGGAGGCGAGTTGCATCACGTCCCACTGGATCGCCTCGGGCTGGCGGGCGAGGGCGTAGAGGCCCGTCTGGTCGAAATAGGCCGCGGTGAACTCCGGGTCCCAGGTCGGCGCGAACCGCCACGGGCCATAGTCGAAGCTTTCGCCCGTCACGTTGATATTGTCGGAATTGAGAACGCCGTGGACGAACCCGGCGGCCATGTAGCGCGCCGCCAGCGTCGCGGTCCGCTGCGCCACCAGGGTCAGCAGCCGGACGGGATCGTCCGAATCCTCGCCGTAAAAATGCCGGAGGACATAGGCGACCAGCCGCTTAATGCCCGCCTCGTCGCGCTCGAAGGCCAGACGCTGGAAACTGCCGATGCGGATATGGCCATGGCTCATCCGCACCATGACGGCCGAGCGGGTGGGGGAGGGTTCGTCGCCCCGGTGCAGCGCCTCGCCCGTCTCGATGATCGACAGCGTGCGCGAGGTGGGGACGTTCAGCGCCTCCAGCATCTCGGTCGCCAGGATTTCGCGCACGCCGCCCTTCAGCGTCAGGCGACCGTCGCCCGAGCGGCTGTACGGCGTCTGCCCCGACCCCTTGGTGCCGAGTTCGAGCAACCGGCCATCGCGCGCGGTCATCTGCGCGAAGGTGAAGCCGCGCCCGTCGCCCAGGTCGGAATTGTAATGGCGGAACTGATGCCCGTGATAGCGCATCGCGAACGGCCCTGGCAGCGTATCGGGCAAGGGGGCGAACCGGCCGAGATGCCGTGCCCATTCGTCATCGGTCAGCGTCTCCAGCCCGATCTCGGCCGCCGCGCGGTCGTTGCGGAAGCGGATGATCGTCTGCGGGAAATCGGCGGGCGCCACGGGATCGGCGATGAAATCGGCGATCTCGGTGAGTGCGGATGCGGGGCGATAGGCTTGCGGGGATACGGGCATACCGCGATATGGAGGTGGCACCGGAGGACCTTCAAGCATGATCCCTCATGAGAATCGTTATTGGTGGTCGAAGGACGGCCTGCGGCTCCATGCGCGCGACTATCCCGGTTCGGACGCATTGCCCCCGGTTATCTGCCTGCCCGGCCTGACCCGCAACGCCCGTGATTTCGAAGGGCTGGCGGAGGCGCTGGCGGGCCGCGCGCGGGTGATCGCGGTCAGCTTTCGGGGGCGGGGCGAGAGCGCCTATGCCAAGGACCCGATGACCTATGTGCCGCTGACCTATGTCCAGGATGTCGAGGCGATGCTGGACGAATTCGGCATCGGGCGCTTCGTCGCGGTCGGCACGTCGCTGGGCGGGATCGTGACGATGGTGCTGGCCGCGACCGCGCGCGGGCGGCTGGCGGGGGCGGTGCTGAACGATATCGGGCCGGAGATCGAGGCGGCGGGCCTGGGGCGCATCCGCGGCTATGTCGGCAAGGGGCAGAGCTTCCCCACCTGGCTGCACGCCGCGCGTTGCGTGCAGGAGACGAACGAGGACGTCTATCCCGGCTGGGGCATCGAGGACTGGCTGGCCATGGCCAAACGCACCCACCGCCTGACCAGCGCGGGGCGGATCGTGCTCGATTACGACCTGAAGATCGCCGAGCCGTTCCGCGTGCCCAATACGGAGGGCGGGCCGGACATGTGGGCCGCGCTCGACGCGCTGAACGGCGTGCCGACCCTGGTGGTGCGCGGCGAGCGCTCGGATATCCTGGGCGCGGGTGTCGCGGAGCGGATGGTCGAGCGGTTGGCCCCGTCCGAGCTGGTGACGGTGCCGAATGTCGGCCACACGCCGCTGTTGACCGAGCCGGAGGCACTGGCGGGGATCGAGCGGCTGCTCGACCGGGTGGCGGGATAGGAGAGAAACGCCTTCAACACCCCAGCGCCACCATCCCGGCGAAGGCCGGGATCCAGTTGGGGAAGCGCCAAAGATCTGCGCCCATCGAGCAGCAACTGGACCCCGGCCTTCGCCGGGGTGGTGCACGATTGGGGCATGGGTTGACCATTGCGATGACGCTTCGTGGTTCGGACAAAGGTGAGTGCGCGGAGGCGATGGCGGTTTTCAACACCGCCGCCGCCCGCTAATCCGGCGACCATGGCCCGTCCGCTCCACATCCTGCATCTCCACTCCTCCTTCTCGCTGGGCGGCAAGGAGGCGCGCGCGGTCGCGTTGATGAACGCGTTTGGCGACGCCGCGAAGCACACCATCGTATCGGGCATCCCCGATCAGCTCGGCGCGCGGCATGCCATCGCGAAGGGTGTTCGCTACGAGATCGCGCAGGATGCCCCGCCGCTGACCGGCAAGCCCTCGGTCAAACGCTATGAGGCGATCGCCGCCTATATGCGCCGTTTCGACCTGGTGCTGACCTATAATTGGGGGGCGATCGACGGCGTGATGGCGCGCCGCGTCTATGCCAAGGGCGCGCCGCCGCTGGTGCATCACGAGGACGGCTTCAACGCCGACGAGGCGCGCGGCCTGAAGCTGGAGCGCAACATCTATCGCCGCATCGCCCTGTCGGCGGCGGATGCGCTGGCGGTGCCGAGCCATATCCTGGAGGGCATCGCCCGCCAGACCTGGAAACAGCCCGCCGAGCGTGTTCACCGCATTCCCAACGGCATCGACACCCGGCTCTACACCCGCGATCCCGATCCCAAGGGCATTCCGGGTTTCGTGCGACAGCCCAAGGAGATCGTGGTCGGCGCACTGGCGGGCCTGCGCACCGTCAAGAACCTGCCGATGCTGGTCCGCGCGATGGGCGGCATTCCCAACCGTTTCCGCCTGGTGATCGTCGGCGAGGGGCCCGAGCGCGCGAATATCCAGCAGGCCGCCGCCGCCATGGGCATCGCCGACCGGCTGGTGATGCCGGGCTTCCTGGAACGGCCATATAATTACATCCGCCATTTCGACATCGTGGCGCTGTCCTCCATGTCCGAACAGGCGCCGATCTCGGTGCTGGAGGGGATGGCCGCGGGCCTGCCCATCGCCTCGCTGCCGGTGGGCGATGTGCCGATGATGGTGTCCGAGCCCAATCGCCAGTTCATCGCCGATGCGCCCAACGAGGTGCGCCTGCGCGACGTGATCCAGGCGTTGATCTCGCACCCCGACCTGCGCGCCGAGGCGGGGGCGGCCAACCAGGCGCGGGTGCGCGCCGAGTTCGACCAGGCGCAGATGGTCGCGCGCTACAAGGCATTGTACGAACAGGTCCTGGGGCGGCCCGGCGCTCTGGGCTGATCGTCCGCACCGGGGCGTGCTGTTAATTCCCCTCGCTAAGCGTTCCCAACACGCTATATGAGGCCCTTTCGGACAGACAAGGTAACGACGTGTTCAAAGGCTTGAGCCCCATCCTGTACAACGGCCGCGAAGTCTGGCCGCTGATCGAAGGTGGGAAGGGCGTCGCTGCGACCAATCACGCCTCGGCGGGAGCCTGGGCGGCGGCTGGCGGCGTCGGCACCGTGTCGGCGGTCAACGCGGACAGCTATGACGCCGAGGGCAAGATCATTCCGCAGATCTACCGTGCGCTGACCCGGCGCGAGCGGCACGAGGAACTGATCGAATACGCCATCGAGGGCGCGGTACAGCAGGTCAAGCGCGCTTGGGACATTGCCGGTGGCAAGGGCGCGATCAACATCAACGTGCTGTGGGAAATGGGCGGCGCGCAGCGGGTGCTGGAAGGCGTGCTGGCGCGGACCAAGGGCCTGGTCGCGGGCGTCACCTGTGGTGCCGGCATGCCCTACAAGCTGTCCGAGATCGCGGCGCATCACCAGGTCAGCTATCTGCCGATCGTCTCGTCGGGCCGCGCCTTCCGCGCGCTGTGGAAGCGCGCCTATTCCAAGGCGTCGGAATGGCTGTCGGCGGTGGTGTACGAGGACCCCTGGCTCGCCGGTGGCCATAACGGCCTGTCCAACGCCGAAGACCCGTTGCAGCCGCAGGACCCGTATCCGCGCGTGAAGGCGCTGCGCGACACGATGCGCGAAGGCGGGATTTCGGACGATGTGCCGATCGTGATGGCGGGCGGCGTCTGGTACTTACGCGACTGGAACGACTGGATCGACAATCCCGAGCTGGGCAAGATCGCCTTCCAGTTCGGCACGCGCCCCCTGCTGACGCAGGAAAGCCCGATCCCGGAGGACTGGAAGCAGCGGCTGATGACGATCGAGGAGGGCGATGTCCTGCTCCACCGTTTCTCGCCGACCGGTTTCTATTCCAGTGCGGTGCGCAATCCGTTCCTGCGCAGCCTGGAAGCGCGGTCCGAGCGCCAGATCGCCTTTTCGACCCAAGAAGCCGGCGACCATGTCTTCCAGCTCGACGTGGGCGTGAAGGGCAAGAATTTCTGGGTGACCAAGGGCGACCTGCTGCGCGCGCGCGAATGGTTCGGCAGTGGCTTCACCATGGCGCTGAAGACCCCCGACAACACGCTGGTCTTCGTGAGCCCCGAGGAAGCCAAGGAAATCCGCAAGGACCAGGCCGACTGCATGGGCTGCCTGTCGCAGTGCCTGTTCTCCAGCTGGGCGGACAGCGAGACCAATTCGACCGGCCGTCTGGCCGATCCGCGCAGCTTCTGTATCCAGAAGACGCTGCAGGAAATCGCCCATGGCGGTGACGTCGAGCAGAATCTGATGTTCGCGGGCCATGCCGCGTACAATTTCAAGCGTGACCCCTTCTACTCGAACGGCTTTGTGCCGACCGTGAAGCAGCTGGTCGATCGCATCCTGACCGGTGACTAAACGCGGATGATGACGCCGGAACTCTGCGGGACGCTGCGTAGCGTCGCGAGAGTGATGGCGTCATTTCCCGAAGGCTGGTCGATCATCGGCAGTGCGGCGATGGTCCTGCACGGCGTCGATGCGGGACCGGTCGGGGATGTCGACCTGCTGGTCGAACCCTGGCTGGCGGATGCGGTGTTCGAGCAGATGGGCGTGACGCCGCTGACACTGCCGCCCGACCCGTTGTTTCGCTCGGCCGCTTTTGCCAAATGGGATAAGCCGCCAGTCCCGGTCGAGGTGATGGCGGGGCTGCACGTTGCGGTCGCCGGGCAGTGGCAACCGGTCGCGCTGTCCACGCGCAAACGGATCGATATCGCCGGTCAGCGTCTGTTCGTGCCGGAGTCCTCGGAATTGCTGACGCTGTTCCGGCTGTTCGGTCGGCCCAAGGATGCGCCGCGCATTCGGGCTTTGGCGGCGGCGGAGGCGGCGGTACGACCGACCGCCTCCGCCTGACCCGATCAGTCGGCGACGGTGCCGACCACCGCGCCCGCCGTCCCGCCGACCGCTGCACCACGCTCGACGCTACCGCCGGTCGCCGCCGCGACGCCTGCACCACCCGCACCACCGATCGCGGCACCCTTCAGCGTCGAGCAGGCCGAGATCGACATGGCGGTGGCGGCGAGGGCAAAGGTAAATGCCAGCTTTTTCATGGTGGTAGCTCCCGTTGAAATGACAGGGAGGGAATGCAGACGCGCCGCCACGGTTCCGCACCGCAATATTTTGACATGGTTTCGGCGGCGCGCGACCATGCCGCAACGCATCATGACGGTGATGACAGGACATGGTTGATCCATGTCACCCGCTGTGTCAGGCAAAGGTCATGCAATCAGATATCCGTGCGATCGTCGCCGCCTCGTCCCATGCCCTCGTCACGGGCAACAAGGTGGCCGGACTCTACGACCAGTCGGCGGACCGGCATCTGCGCATCGCGGCGGAGGCGCGCGGCCAGCATCTCCAGGGGCTGGACGGAGACCGCGGCGTGAAGTTCGGCGGCACCCTGCCCGAGCTCAGGGAAACCGGGGCAGGGGGATCGATCTATATGGAGATCGGCGACGGCACCGCGCGCGGCTTCGACCGGACGACGTCGAGCCATTTCACCTGTCGCAGCGATGACGACGTGGTCCAGCTCTACGACCACTCGGTCAGCGCGTGGTTCAGCTACCGCGTGCAGACCGTCTGATCCAGACGGGGAGGGGGATTTTAGGGCGGATCAACATTCAGTCCCCTTCTAATTCCTCCCCTTTCAGGGGAGGAATGAAATGGATGTCGACCCGGCCTAAATCCATCCTTCCAGCACCTGGTCCGGCGGGCGATGGCCGTCGGCCCAGCTGCGGATATTGGCGATGACCCGCTCGCCCGAGGCGACCCGCCCCTCCAGCGTGGCGGAGCCCATATGTGGGGTCAGCACGACATTGGGCAGCGCCAGCAGACGGGGATCGATCTCGGGCTCGTGCCGCCACACGTCCAGCCCCGCACCCGCCAGGCGACCGCCCTCCAGCGCGTCGACCATCGCATCCTCGTCGACGATCCCGCCACGGCTGGCGTTGATCAGATAGACGTGCGGCCGCATCAGGGCGATGCGGCGGCGGTCGATCAGGTCGTGGCTGTCGGCGTTGAGCGGCGTGTGGATCGACACGATGTCGACCGTGCCCAGCATCGCGTCGAGATCGTCATGCCAGGTCGCGCCCAGTTCGGCCTCGATGCTGGCGGGCAGGCGGCGGCGGTTATGATAGTGGATCGTCAGGCCGAAGGCGCGCGCGCGGCGTGCGACCGCCTGTCCGATCCGCCCCATGCCGACGATGCCCAGCGCCTTGCCGCCGATCCGGTGGCCCAGCATCCCGCCGGGGCTCCAGCCCTTCCACGCGCCGGAGCGGACCAGCTTCTCGCCCTCGGCCAGGCGGCGCGGCACCGACAGGATCAGCGCCATCGTCATGTCGGCGGTATCCTCGGTCAGGACGCCGGGCGTGTTGGTGACGATGATGCCGCGCGCGCGCGCCGCCTTCAGGTCGATATGGTTCACGCCCGCCCCGAAATTGGCGATCAGCTTCAGGCGTGGGCCCGCACCTGCGATCAGGTCGGCGTCGATCGCATCGGTCACGGTCGGGACCAGTACGTCGCAATCCGCCATTGCCGCGGCCAGTTCGTCGGGCTGCATCTTCTCGTCGGATCGGTTCAGCCGCGTATCGAACAGCGCGGCCATCCGCGCCATGATCGGATCGGGCAGTTCGCGGGTGACGACCACCCTGGGGTTCAGGCAGCGGCGTGGATCGACCATGCGTCATGGATTGGGGCATGGCCGTGCGTCCGTCAACCGGCCCCGTCAACTCGGCAAGCCGCTTGCGAACATGGTTGAAGCGCCGCCCCGGCTCGGCGTAGAGGCGGGATGGGCGGGCAGGTAAAGGGATAATGGATGCGCAGGTCGATCGCCGGACTGGTACTGATCGCGACAATGCTGTCGACCGGCCTGGCCGCTCCCGCCGCCATGGCCGCGTCGGAAAAGCGCGCCATGCCCTATTACGGCTCGATCGGCGCGACGGTCGCCCGGATGCGGACCGGCCCGGCACGCGCCTATCCCGCCAGCTGGACCTATCGCCGTCAGGATTTGCCTATCAAGGTGCTGGCCGCGTTCAAGGAATGGCGCAAGGTGCAGGACCCCGACGGCACCGAAGGCTGGATGCTCGCGGTCCTGCTGCGCAACACCCGCACCGCGATCGTGCGCGGCACCGAACCACTGCCCATGCGCTCGGCCCCGAGCGAGGGCGCCAAGACGCTGTGGCGTGCGGCGCCGGGTGTCGTCGGGCGGATCAGCGAGTGCAACGGCGGCTGGTGTCGGCTTGACGTGAAGGGACAGGCCGGGTTCGTGCCGGTGGGGTCGATCTGGGGCGTCGAGCCGGGCGAGACGGTGCCGTAATTCGTTCTTGGGGCACCCTCAATCCCAGGCACGCCCCTCCCGCAAGCGGGAGGGGATGGGGGAGGGAAGGCCACAAGCGATGGTCTTGGTGAGACTCCTTGCCCTCCCCCGACCCAGCTTCAGGTAAACGATGCCCCGCATCGCTTAGAGTTTGATCCATCCAATCCGAAGCGCCACCCCGGCGGAGGCCGGGGCCCAGTTGCGAAAGCTTCATTGATGGAGCGCGCTGGACCATCACAACGGCACCCCCGACTGGACCCCGGCCTCCGCCGGGGCGGTAACGCAACAGGTCTGGTCTGGTGGATCAAACGCCAGGTCATGCCGGGGGCATGACCGACCTGAAACTCGCCTGCGGAAGGGGAGAAAAAGGGGGAGCGCGGCCTTAACGCCCAGGCACCGCCTTACATCAACTCCACCGCCATCGCGGTCGCCTCCCCGCCACCGATGCACAGCGACGCGACACCCCGCTTCGCGCCCTTCGTCTCCAGCGCCGACAACAGCGTCGCCAGCACGCGCGCGCCGCTTGCCCCGATCGGGTGGCCCAGTGCGCAGGCGCCGCCATGGACGTTCAGCCGGTCATGCGACAGGCCCAGGTCGTGCATCGCGATCATCGCGACCGCCGCGAATGCCTCGTTCACCTCATAGAGATCGGCATCGCCGGTCGACCAGCCCGCGCGCTCCAGCGCCTTGCGCATCGCAAAGACCGGGGCGGTGGTGAAGCGGGCGGGCGCATGGGCGTGTCCGGCCTGCGCCACGACCCGCGCGATCGGGGTCAGGCCCAGCCGCTCCGCGACGCTCAACCGCGTCATGACCAGCGCGGCCGCACCGTCCGAGATGGACGAGGCGTTGGCCGCCGTGATCGTGCCGTCCTTGGCGAAGGCGGGCTTGAGCGTCGGGATCTTGGCGGGATCGCCCTTGGCGGGCTGCTCGTCGAGCGTCACCTGTTCCTCGCCCTTGCGGGTCTTGACCGTGACGGGCACGATCTCGCGGTCGAACGCGCCTGACCCTTGCGCTGCCTTGGCGCGCTCCAGCGAGGCGATGGCGAAATCGTCCTGGGCGGCGCGCGTGAACTGATACTCCTGCGCCGCCTCTTCGGCGAAATGGCCCATCAGCCGTCCGCGTTCATAGGCGTCTTCCAGCCCGTCGAGGAACATGTGGTCGTACAGCGTATCATGGCCGATGCGCGCGCCGCCGCGATGCTTGTGGCTGAGATAGGGGGCGTTGGTCATGCTCTCCATGCCGCCCGCGACGATGATCTCGGCCGAACCCGCCGCCAGCGCCTCGGCCGCCATGATCGCGGCCTGCATGCCCGAGCCGCACATCTTGTTGACCGTCGTCGCCTCGACATGCTCGCCCAGCCCGGCAAAGATCGCCGCTTGGCGCGCGGGCGCCTGGCCCAGCCCGGCGGGCAGGACGCAGCCCATATGGATACGCTCGACCAGGGCGGGGTCGACACCGGCCCGCTCGACCGCGCCCTTGACGGCGGCGGCTCCCAGCTGGGTCGCCGACAGGCCCGACAGGCTGCCCTGGAACGATCCCATGGGGGTACGGGCATAGGACAGGATGACGATGGGGTCCGTCATGGCATACTCTCCGATAGGTCTGTTTTGATGTCGTTGTTTGCCGCGCGCCTTACGCCTTTTGCTTGAGGGCGCAAAGGGGGGTAGGGGCGGGCCATGACGTTCGGGGCGGCATCGGCGGCATGGGCCGCGATCTATGGCGGGGCGGGGGCGATCACGGGCTCGTTCGTCGCCGCGCTGGTGCTGCGCTGGCTCGACGATCGCTCGGTCCTGGTCGGCCGGTCGGCGTGCGACGGGTGTGGCGGCACGCTGCGCGCCTGGGAACTGGTCCCCGTGTTCAGCTTCGTCCTGCTGCGTGGTCGCTGTGCGCGCTGTCGCCAGCCGATCGACCCGGTGCACTGGCGGATCGAGGTGCTGGCGGCGCTGATCGGTGCGGTGGCGGGCTGGGTCACCGGGGCGGACGGATGGACCGGCGCGCTGTTCGGCTGGTCGCTGCTGGCGCTGGGCGCGCTCGATGCGCTGGCGCTCTGGCTGCCCGATCGGTTGACCGCGTGGCTGGCGGTGACCGGGCTGCTGACCGGCCTGGTCAGCCCCGTGCCCCCGCTGGACGACCGGATCATCGGCGGCGTGGTCGGCTTCGGCGCGCTATGGGGAATCGCGGCGGGCTATCGCTGGTGGCGCGGGCGCGAGGGCATGGGCGGCGGCGATCCCAAGCTGATGGGTGCGATCGGCCTGTGGCTGGGCTGGCGGATGTTGCCTGCCATACTGCTGGTGGCGTGCGTGATCGGGCTGGGCTTCGTCGCGTTCCGGCGGCTGCTGGGGCATCGAACCGGCGCGCAGGACATGGTGCCGCTCGGGCTGTTGCTGGCGCTGGCGGCTTACCCGGCCTGGGTGGTGATGATAGGAGGGATGCCATGATGCTGCTGTCGATGCTCGCCCTGGCGCAGGCCGTCGCGCCGCCCGTGCCGGGTGCGCTTCCTCCACAGGCGCTGCCGGACAAGGGCTGTGCCGCGTATCTCTGGGCGGTTCAGGACCAGCGTTTCGTGGCGATGGCCGAACCGGGACGGCTGCGCCTGGTGCTCGACGGCAAGCCGGTCGACCTGCCCGCCACCGAGGCCGGGGGCGTCGGAACTTTGGGGCTGGCCAGCACGACGCGTTATGCCGGGGCGGGCGTCGTCGCCACGTTGGACATGACCATCGTCCGCAGGGAAACGTTGCAGGATGGGGCAATGGTGTCGGAGGCGGCATTGCGCCTGACCCGCGGAAATCAGGACGAAATCATCGTGCCGGTCGGTGGTCTTGTCGGGTGCGCCGCCACATCGCGTTGATCCTGCAAGGGAACTTTGCGCCCTGTCCCGGCGTTTGCTGATCGTTGGGGGATCGTTCCGAATACGGAGGAGCCCTGTCGGAAAGGGGCTTTTGACAGCGTGGCGGAATGGAACGGTAGACACACCTGGCTTGCGTTCGCGCTGATTGCTCCCACCCTGTTTTCGTCGCCCGTGCATGCGCAGCTGGCCAAGCCGGGCACCGCGCCCGCCCAAGGTCCCAGCGTGCCGCAGGACCAGCGCGACGGTACGGCGGCGCAGGACAATGCCCCGATCGTTCCCGACGCGCAGTTCGACGCCGCCTTGCCGCCGCTGAGCGGCAACATCAACGCGCCGCTGGAATCCATGGCGACCATGGAGAAGAACCAGCCCCGCGCGCAGACCATTCCCGTACCGCAGGCCGCGCCCCCGCTGCCCAGTGCCCAGACCGCGCAGCCGCTGGCCACCGGCGATACCATCGGCCCGATCGCGCCGGAGGACCCGCAACTCGCCCAACCGCTGACCCCGCTGGCCAGTTTCGATACGACCCCGCTGGAAACCGCGACCGATCCCAAGAGCGGGCGGGCGCCCGAAATCCGCTACGACATCGACATACGCGGCCTGGCCGAGTTGAAGCTGGACGACGAGTTCAAGGGGCTGTCGGCCCTGCGCGAAGGCAAGGGCAAGGCCGCGAACGCCACCCAGGTCGCGGCCCGCGCGCGTGAGGACGAGCAGCTGGCGATCCGGCTGATGAAGTCGCTCGGCTATTACGACGCCACCGCCATCTCGACCCTGCAACGCGAAGGGGTGGGCGAGGATGCCAGCGGCGAGGCAGGCCGGTTGAAGGTCGTGCTGACCGCGACGCCGGGGCGGCTCTATCGCCTGTCCTCGTTGACGGTGAAGGCCGATCCCACGACGCCGGCCGATCTCGTCCGCAAGAACCTGCCGCTCAAGGTCGGCGATCCGATCGAAGCGGCGCGCATCCAGGGCGCGGAGGCCAATGTCAGCCTGGTGCTGCCGCAGCGTGGTTATCCCTTCGTCAAGGTCGGCGATCGCGACATCCTGCTGGAGGATCAGGGGCCTGAGCCCGTCGGCGCGTATACGCTGCCGGTCGACACCGGGCCGCGCTCGGCGTTCGGCAAGCTGACGACGACCGGTGATGCGGTGTTCGACCTGGATCACCTGAACGTCTTCCCGCGCTTCGACGAGGGGCAACTCTACGACTCGCGGCTCACCGACGATCTGCGTAACGCGCTGGTCGCGACGGGCCTGTTCAACGGCATCGCGGTCGAGCCCAAGCGAACCGGTCGCCTGAACCCCGACGGCACCGAGGCGATCGACCTGCAGGTGACCCAGACCAAGGGGCCGAGCCGGACCCTGTCGGGCGAGGGCGGTTATTCGACCGGTCAGGGCGTGCGCTTGCAGGGCAGCTTCACCAATCGCAACGCCTTCAAGCCCGAGGGCGCGCTGATCGCCTCGGTCATCGCGGGTACACAGGAACAGGGCCTGAGCGGCACCTTCCGCCGCTCCAACGCCGGGCGGCGCGACCGGACGTTCCAGGTCATCGCCTCGGCCAGCCACCAGAATTACGACGCGTTCGACGCCTTTATCGGCACCGTCGCCTTCCGCTGGAGCTACGATTCGACGCCGATCTGGCAGAAGAAATTCACCTATGCCTTTGGCGGCGAGCTGACCGGCACCAACGAAAGCGTCTATGATTTCGCGCGCGGCGAGCGGGTGCGCGGCACCTATGGCATCGCCGCCATTCCGGGACAGGTGGTGTTCGACCAGTCCAACGACCTGCTCAACCCGACGCGCGGCTATCGCCTGAAGCTGAACCTCAGCCCCGAAACCTCGGTGCGCGGCGCGGTGCGGCCTTATGCGCGGACCATGATCGAGGGGACGTTCTACTATCCCTTCAACGACAGCCTGGTCATTGCGGGCCGGGCGCGGGCGGGCGCGATCTTCGGGATCGAGCGCGACGATCTGGCTCCGTCGCGGCGCTATTATGGCGGCGGCGGCGGCTCGGTGCGCGGCTATGGCTTCCAGCGGCTGGGGCCGTTCGATCCGCAGGGCAATCCGGTCGGCGGGCGCAGCCTGAACGAGTTCGCGCTGGAGGCGCGCTACCGCTTCGGCAATTTCGGCATCGTGCCGTTCGTCGATGCGGGCAACAGCTATGAGAGCACCTTGCCGACGGGTAAGGACCTGCGCTTCGGCGCGGGCATTGGCGGGCGCTTCTATACCAATTTCGGTCCGCTGCGCGTCGACGTCGCGACCCCGCTCAACCCGCGTCCGGGTGACGGCAAGGTCGCCCTCTATATCTCGATCGGGCAGGCCTTCTGATGGCGGACGAACAGACCATGTCGCCCGAACCCGCGAACGAAACGGTGATCGTGCGCCGCCCGCTGTGGCAGCGCGTGCTGAAATGGATCGGCATCACGATCCTGGGCCTGATCCTGCTGGTCGGGGTGGTCCTGCTGGGCATCAATACCGATCCGGGGCGGCGCTTCGTCGCGGACCAGCTTGGCGGCTATACCACCGCCTCGGGCCTGAACATCAAGGTCGGGCGGATCGAGGGTTCGCTCTATGGCCGGATGCGCCTGGTCGACCTGCGGGTCAGCGATCCCAAGGGCGTGTTCCTGTCCAGCCCACGCCTCGACGTGGACTGGCGGCCCTTTGCCTATACCAAGAACCATGTCGACGTCCGTTCGCTGAACGCCGACCTGGTCACGCTCGCGCGGCGGCCCGAACTGAAGCCGACGCCCAGCGACCCGAACGCGCCGCTGCTCCCCGATCTCGACATCGATGTGAACCGGCTGACGTTGAAGCGTTTCGTGATCGGTGCGCCGGTGACGGGGCAAAAGCATGTGCTGGCCATCGACGGCAAGGTGCATATCGCCGACCGGCGTGCGCAGGTGACGGCCAGCGCCGATGCCCTGCGCGGCCCCGGCGTGGCGGGCGGTGACCGGCTGCGCCTGGTCCTCGACGCGGTGCCCGATGCCGACCGGCTGGCAGTGGACGTCAAGCTGACCGCGCCGGCCGGCGGCGTGGTCGCGTCGATGGCGGGGCTGAAGGCGCCGCTGACCATGACGGTCGACGGGCGTGGCGGGTGGAAGGCCTGGAGCGGCCGCGCGATCGCCACGCTGGGCGGCGGGCAGCTTGCCAATCTCAACGCCACCGCGCGTGACGGGCATATCGAGGTGCGAGGCGTGACCCGGCCGGGCCTGTATCTGGAAGGACCGGTCGAGCGTCTGACCGCGCCCGCGCTGCAGGTGGCGATCGATACCACGCTGAACGAGCGGCGTGCCGACACGCGGATGAAGCTGCGCTCCTCGGCGCTGATGGTCGATGCGGGTGGCCTCATCGATCTGGCGAACAGCCGGTTCGGCAATTTCGCGGTCGATGCCAAGCTGCTGACCCCCGGCGCCATCGCACCGAACCTGCGCGGCCGCGACGTGCTGGCGCGGGTGGTGCTGGACGGCGCATTCGCGACGCCGACCGTGGATTACAAGATTCGCGCCGCCGCACTGGGCTTTGGCGAAACCTCGGTCGAGAACCTCTATGCCGAGGGGCTGGCCAAGGTGAATGCCGACCGCATCCTGGTGCCGGTCAAGGCGAAGGCGAAGCGGATCGCGGGGTTGAACGCCGCGGTGGGAGGGCTGACCAACAACGTCGCGATCCAGGGCGACTTTGCGATCGCCATGCCCAACATCCTGTCGGACAATCTGCGCATCCGTTCGGACAATATCGATGCGACCGCGGTGGTCGTCGCGAACCTGAACACCGGGCGCTATACCGGCGCGCTGAAGGGCCGGGTCAACAATTACCGGGTCGAGAGCATCGGCATCATCAACCTGACCACCGACGCCAATCTGGTGGCGACGCCGGGTGGCTTCGGGATGAAGGGCCGGGTGGTCGCGCGGACGCAGCAGATCTTCAACGAAGGCGCGCGCAACTTCCTGGGCGGCAACGCCGTCATCCGCGCGGATGTCGAGTACAGCCCGCAAGGCATCGTGACGTTCAGCGGCCTGCGCATGGCCGCGCCCCAGTTCCGCGTGATGCGCGGCAGCGGGCGCTACAACCCGGCGAACGGCGCATTGGCGGTCGAGGCGGATGCCTATTCCAGTCAGTATGGCCCGATCACCGCGCGGGTGACGGGTTCGCAGACCAATCCGGTGGTCGTGCTGCGCGCGGCCAGGCCGGGGGTCGGCGTGGGGCTGGCCAATCTTCAGGCCCGGATCATCGGCCGGAATGGCGCCTATGCCGTCAACGCTCGTGGCGATACCAATTACGGTCCCTTCACCGCCGATGTGCTGGTCAGCACCGGGCGGCAACTGGCGGTCGACATTCGCAGCCTGGTCTTTGCCGGGATCAACGCGAGCGGTCGGGTGGTCCAGACGGCGGCGGGGCCGTTCGCGGGCGCGCTGCAATTCGCCGGGCAGGGGATCAACGGCCGGGTGCAACTGGCCGATCAGGGCGGCAACCAGCGTGCCGACATCGCCGCGCGCGCTTATAACGCCCGCGTGCCGGGCATGGTCGACTTCACGATCGGCCGCGCCATCGTCAACGCCAGCGTCGTCATGGCCCCGAACGCGCCGCAGATCGTCGCCGACGCGCAACTGGCGGACACCCGCTATGGCGAGGTCGTGATCCAGTCGGCACGGGCGAAGGTCAACTATGCCGGTGGGCGTGGCACGGCGCAGGCGGTGCTGACCGGATCGTCGAGCATCCCGTTCAACGTCGCGCTGAATGCGCAGCTGTCCCCCAACAACTATCTGGTGGCGGCAAAGGGGCAGGCCAACGGCATTCCCTTCCGCACCGCTAATCCGGCGCGCGTCCAGAATGCCAAGGGCGAGTGGCAGCTGTCGCCGACCCGGATCGACTTCGGTCGCGGATCGGTGCTGATGGCGGGCACCTATGGCAATGGCCTGAAGGTGCAGACGCGGCTCGACAAGTTGCAGCTGTCGATTCTCGACGCCTTCGTGCCGAACCTGGGCATCTCGGGCCAGGCGAGCGGTGCGCTCGACTTTGCCCAGGCGCGCGACGCCAGCTTCCCGGCGGCCGAGGCGCGGCTGACCATCGCCAATTTCCGGCGTACCGGGCTGGCGGCGGTGTCGGAGACGGTCGACATCGTGTTCGCCGGACGGCTGGTCTCCGACGGCGGTGAGGCGCGCGCGCTGATCCGGCGTGGGCAGATGGTGGTCGGCCGGATGGTCGCCAACCTGCGGCCGTTGCCGCCGGGCAATGGCGGCTGGGTCAATCGGCTGATGCAGGCGCCACTTTCCGGCGGCCTGCGCTATAACGGCCCGTCGGCGGTGCTGTTCTCCTTCGCTGCGCTGCCCAACCAGCAGCTTAACGGCCCGATCGCGGTCGCCGCCGATTTCGGTGGTCGGGTTTCCGCGCCGCAGCTGAACGGCCTGATGCGCGCCGACAACCTGACCTATGACAACGAGGCGTATGGCACCCGCCTGACCAACATGCAGCTGGCGGCCCGGTTCAACAACGACCGGCTCGAGATCACCCGCCTGCAGGCCAAGGCGGGCGAGGGCACCATCCAGGCGCAGGGCTCGATCGGGCTGGCGGCGGATAGCGGCTATCCCGTCGACATCCGCGCGCAGCTCAACAACGCCCGGCTGGCCGACAGCGATGCGCTTGCCGCCACGACCAGCGGCACGGTGCGCCTGACGCACAACCGCGATGGCGGGTTGATCCAGGGCGACCTGACCGTGCCCAACGCCCGCTATCAGATCATCCGCCAGGGCCAGGCCGAAGTGCCCGAGCTGACCGGCGTGCGCCGTCGCAGTGAGATCCGCACGCCGCGTCCGACCGACCGGCCCGCACCGGCCGCACCGTCGGGACTGTTCCGCCTCGACCTGCGGGTGCGTGCGGCCAACCAGCTGTTCGTGTCCGGCATGGGGCTGGAGTCGGAATGGGAGATGGACCTGCGCATCGGCGGCACCAGTGCGGCGCCGACGATCAATGGTGGCCTCGACCTGGTGCGCGGTACGTACAGCTTTGCGGGCAAGCGGTTCGACGTGAATCGCGGCACCATCCGCTTCCGTGGCGGCGCGCTGACCGATCCGGACATCAATATCCAGGCGACGACGACCACCGACGGCATCACCGCGGTCATCAACGTCACCGGCACCGGCCAGCGTCCGCAGATCAGCTTCACCTCGACACCGACCCTGCCGCAGGACGAGGTGCTCAGCCGCCTGTTGTTCGGGACCAATCCGGAGAATCTGTCGGCGACCGAGGCGATCCAGCTGGCCGCTGCGCTCAACTCGCTGCGCGGGTCGGGTGGCGGTGGGCTGAACCCGTTGGGCAAGCTGCGCTCGGCGACGGGAATCGACCGGCTGCGCGTGCTGGGGGCGGATGACGCCACCGGCCGGGGCACCAGCCTGGCGGCGGGCAAATATCTGACCGACAATATCTATGTCGAGATCGTCACCGACGCGCGCGGCTTTACCGCGACCCAGTTGCAGATCGCGCTGACCCGCACGCTCAGCCTGCTGACCCAGACCGGCTCGTTCGGCGGATCGGCGGCGAGCCTGCGTTACTCGCGCGACTTCTGACCGAAGCTGATGCCCTCATCCTCCCTTTCCCCATGTGGCAGTGCGGGTGGGGGCATCAATCGGGGTTTCGCCAAACTGTAACATCCGGCAGTGTGGTCGCATGACCCCGGACCAGCTCGCCGCCCAAGCCACTACCATCCTGGCCGACCTGATCGCGATCGACACCACGTCGCGCGAGTCGAACCTGGACCTGATCGCCTATGCCGAACAGTATCTGGGCAGGATCGGCGTGACCGGGCGCAGGGTCTTCAACGACGATGGCCGCAAGGCCAATTATTACGCCACGGTCGGCCCGATGGAGCCGGGCGGCGTCGTCCTGTCGGGGCATAGCGACGTGGTGCCGGTCGACGGCCAGCCTTGGACCAGCGATCCCTGGCAACTGACGCGGCGGGGGGAGCGGCTGTTCGGGCGGGGTACGTGCGATATGAAGGGCTTTCTGGCGCTGTCGCTCGCGCTGGCCCCGCACGTCGCGCGCAACGGCGCGGTGCGTCCGCTGCATCTGGCCTTTTCCTATGACGAAGAGGTGGGTTGCCTGGGCGCACCGTCGATGATCGCCGAAATCGTCCGTGAAGTCCCGTCCCCCGCCGCCGTCGTGGTGGGCGAGCCGACCGAGATGGTGGTGGTCAGCGGCCATAAGGGGATCGCGACCTGGATCGTGACGGTCACCGGGCACGAGGCGCATTCCAGCCTGATCCATCTGGGGGCCTCCGCCAACATGGTCGCGATACGGCTGATGCAACAGCTTGCGGACCTGGCCGATCGGCTGGCGGGGGAGGGTGATCCGCACGGACCCTTCTGTCCGCATCATGCCACGCTGACCGTCGGACAAGTGAACGGCGGCACCGCGGTCAACATCCTGGCGCGCGAATGTCGATTCGCCTTTGACCTGCGCACGCTGCCGGGGCAGGAGCCCGAGGCGATCCTGGCACCGTTCTTTGCCGCGTGCGACGCGGCCGACGCCGCACTGCGCGCCCGTTTTCCGCAGGTCGGCGTGCGGGTCGAGCGTCGCTCGCGCACGCCCTCCTTCGCGCCCGAGGCGGACGGCATGGCAGAGCGGCTGGCGCGCCGCTGGGCAGGCGACAATGGCCCGGCGCGCGCCGTCCCCTATGCCGCGGAGGCGGGGCAGTTCCAGGGGGCGGGGTTTTCGACCGTCATCTGCGGTCCGGGCTCGATCGCCCAGGCGCATCAGCCGGACGAGTATATCGAGATTGCGCAGATCGAGCGCGGCGCCGCTTTCATGCTGCGGCTGGCGGACGATCTGGTCTGCTGAGGCCGGGGGCGGGGCCCGGCCTTTCAAAAAATCACGGGGCGGTGGGACGGCTTTCGCACGTCACACCGCCCCGTGACGTAACTGGAATTACCAGGGGCGGATCGACTCGCCGTAGATCAGCGCCAGAATGAACTTCAGCATGGGGTTTCTCCCTCGTACACGCCGTTACCCGGCGCATGCCAATGGTTAATAGCCTATTAACCAATCCGCAATGGGCAGGTGTTTCGCTTGGATTAGGTTTGTCCGTCTCGCCAAAAAGGCCTGCACGGGCGATACTTACGGGGTTAATACCTTGTTTAACGCTGCCCCCTAATCTGGGGGAGTGAAGAACGGCCTCCCTCGAATCGCCTCTGGTGACCCGTCGCCAAATGGTGCGGTCGATGCCGCCGCGACGGCTGTCGGGGCGCAGTGGCAGTTGCTCGTCCTGGTCGGGCTGGCGAATTTCACGGTACTGCGCCGCCATCTCGGTCGGGCGGTGGTCGGCAAGCTGATCGATGCGGTCGCGGGTCGGGTCGCGCACGTCATTCCCGATGCGGTCGCGCGCGCCGCGTCGCCGTCCGAGGTCGAGGTGATGATCCGCGCAACGTCGCGCGAAGCACTGGACGCACATCTGCTGACGCTGGGCGAGGCGCTGCGCTATCCCTTCCTGCTGCCCGAGGGCGAGTGTCGAATCGATCCCGTGCTGGGTGCGGCCTTGGCCACCGTGCCGCATGACGACGATATGCGTCTGCTCGAAGAAGCCGAGCAGGCGCTGGCCGATGCGCAGATGGAGGGACGGGTGGTCGTTCGCGAACTCGCCGCCCGCGCCGATCGGCTCGACCGGATCGCCCTGGCGCGCGAGCTGACCCGTGCGATCGAAGAAGGCGGCCTGTCGGTCGACTATCAGCCCAAGGTCCATGTCCGCCAGCAGCGCGTCACGAGCGTCGAAGCGCTGCTGCGGTGGCGGCATCCCTATCATGGGCCGATCAGCCCGGTGGAATTCATCCCGGTGGCCGAGGAGGCGCGGATCATCGGCCCGCTCACTTTGTGGGTGTTGCGCCGGGTCATCGCCGATCAGCGGGTACTGGCCGATGCCGGGCATGACCTGCGTGTGTTCATCAATATCTCGGGCATGTTGCTCGGCGATCAGGACTTCGTGCGCGAAGCCTGCGCGATCGTGATCGACAGCGGTGCCAGGATCGGATTCGAGATCACCGAAACGTCGGTCATCCACGACCCCGAAAGCGCCATCGCCAATCTGAAGTCCGTGGTCGACATGGGCATCGCGGTGGCGATCGACGATTATGGCTCGGGCCTGTCCTCGCTGGCCTATCTCAAGCAGCTTCCCGCCTGCGAATTGAAGATCGACAAGCTGTTCATCACCCAGCTGACCAGTTCCAACCGCGATCCGTTGATCGTGCGCTCGACGATCGATCTGGCTCATGCCCTGGAGATGGAAGTGGTGGCAGAGGGCGTGGAAACGCCCGCCACGCTCGCTCTCCTGACCGTCATGGGTTGCGACATGATCCAGGGCTATCTGATCAGCCGCCCGATCGGGCTGGAGGCGCTGCTCACATTCCTGAGCGAGCAGGCGCATCAGGGGATCACGGCACTGGCTGCGCCGACGCCCTTCGCCCGCCTGGTTGCCAGTGCGCGCGGTTAGGTTCGCGCTGATCTTCATCGCGCTCGTCATGGCGGGTGCGCAGCTTCGCGCTGCCTCCGAACCCGCGATGCCCATAGCCTATATGCGGGCGATCGACGCGGCGAAGGGCGACATGCTTCGCGATCCCGCCATGGCGATGCGCAGGGCCGACACCGCACGAGTAGCGGCGCGCGGAATCGCGGATGGACGTCAACGGGCGCTGGCGCTCGCCACCGCCGACTGGCTTCACGGCGAGGGGGCGGTTCGCATAGGGCGGCCCGACGACGCGAAAGACGTCATCGCCGGAGCGCTCAAGAGCGTGCAGGCGCTGGCACCGAAATCCGATCTGATGGCCAATCTCCTGCTTTCGCAAGGCGGGCTGAACCGCACCGATGGCAAGATCGCCGAGGCGCTGAGTTCCTATCAATCCGCACACCGGGTTTTCCAGCAGCTGAACGACACACGCGGACAGGCCAAGGCACTGGTGCAGATCGCGGACCTGTACAATGACGGCAAGGACTTCACGTCGGCCCTCCGCTATCTGGAACAGGCCAGCAGCACCTACCGTGGTGATGACAGTTTTCGACTGGCGATCCTGAACAACCGCTCGCTCACGCTGGCTGAATTGGACCGTCCGGGCGAGGCGCTGGTCCAGCTACGCGAGGCGATGCGACTGGCGCGGGAGATCGACAGTCCCGCCCTGCAAGCGGTCATCGGCCGCAATATCGCGCGCGCCCAGTTGCGCATGGGGCGGATCGCCGATGCCGAGGGAACGATTGCCCAGGTCCGGCGGGTCGATCCTCGTCCGGGCGATGAAGACACGCGCGCCCTGCAAAGTGTAGCGGCGCAGGCCGCCTTTCAGCGTGGCCGCAAGGTCCAGGCCGCCCAACTGATCGACCAGAGCTTCAAGGGCGTCGATCTGGCGACGACCACCGTGTTGCAGCGGGATGCGCATCGCAGCGCGTATGAAATCTATAGCGCCGTCGGACGTACAGATGACGCACTGCGCCACCTCCAGGCGCTGAAGCGGATCGACGACGAATCGACCCGGCTGGCGACATCGACCGGCCTTGCGCTGATGGGGGCGCGGTTCAATTTCGCCAATCAGGAACTGCGGATCGCGCGGATGAAGGCGGCCGACCTGCAACGCAACATCGCGTTTGAACGGGAGCAGCTTCGCACCGAGCGTGTCATCCTGATCGGCTCGGTCGGTGCGATCATCATCGTGCTGGCGCTGCTGGGCATATGGCTGGTGACGCTGGGGCGCAGCCGCAACCGGATCCGCGCGGCGCATGGCGAACTGGCGGTGACCAACGACCAGCTCGAGCGCGCGCTGGCGGTCAAGACCGAGTTCCTTGCGACCACCAGCCATGAGATCCGCACCCCCCTGAACGGCATATTGGGGATGACCCAGGTCATGCTGGCCGATACCGGCCTGCCCGCGCCGCAGCGTGAGCGGGTCGAGGTGATGCATGGCGCGGGCCTGACGATGCGCGCTCTGGTCGACGACCTGCTCGACGTCGCCAAGATCGAGAATGGCCGCCTGACCCTGGAGGAGGCACCCTTCGACCTCGCCGCGACGATCCACGGCGCGTCCCGCCTGTTCGAGGATCAGGCGGCGGCCAAGGGGATCGCCTTTGTCCGCGACCTGGCCGATTGCCCGGCGATGGTGGTCGGGGACTCGGCGCGAATTCGTCAGATCGTCTTCAACCTGCTGTCCAATGCCCTGAAATTCACGAGCACCGGCGAGGTCCGGCTGGACGCGCGGCGGACGGCGGACGGCGTCGCGGTGCGGGTCACAGACAGCGGCATCGGCATTTCCCCCGACAAGTTGGAGGAGATTTTCGAGGCCTTTCGCCAGGCGGATGCCAGCACGACCCGGCAGTTCGGCGGCACCGGCCTGGGCCTCGCCATTTGTCGCCGTCTGGCCCGCGCCATGGGGGGCGACGTGACGGTGGTGAGCGAACCGGGGCGCGGTTCGTGCTTTACGCTGACGCTGCCATTGACCGAACTTGCCGTGGAACCTGCACCGGAACGGCCGACCCTGTTGATCCTCGAGCGCAATCCGATCCGCCGTGCCATGTGGACGAAACTATGCGCCGACCATGCCGTCCCCCTTTTCGCGGGGCAAGCGGAGGAAGCGGTGACCAGGCTGGGCGAGGGGGGAATCGCGCAGGTGCTGGTCGACGACGGCGCGATCCGCGATGAGGGCGTTGCAACCGCCCTGGCCGCCATCGTTCGTGCGGCGGGGCCGACGATCCCGGTCCACGTGTTATGGCCGCAAGCGGAGTCATTGGAAGGGAACGATTTTTTCGACAGCGCATTGGTCAGCTTCATCGGAAAGCCTGTCGCAGGGAGCGAGGTGATGAGTAAGTTGTTCGGCTACTCATCGCAAACCGCCAACACGGCACTTGTAACGCAAGCGGCATGATCGTTAGGGCGGAACCATGACCTGCGCCTCGAATGCCACGACATGCACGATGCGGAAGGGGCGGCGATGAACGTCCTTTTCATCGAGGACGATCGTATGAACCGGCGGGTCGTTCGCGACATGCTGGACGTCGCAGGGGCGCAGATGGCCGAGGCGGAAAATGCCGAGATCGGCCTCCAGATGATCGACCGCGACGATTATCACATGATCCTGATCGACCTGCGCATGCCCGGCATGGACGGGATCACCGCCATCCGCCACATCCGCGCGCGCAACGATGGGAAGGCCGAACTGCCGATCATCGTCGTGACTGCCGACAGCGGCGTGGACTTGCGCGAACGCTGCCTGACCGCAGGCGCGGACGATGTCATCGTCAAGCCGGTCGCGATGGATCAGCTGTTCGAGGCGATCGGCCGTATCCTGGCGGGCGACCGCGGCGGCGCGATCATCGGCTGATCATTTCGCGTCGGGCGGGGCTGCCTCGGGCTTCACGCGCAGCGCGTCGGCCAGCGAAGTGGTGGCACTGCCGCGCTTGGCGGGCAGGGGCTGTGACGGGTCCGGGGCCCAGCCGGTCAGGAAGACCAGGTTGAACTGCTCGGATACGCGGCCATCGGGATCGGCCATGTCGGCAAAGGCCGCCGCCGCCGTCGCCAGTGCTTCACGCGTGATCGGCCGCCGCTCGGCCAGCAGATTGTTCGCCGCCATGCCACGCAGATCGCCCAGCAACCGGCCGAAGTCGCGGTAGCGCACCGCCAGCGTCTCGATATCCGCGACCGGCAGGGTAAAGCCCGCCCGCATCAGCAGGTCGCCCGCCGAGCGCACATCGACCTGTGGATGCAGCCGCGCGACCGGCCGCTCGGCCTCCGCCACCCGCAACGCCGCACGCAGGCGGGGCAGCGATCCGCCACCGACAAAGGCGCCCAGGAACAGGCCATCGGGCCGGAGCACGCGGCGGATCAGTGTCAGCGCGCCGGGCAGGTCGTCGATCTGGTCGAGGACGCCTGCGCTCACCACCAGGTCGAAGCTGCGATCGGCGAAGGGCAGGCGATCCTCGTCTCCCTGCACACCGCGCGCGCCCCGCGCAAAGGCGAAGCCGGGGTCGAGCCGCGCTACCTTGGCGCTCGGCGGGGGCAGGAAGCCGCCATCGAAACAGCCCAGGTCCAGGATGTGGCGAAACGGCCGCGTCACCGCGTCCAGCCGCTCGGCAATGCCGTCGAGCATGGCCGCGCGCAGGAAATCATGCTCGGCATAAGCGGGCTGGGCGCGGTCGCGACGCAGGCGGCGCGCATGACGGTCGAAGATGGTGGGGCTGCTCACCCCGGCGCTTGTGCGCGTTCGCGCGATCGGGAACAAGGCAAAGCCGATGGGGGCTCGCACGAAATGGCCGGGATTTGCGATGGAGCGGGCCGGACCGGCCGCGTTCGCCATCCTGGCGGGCGTGGTCCGCTGGGCTTTGCCGCCGCGCTGCCCCGGATGCGCCGAGCCGGTGGAGGCGGACCATCGCTTCTGCGCCTGCTGCTGGGGACAGTTGCGCTTTCTGGACGATGCGGGCTGTGCGCGGTGCGGCATACCGCTGGACGGCGACGCGATCGGCGAGCGCTGGTGCGGGCCCTGCCTGGCCCGACCGCCGCGCCATGCGGGTATCCATGCGGCGGTCGCCTATGGTGCGATTGCGCGGCAACTGCCGATCCGGCTGAAACATGGCGGGCGGATCGGCGTCGCCCGGACCATGGCCGGGCCGATGGCGCGGCGCTTGCCGCCGGATGCCGACCTGCTGGTGCCGGTGCCGCTCCACCGCTGGCGCTTGTGGCGGCGTGGCTTCAACCAGGCGGTGTTGATCGGCGAGGGCGTCGCACGGCTCGGCGGGGTGCCGATCGCTCGCGATGCCCTGGTTCGCGTCCGTGCCACGGCGCTGCTGCGGGGGCTGTCGCCGCGACAGCGGCGCGATGCGGTGACCCGGGCCTTTCGCGTCGCCGATCCGGCGGCGGTGAAGGGGCGGCGCATCGTGCTGGTCGACGATGTCTATACCACCGGGGCGACGGCGGGGGCGTGCGTCCGCGTGTTGCTGGCGGCGGGGGCGGCGTCGGTCGCCATCCTGTGCTGGGCGCGGGTGATCGACGGGGCGGGCGATTGACAAGCCGCCCCGCGCGCCACACCTGAGAGGGATGGCAAAGGTTGAAATCTACACCAAGGCGTTCTGCCCCTATTGCACTCGGGCCAAGGCGCTGCTCGCCTCCAAGGGCGTCGAGCCCCAGGAGTATGACATCACCATGGGTGGCCCCCAGCGTGCCGAGATGATCGACCGCGCGAACGGCCGCACCACCGTGCCGCAGGTCTTTATCGACGGGCAGCATATCGGCGGGTCGGACGATCTGGCCGCGCTCGACAAGCGGGGAGGGCTCGACCCGCTGCTGGCGGCATGACCGCCGTCGCGGTGTTGCAGATGACGGCGGGGATCGATCCCGCCGCCAATGCAGCCACGCTGGAACAGGCGATTGCCCGCGCGGCGGCGGGCGGCGCGGCGATGCTGTTCACCCCCGAAATGTCCGGCTTGATCGACCGGGATCGTAGCCGCGCCGCGCCGCATCTGGTCGGCGAGGACAAGGATCCGGTGCTGGCCCGCGTCCGGGCCGCGGCGGCCGAGCATCGCCTATGGGTGAATCTGGGATCGCTGGCCGTGCGCGAGGCGGACGGGCGGCTCGCCAATCGCGGCTATGTCATCGACGATACCGGCGCGATCCGCGCCCGGTACGACAAGATGCACCTGTTCGATGTCGACCTGCCCAGTGGCGAAAGCTGGCGCGAGTCGGCGTCCTATGGGCCCGGTGAGCGGGCGGTGGTCGTCGACACGCCCGTCGGGCGGCTGGGGCTGGCCATCTGTTACGATCTGCGCTTCCCGGCGCTGTTCGCCGCGTTGACCGAGGCGGGAGCGACGATCCTGTCGGTGCCCGCCGCCTTTACCCGACCGACGGGGGCGGCGCACTGGCACATCCTGCTGCGTGCCCGCGCGATCGAGGCGGGTGTCCATCTGGTCGCCGCGGCGCAGACCGGCGAGCATCAGGACGGGCGCACCACCTATGGCCATTCGCTGGTCGTCGGGCCATGGGGTGATGTGCTGCTCGACATGGACGATCCTGCGGGGCTGGGCTTCGTGACGATCGACGCGGGCCAGGTCGATGCGGTGCGTGAGCGTCTGCCCGCCATCCGCCATCGCCGCGCCATTCCGCCGGTGGAGCGGGCATGATCGTCTTCGACCTTCGCTGTACCAGCGGCCATGTGTTCGAGGCCTGGTTCGCCTCGTCCACCGCCTATGCCGATCAGCGGGACGGCGGGCGGGTCGAATGTCCGCTGTGCGGCGACCGGCAGATCGAAAAGGCGGTGATGGCGCCGCAGATCGCCGCCAAGGGCAACCGCAAGCCCGACACGCCCAACCTCCCGTCGCCCGATCGTCGGTCGGTGGACCCCGTGGCGATCAAGGCCGCGCTGGAGCATCTGGCCCAGGCGCAGGCCAGGATGCTGGAAAAATCGACCTGGGTCGGGACCGGCTTTGCCGATCAGGCGCGCGCGATGCACGACGGCGACACGCCGGTCGCCCCGATCCATGGTCAGGCGAGCCTGGCCGAGGCCAAGGCGCTGGTCGAGGAAGGCGTACCGGTCGCGCCGCTACCCTTTCCCGTGGTGCCGCCCAAGCTGACGAACTGATCCGCACGGGCGGACGCCAAACCGCTCTGGACCCCATCGCCTCTGCCGGTTATCACCGCGCTCGCGTGGGGCCCCGTAGCTCAGCAGGATAGAGCATCAGATTCCTAATCTGGGGGCCACTGGTTCGAATCCAGTCGGGGTCACCACGCGTTTGCAGGCATCAGCGAACGGTATCGCCCGCGTCGAACGGGCCACTTGCGCGCCATTCCGGGTCGCGGGCGTCGGCGCGCTGTTCGATACCGAGTTCGGAACGCTCCGTCGCCATGCTCTCGCTCTCACGTGGCATGGCCGGGCACCCCGAAGCTGGAGCGGGCGAAAGTGCGTTCGTCACAGTCGCCCGATCACCTCTCCTGCCCGGATCGCCTGCCCCTCGACCAGCGTCTCGGCCAGCGCCATGCCCTTGGGAAGGAACAGGAGGATCGTCGAGCCATGTTCGAACCAGCCCATCTCCTCGCCCTTGCCGATCCGCGCCGAACAGGTGGTGCGGCCCGGGCCATGTTCGCGCAGGGTTCGGACGGTGTCCACGCAGTGGAGACGGATGCTGGCAACCAGGATCGCGGCGACCGGCACGATCAGTAGCGGATGGCCCGACATCAATGTCCGCGCCTCGATCACCGCGCGCTCGTTGCGGCAGAACAGCCGCTCGACCCGCTTGAGCGCGATCGGGTTCACGTTCCAGCAGTCGCCCGACAAATAGGTCACGCCCTCGACCACGATATCGGTCGGCGCGTGGAAGCGGTGGTACATACCCGCCGTCAGCCGTAAGGTCAGGAAAGACCCGTCGCGATACCGCTCGACCAGTGCGGGGTCGGGGATCAGGTCGCCCAGCGTGTAGGGAAACCCCTTCACCTGATAGAGCCGATCATCGTCAATCCGGCCATGCGCGCCGACCAGTGCGTCGCAGGGGCTGGCGATGCTGTCGGGATCGGCGTCGAACTCGCGCGCGCCGTCACGCAGCGGGCGGACAAAGCCGTCGCGCAGCGACCGGAACCGCGTGGTGCGCGCGTCGGACAGGTCGACCCCGGCAAAGAATTTCCACAGGCTAAGGCTGGGTTTCGCGATCAGCGGATGCTCGATCCGGGCGATCCGCCCGACCGCCTTCGTCGCGAAGCGGCGCGGCAGGCGGTTGGTCAGGAGGAAATTGATGTCCTCGTTCAGCAAGAACCGCATGATGGGTCCGCGCATTGTCATGCCTCCGTCATGGGTACGCGGTCAAAGGCCGCATGAACCCGATTCTCACTGGCCTGCTGGCCGCTTCCGCCGGTGCCGTTGCCCTGACGAAGGGGCATCGGCGACTGACCCTGTCGCGCGCCAAGCATCCGGGGCTGGGCGGCCATGTCCGCATGGCCAAGCGCATCGCCGGGCAGATCCCGTTCTACAGCTATGACGAGGATCGCTTCTTTTGCGTCGACGATGCGCCCGACACCGTCGCGGCCCGGCGGCGTGCCGGGTTCGAGCGGCTGGGCGGCCTGTTCGCGGAGCGATATGCAAAGACCCTGGCGCTGACCCGCGAGACGCGGCCCGGCCTGTCCGACCTGCAGTTCACTGGTGCGTACCGCGTGCCGTTCCAGTTTCGCGAGAAGGTTCGCACGACCCTGGCGACGGGCGCCTTTTACGAGCGCTGCGAGGGGCCGATCCTGATCGACCTGGACGGCAACCACCTGATCGACCTGACCGGTTCCTACGGCGTCAACCTGTTCGGCAACGACTTCTACAAGCAGACCATGGCCGAGGGCGCGGCGATGGTGAGCGATCTGGGCGGGGTGCTCGGCTCGTTCCACCCGGTCGTCGCCGACAATGTCCGCCGCCTGACCGCGCTGTCGGGGATGGACGAGGTGTCCTTCCACATGTCGGGCACCGAGGCGGTGATGCAGGCGGTGCGGCTGGCGCGCTACCATAGCAAGCGGCCGCGCCTGGTGCGGTTCGCGGGCGCCTATCATGGCTGGTGGGGCGATGTGCAGCCCGGCATCGGCAACCCGGTCCCCGCCGACCGCACGCTGACGCTGGCCGACATGTCCGAGCGGACGCTGAAGGTGCTGGCGACGCGCAAGGACATCGCCTGCGTGCTGGTCAATCCGCTCCAGGCGATGCACCCCAATGGCTCGGCCCCGTCCGACGGTCAGCTGGTCGATGGCGGGCGCAAGGCGGGGGCGGATATGGCCGCCTATCGCGACTGGCTGCACCGGTTGGTCGAGACCTGCCGCGCGAACGGCATCGTCCTGATCTTCGACGAGGTGTTCATGGGCTTTCGCCTGGCGAAAGGTGGGATGCCCGAATATTTCGGGGTGACGCCCGACCTGATCACCTACGGCAAGACGCTGGGCGGCGGTCTGCCGGTCGGCGTGCTGTGCGGTCCGGCACATCTGATGAAGCGCTGGCGTGAGGATCGCCCCGTCGACATCTGCTTCGCGCGCGGGACCTTCAACTCGCACCCCATGGTGATGGGGGCGATGAACGCATTCCTGCGGCGGCTGGAAACGCCCGAGGTGACGGCTCTGTATGACGGGCTGGACGCGCGTTGGAACGCGCGCGCCGCGATGTTCAATGTGCGCATGGCGGAGGCCGGCCTCCCGCTGTCGGTCGCGCATGTCCAGACGATCTGGACCATCCTCTACTCGGTCGCCTCGCCCTATAACTGGATGCTGCAATATTATCTCCGGGCGAACGGTCTGGCGTTGAGCTGGGTCGGGACCGGGCGGCTGATCTTCAGCCTCGACATCGACGACCCCCTGTTCGCCGATATTTGCGACCGCTTCGTTGCAGCGGGACAACAGATGCGTGACGATGGCTGGTGGTGGACCTCGCCAGATGCGCCCGCCGACCCGAAGCAGGCGAACAAGGCGATCCGGCGGCGGATATTGAAGGAGTCGCTGGCGGTGCGGTTGGGGCGGGGCAGGTAAGTCCCCTTTTCCTGCTAAAGCCCCTCCCGCAGGCGGGAGGGGTTTTGGGAGGGCGGGACGTCTCACCGAGACCAGCGCTTGTGGCCTTGCCCTCCCCCGACCCCTCCCGCCTGCGGGAGGGGAGCAAAAAGAAGGGCGGCGGTCCTTCTCGAACCGCCGCCCCGTCCGTCAAACCAAGGTCGACCTTACGCGGCCTTCAGATCCTCGAAATCATCGGCATCGTGATGATCCATCCGCTCGCCCTTCATCAGGCGGCGCGGCGCGCTCTTGTACATCTTGAAGTCGTTGAACGGGTCGGTAACGATCTTCGTCGCCCAAACCAGCCCGGTTTCCAGATCGCGCTGCACCCAGAGCTGCATGACCCGCACGAAGATCGCGCTGACGCCCAGGCCAAGCCAGCCGATGCCGACATGGCGCAGATAGCCCATGAAGCCATCCGGATATTCCAGCGTCCCGAACAAGGTGGGCTGGAACAGCAGCACGACCGGGATCGCGCCCCAGATGGCCATCAGCACATATTTGCGGGCCAGGTTATAGCCGACCTTGATCTCTTCCTTATGCTCATGCGTCGCCTTGTTCACATGGTCATAGCCCTTGGGCTCGAAGAAAAAGTGGCCTGCCTGGCGGCTGGTCATCGCGACGCCCCAGGCGAGCAGGCTGGCGACCGCCGGGTCGATGAACAGCAGCACATACGCGGTCAGGAAGGTGCAGGCGCTGACGAAGTGAAGGCTCTGGTTGACCAGGCTGTGGTGGTAATAACGATGATCGTCCCACCGCTGTTCGGCGAGCTGCGCGCGAAAACCCGTCATTGCACATGTCCTTGGAGGATGGGCTGGCGCTTGGCGAAGCGGACCAGCGAGAAATGGCCGAGCGGGGGCAGGGGGCGGCTTTCGACCAGCTCCACATCGCCACGCGTCGCGGCCCAGTCGGTATAGCGTTCGAACGGGAAGTCGGTGCGGAAGCCCAGGCGGCTGGTGACCGGCATCAGCGTCTTCTCGATCCGCCCGCGCAGGCCGTCGCCCGCGCCGACGCGCGTGGTGATGACGATCTCGCCACCGGGGCGGCAGATACGTGCGAACTCGTCCAGCGCCTTTTCGGGGTTGGGCACGGCGGTAATGACATATTGCGCCACCACCACGTCGAAGCTGTTGTCGGCGAACTGCAGCGCCTCGGCATCGCCGTAGGCGATCTGCTCGACATGGGTCAGCTTGCCGCTGCGCACCCGTTCGCGCGCCTTGTCCAGCATCGGCTCGGACAGGTCGACGCCGACGATGCGGTTCCGGTTGGAATACTGGGGCAGCGAGATGCCGGTGCCGACCCCTACCTCGATGATGCGGCCGCCGATCCGTTCGGCGGCGACGATGGCGGCGGAGCGGCCCTTCTTGAAGACGGGGCCGAAGACCAGATCATAAACCGGGGACCAGCGATCATAGGCCTTGGTGACGCTGGCGGTACTCATCTGCGTTGCCATCGAAGGGGCATCCCGTTGTGCGACGATGCCAATCCTGTTCGCAGCAGGCGGTGACATTTTCGCGACAAAGCCTGCTTGCCATGCGAGAATTTCTCAATAGCGAAACCAATATGTCATCATCCCGGCATGAATTTGTCGTATCAAGCCGCTACATATTATTGTGTCGGTATCCGACCAAAATGGATTTAGCCTGCAAGGCAAGGTTATGCCTTGTCGGCGATGGTCCTGTTTACTGTTAGACATTTCCTTTGAACTTGGAGTTGGCGCCTGAGGATTCGGGATATCCGGCCTTGCGCCTTTTGTATCACTCGTCCGGCAGGCGGTCTCGGGGAACGCGTGAAACAGCGCAGCGATGTGCGCCGCGCAGGCATCGCATCGGTGATAATATGCCAAGCGATCGGTGAAATTTCCCAGACTATGGCGATTCATGCCTAACCCTAAATCGCTAAGTGGCTGAAAACATACATTCGAAGTGTGTGGCACGACTAATGCAGTAACTCACATGCCGGGGTCATCCGGCACCAGGGAGTTACCACCATGTTGCTGACACTGCTGATCGCATCGACCGTATCGACCGCCGCTCCGGTCCGGGAGGCCCCCACCGTCACGCTGGAGGCCGTCGCCGTTGTAACTGACCTTCGCGGCCGTCCCGCCGCGCCCGATGCCAAGACCCGTTACTGCATCGTCGATCGTCTGCCCGGATCGCTGATCCCGACCCGGTTCTGCCACACGGCCAGCGAGTGGATCGCCATCGACGGTGCGGTTCCCACCGGCCGTATCGCGCGCCGCTGATCCTACCTCATTCCGATTTCTGGAGACGTCCCATGATCCTCGCCCTGCTCGCCGCCACCGCCGCCCTAACCGCCGCATCGCCGCGCGATGACGTCGTCAAGCCCGCCGCTGCTCCCGTCGCCGCCACCGCCGACGCCACCGCTCTGCCGACCGCGCCGGCCGCCGCCAAGCCGACCCGCTACTGCTTCCTGAATGTCGAGGAAGACCACATCATGCGTGGCAAGGTGTGCAAGACGCGCAAGGCCTGGCTGTGGAACGGCGTCGACCCGCTCAACTATATCGGCCGCAACAAGTGAGGAAAAAGGGTGGGGGCCGTCCATGCCGGGCAGCCCCGCCCGCCGCGATCAGACCAGATCGCGCGAATAGACGTTATAGGTCTTGTTGACGTTGCTGTTGATGGTCTCGGCGATCGAGCGCATCCCCTGATTGTCGTCGAGGATCCAGCCGATCTCGCCGCGCGACGCGCCATATTTGGTGATCGAGGCGCGGCGGATATATTCGATCATCATGAAGGCCAGTTGGCTGGCCATGCGCGACGACTGCAATTCCTTGACCACCCCCATCAACGGCACGCGCATCGTGCGCACCTTGGGCGCGCGCAGCCATAGCAGCAGCTTGGCCCAGCCGAAGGGAAGCAGGCTGCCGTTCAGTGGCTTGATCGCCTCGTTCAGGTCGGGGAGCGTGATCATGAACGCCACCGGCTTGCCGTCCAGCTCGGCGATGCGGATCAGGTCGTTAAAGACGATCGGCTTCAGCTTGACGCCGACATCCTTGATTTCGGGCGGGGTGATGGGAACATAACCCCAATTATCCGCCCAGCTGTCGTTGAAAATACCCAGGATGATCGCGGCCTCTTCGTCGAACTTGGCCTTGTTCACCTCGCGGATGCGGATGCGTTCGTTCTTCTCGCCCGACTTGATGATGCGCTGGACGATCGGGGGAAATTCCTGCGTGATGTCCAGCTCATAGGTGAAGAGCTGCTTGACGACGCCGTACCCCGCCGCCTCGATCCAGCCCTGATATTCGGGGCGCGCATGGCCCATCATGATCGTCGGGTCCTGATCGAAGCCCTGGACCAGCAGGCCCGGTTCTTCCCACACCGATTGCGACACGGGGCCGATCGCCCGCGTCATGCCCTGTTCGCGCAGCCAGCCCTCGGCGGCGGCAAGCAGGCTGCGGAACACGTCCTGGTTCGTCGCATCCATCAGGCCCCAGAAGCCGACACCGGGCCCGAAGCCCTTGGCCGGGTCCATCTCCAGCGCCAGCGTGTCGAGATGCGCGGAGATGCGGCCGACGACCGTGCCATTGTCCTCCGCCAGGAAAAGCTGCGCCTTGGCATGGCTGTACCAGCCATTCTTTTCCGGCGTGATCAGGCCCAGCGCCTCGCCCTTCAGCGGCGGAACCCAGTGGGGGTCGTTGGCGTAGAGCGAAAACGGGAAGTCGACGAACGCCTTGCGATCGCGCTTCGACGAGATGGGACGGATGGAAACGGTCATGGAATGCGGTCCGGCAATGATTTTGCCGTCATTCCTAACCGTCTCGCTCGATCATAGCGAGTGAGGATTCCGTCATGGCGGGGCGTGGGAATGCCACCGTGTCGCCACTATGTGGGGGCAAAGGATAAACCATGGATTCGACGCTTTCTTTCGACCGCGCCTCGGCCCCGAACGCCGCCGTTGCCACGCCCCGTGTCCCGATCATGGACGACAAGGCCATGCTGCGGGCGGCCGCCGAGCTGACCCGCGACCTGATCGCGCCGCGCCCCAGGCTCTATTGGGCCGACATGGCGGGCAGCGCACTGCTCGGTTACGTGGCGCTCGGCGTCGCGGTGACGGCGTCGTCGACTGGCGTGATCGTCGTGGCTTCGGTCGTGGCGGTGCTGGCGCTGTATCGTGCGCTCCTGTTCATCCATGAAGTCAGCCATATGAAGCATTCGGCGCTGCCGCGCTTCCGCGAGGGCTGGAACGCGCTGGTCGGCGTGCCGCTGCTGACCCCCGCCTTCATGTATGAAGGGGTGCACAATCTGCACCATGCCAAGACGCGTTACGGCACAGCGGAGGATCCCGAATATCTGCCGCTGGCGCTGATGAAGCCGTGGACGCTGCCGGTGTTCATCCTGGTGTCCACGCTGGCGCCGCTGGGCCTGCTGATCCGGTTCGCGATCCTGTCGCCGCTGTCGTGGGTGATTCCGGGCCTGCGCAAGATCGTCGTCGAGCGTTATTCGGCACTGGCGATCAACCCGAATTTCCGTCGCCGCATGCCCGAGGGAGAGGCGCTGGTGCGCTTCAACCGCACCGACGCGGCGGCCTCGATCTGGGCGATCGCGCTGGTGGCGATGGTCGTGACCGGCGTCATTCCGGTGCGCGGCTTTGCGATCGGGTTCGCGATCGGTTCTGCGGTGGCGGTGCTCAACCAGGTCCGCACGCTGGTCGCACATCTGTGGGAGAATGAGGGCGAGCAGATGACTGTCACGGCCCAGTATCTCGACTCGGTCAACGTGCCGCCGCCCGCGCTGCTGCCGGGGCTGTGGGCGCCGGTGGGTCTGCGGTATCACGCGCTGCACCACTTGCTGCCGTCGCTGCCCTATCATGCGCTGGGTGAGGCGCACCGCCGGATCAGTGCGGCGCTGACGCCGGACTCGCCCTATCACAAGGCCAGCTACAAGGGCCTGCCGGGGCTGGTCGCCAAGATCGGTCTGAGCACGATCCGTCGGGGGAAGTAATTTTCTCCAGACCGAGCGAGGCGCGGGGCGTGCGCTTCGACCCCGCTCGGTGCGATCGGAGGTCAGGTATTCCTCAACTCTCGTTCAGCCTGAGCGAAGTCGAAGGCCAAGGGAACACCGCCGTCCAGCCGCCATGCCTGGACCGTGCACTTCGACGTCGCTCAGTGAGACGGGGACCAAGGTAGAGGGCTAATCGCCCTCACTCCTCCGTCCGGAACAGCACCGCTTCCCCGATCAGGAAGAACAGCAGGATCGGTGCCCAGGCGGCCAGAAACGGCGGGTAGGCGCCAAGATCGCCCATCGCCATCGAAAAATTGTCCGCCACGAAATAGGCGAAGCCCAGCGCCATGCCGACCACCGCGCGGAGGAACAGCTTGCCCGACCGCGCGACGCCGAAGGCCGCGACCGCGCCCAGCAGCGGCATGAGCATCGCCGACATCGGCGCGGACAGCTTGTGCCAGAGCGAACCCTCCAGCGACTTGGTCGGACGGCCCGCCTCCTGCAGGTCGGTGATCGCGCTGGACAGCGCGCCGAAGGACAGATTGTCGGCGCTGACGCTGGCGAGCGTCAGCTGTTCGGGCGTAACCCCGCGCCCGACGATCAGCGAGGGATAGCGGGTCAGCTTGCCCGACTGCACCTCGAACCGCGTCGCAGGACCGATCTGCCAGCCATCGCCGGAGCGAATCCCGCGCGGCGCGCGAACGATCGCCCGCAGGCTGCCGCCCTCGCGGTCATAGAGGGTCACGCCGCCCATTTGGGTCTTAGCCCCGCGGCCCTGGATCAGGTCGACCGAGATCAGGTCGTCGCCGTCGCGTACCCAGACATTGGCCCGGTCGCCGCTGTCGATGGGCAGGGGGCCATATTGCACCTTCTGCCAGGCGCTGAGCGTCGCGCTGGCACGCGGGACGATGCGGTCGTTGAAGACGAAGCTGAACGCCGCCACGCCCGCGCTGGCGATCAGCAGGGGGGCGAGCACCTGATGCGCCGACATGCCCGCCGCCTTCAACGCGATGACCTCGGAATTCTGGTTCATCGTGAAGAAGGTCAGGATCGTGCCGAGCAGCACCGAGAAGGGCAGCAGGAACGAGATGATCTGCGGCGCGCGCAGCGAGACGTAGCGCCACACCTGCGCCTGCCCGTTGCCGGGTGCGGCCAGCACCGCGCCGGACTCGCTGAGCACGTCGAGCGTCTGGAGCACCAGCGCCACCGCGAACAGGATGGCGAAGGTACGGACCAGGAACATCTTCGCCATGTAGATGGCGATCGTCCGGGACGGGAAGATATTAGACAGGCTCATGCCGTATGCGCCTTCTTGCGGCGGCGGCCGGGCAGCCAGCGGCCGATCGCCTTGGCGGTCTTGGCCACCCCACGCTCCAGCGCGCCGATCGGCTGGCCGCCGGGGACATAGGCGGTGACGTAATACATCCACAGCACCAGCCCGGCGAAGACCGCAAACGGCCCCCATAGCGCCAGCACCGGGTTCACCCGGCCCAGCGCACCGATATCCGCGGCATATTGGTTCACCTTGAAATAGGTGACGAGCATCACGATCGACAGGAATACGCCCAGCGCCGAGGTCGATCGCTTGGGCGGGATGCCCAGCGACACCGCCAGCAGCGGCAGCAGGAACATCGTCACCACCTCGACCACGCGAAAGTGGAATTCGGACCGGCTTCCCGCACGCGCCTCGGCGCTTTGTGCGTCCTGCCCATGGCGGGCCAGTTCGGGCAGGGTGAACTCCAGGTCGCGGCCGCCGCGCTGGCGGAAATTGTCGAACTTGGGCAGGTCGATGGGCAGATCGTGGCTGGAGAAGGTCAGCACGCGCGGTGCCTTGAACTCGGGCCGGTTGTGGATCAGCGTGCCGTTGGTCAGGCGGAAGATGATGACGTTGGGATCATCGGTCGCCAGGAAGCGCCCGCGCGCCGCCGTCACGCCGATCCAGTCGCCCTTGGACGTGTTGGCGTGGACGAAGATGCCCGACAGGTCGCGGCCATTCTCGCGGCTTTCCTCGATGCGCAGGGTCATGCGGTCGCCCAGATGGGTGAACTCGCCGACCTTGATCGACGCGCCCAGCGCACCGGTGCGCAACTCGTAGCGCAGCCCTTCGTAATAATAGCGGGCGACCGGCTGGATATAGCCGACGATCGCGAAGTTCAGCGCGGCCAGCACGATCGCGTACATGTACGGCACGCGCAGCAGGCGGGTATAGCTCATGCCCACGCCGCGCATCACGTCCAGCTCGGACGAGGTGGCCAGGCGACGAAAGGCGAGCAGGATGCCCAGCATCAACCCGATCGGAATGCCCAGCCCCAGATATTCGGGCAGCAGGTTGGCGAGCATCCGCCACACCACGCTGATCGGCCCGCCCTCGGTCGCGACGAATTCGAACAGGCGGCGGATGCGATCGAGCACGAGCAGCATCGCAGAAATGAGCAGCGTCGCGAACAGCGGCAACGCGATCAACCGGGCCATGTAGCGATCGATTGATTTCATGCGGGGGACTTCATGCCGGGGACATCACTCGCGCGCTAAAACGGCCATGGCTATACGAGGGCGGGCAGGGCGCGTCACCCCTTGATTGCGATGGATTTCCGTGGCCTTCGACTTCGCTCAGGCTGAACGGCTTCTGGTATCAAGCCCCACGCCTCTGCCTCCGTTCCGCCTGAGCGAAGTCGAAGGCCATGCCCCAAGCTCAAGCCGCCGCGCAGACCAGCCCTTCGCAACGCTTCAACGCCGCCGCCACCGCCCGCTCCAGCCCGGCGAGCGTGAACGGCTTGCGCAGGACCTCATGCCCCTCGAACCCCGCCGCCTGCACGTCACCCGCAAAGCCGGTGACGAACAGCACCGCCACATCCGGGTGGCGGGGGCGCAGCGTGGCGATCAGTTCGGGCCCGGTCAGATGCGGCATCAGCACGTCGGACACGATCAGGCGCACGCCCGGATGACGCGCCAGCAGCCCCTCGGCCTCGCGCGGGTCGCTGCAGGGGATGGGGTCGTGGCCCAGTTCGCGCAAGGCCTCCAGCGTCGCGGCCAGCACCCGTGGATCGTCCTCGACCAGCAGGATGCGCAACATGCCCGTATCGGCGGCCTCGACGGGTGCAGGCGCCTGTGCCTCGACCGGCGCGGCCACCGCTCTGGCTACATGGCGCGGCAGGTACAGGTTGACCGTGGTGCCCTCGCCCGGGGCGGTGCGGATGGTCACGTCGCCGCCCATCTGGCCGACCAGTCCGAAGATCTGGCTGAGCCCCAGGCCGGTGCCCTTGCCCGCGGGCTTGGTGGTGAAGAAGGGTTCGAACACGCGCTCGACGATGTCGGGCGTCATGCCAGCGCCCGTATCGGTGACGGACAGGATGACATAGTCGCCCGCGCCCGCGCGGGGCAGCGTGTCGACGGCAACCGTCGCTTCGCTGGTGGTGATAGTCAATTCGCCGCGCCCGTCCATCGCGTCGCGGGCATTGACCGCCAGGTTCAGGATGGCATTTTCCATCTGCGTCCGGTCGCCGAACAACAGCCAGTCGGTGGTCGCGTCCTCGACCGTCACCTTCACCCCGTCGCCCAGCGTCCGGTCGAGCAGGTCGCGCATGTCCGCGACCAGCTGGCGCGGTTTCAGCGATTCCGGCGTCAGCGCCTCCTCGCGGCTGAACATCAGCAGGCGGCGGGTCAGTGCGGCGGCGCGGTGCGCGCCCTCGGTCGCGCTCTCGAGATGGCGGCCAAGATCCTCGGCCTTGCCGGTGCGCCGGGCAAGCTCCAAGCCGCCCAGAACAACCGCCAGCATGTTGTTGAAGTCGTGCGCGATGCCACCGGTCAGCTGGCCCAGCGCATCCATCTTCTGCGCCTGGCGCAACCGGGCTTCCTGAACCTTCAGTTCCTGGGTCGCGGCCTCGACCGCGCTGGCCAGTTCCTCGGCCCGCGCGCGTTCGGCCCGCGCCTCCGCCCGCGCCTCGGCCCGTTGGGACACCGCGCGCAGGATCAGCCAGCCCAGCACCATGCCGCCGAATGCCAGCGCGATGACGAACAGCGCCAGCCCCCCCGCTATCCGGTTGGAATGGAGGACGGTGTCGCGCGCGACCGTGCTGCGTTGATCGAGGAGGATGCGTTCGCCGTCGATCAGCGCATCGAGCGTCCGCCCGATCTGCACCAGCGCCCGCGCCTGTCCCGCCTGATAGAACAGCGCATAGGCCTGGCGATTGTGGTGATAGGTGGTCGACAGTGCGATCGTGGCCAGTTGCTTGCCGCGTTCGTCATAGACCCGGCGCAGCCGGTCGATCAGCCGTTGCTGCGCGGGGTCCTCGACCAGCTGGTCCAGCCGGTCGAGCTGTGCGCCCGCCAGCGTCCATTCGTCCGAATAGATCTGGCCCGGCTTGTTGTCGCCCGAGATGACATAGCGGCCCAGCGACGCTTCCGACCGGGCGATCGTGCCCGCCAGCGTGCGCGCCAGGATCATCACGTCGTAACTGCGCCGCTGCCGCTCCAGCGCGCTGTCGCGTTCGCGATTGGCGTGGCCCAGCGTGAGGATGAGCATGACCAGCGTGATCGCACCGGCCAGCGCCACCGCGATCAGGGCCAGGGTCTGCCACCGGCTCCCCTCTCGCTGGTCTTCCTGCTCGGTCACGGTCGCCACGCTAAACCCAAGCCCCCCCGTTTGCCAAGCGGGTCAGGGGAGATCAGCCGATGACGCCCACCGCCTGTCCCGCCGCGCGGAACATGCCCAGCACCGTCTGGATCTGCTCGGGCGTATGCTCGGCACAGATCGAACAGCGCAGCAGATAGGTGCCCGCCGGGGTCGCGGGCGGACGCGCCATGTTCACGTACAGCCCGCCATCGAGCAGCGCCTGCCACATGACGACCGCCTGTTGCTGGTCGTCCAGGATGACGGCGACGATCGCGCTGTCGCAATTCTCGGTGCCCAGGCGGAAGCCCATGTCCTTCAGACCGCTATGCAGCGCGCGCGCGTTCGACCATAGCCGCTCGCGCTTGTCATGGGCGGTCATCAGCTTGCGGATCGATGTCGTCGCGGTCGCGACCACCGAGGGCGGCAGCGAGGCGGTGAAGATATAGGGACGGCAAGCGAGACGAACCGCCTCGAACTTCGGATGGTTGGACACCACGAAGCCGCCGACCGTGCCGACCGACTTGGAGAAGGTGCCGACGACGAAATCGACCTGGCCTTCCAGCCCCTGCGCCTCGTACACGCCGCGCCCGTTGGGTCCGAAAAAGCCCATCGAATGCGCCTCGTCGACCAGCACCATGCAGCCATGCTTCTTGGCGACCGCGACCATTTCGACCAGGGGCGCGATGTCGCCCAGCATCGAATAGACGCCCTCCAGCACGACCAGCTTGGCAGGCTCCTTGGGCAGGCGACCGAGCCGCTTGTCCAGATCCTCGACCGAATTGTGGCGGAAGCGGACGATCTCGGCATTGCCCTGCTGGCAGCCGTCATAGATCGACGCATGGCTGTCGGCGTCGAGGATGACATATTCGCCCTTGCCCGCCAGCGTCGAGATGATGCCCAGGTTCGCCATGTACCCGGTCGAAAAGACGATCGCGCCGGTCATGCCGTAGAAATCGCGCAACGCCTGTTCGACTTCCATATGGTCGTGGAAGGTGCCGTTGAGCATCCGGCTGCCATTGGTGCCCGAACCGAACTGCTCCAGCGCGGTCTTGCCCGCCGCGATGACGTCGGCGTCGAACGTCATGCCCATATAGTTGTACGTGCCGAGCAGGATCGTGTCCTTGCCGCGGATCACCGCCTCGGTCGGCGATTTCACCTGTTCCATCACGATCGCGAAGGGATCGGTGACGCCCGAGTCGAGAAGCGCCTGCCGTTCGGCGATCAGGCCGTCGAACTTGGAAAGCAGGTCGCGTTCCGGCGCGATTTCGGGCGCGTCGGTGGGCAGGGCGTGGGGCTGGGCAGCGGCTTCGGTCATGGGAAAGTCCGTCTCGGGCGCTTCAGGGTCAGGCTTGCTTCAGCTTTTCGACCGCGTCGACCAGCTGGCCGACATTCTCGATCTCGGCCTGCATGTTCATCGTGATGATGATGTCGAATTCGTCCTCGATCGCGGCGACGAAGTCCATCACGGTCAGGCTGTCCCACTCCAGGTCGCCCTGGAAGGTCGTCGCCTCGGTCAGCGCCACGCCCTTTTTGTTGAAGGGCGCGATCTGGGCCGCGACGGTGTCGAAAATGGCTTGGCGGTCGCTCATGGTGATCCTTTCAGTCGGGGGCCCAGTGGCACCCAAATGCGGCGGCTTTTCGACCGCGCGTCTATGTGTCTGCTATAGCAAGCCGTTGGCGCGATACCACCGCGCCGTATCCGCCAGCCCCTTGGGCAATGATATGGCGGGCTGCCACAGCGCCGGATCGGGCCGCAGGGCGGGGTCGGCGGTCCAGTCGGGGTGGCAGAGATAGCCGACCCGGTCTGCGGTCAACTTGGCGCGGGGCCCGCGCAGGCGGCGGTCGATCCTGGCGCCCAGGCTCAGCAACCCCTTGGGCAGATGCAGCGTCATCACCCGCCGCCCGACCGCCGCACCCATCGCGGCGGCCAGTTCGGCATGGGTCAGGACCTGGCCGTCATCGACCTCCAGCACCGCGCGCGGGCCGTCGGTTGCGACCAGCGTGGTCAGCAGCCGCGCGAAATCCTCGACCGCGATCAGCGAAAGCCTGCCCGGCGGCGGCATGAAGGCGAGGCCGAGCTTCGCGGTACGAAACACGTCCAGCCATTCGGTGTCATGGGGGCCGTAGATGCCGCTCGGCCGGACGATAGTCCAGTCGAGGCCGCTATCTGTCACCACATCCTCGGCCTGGCGCTTGGACCAGCCATAGACGGACAGGTCGGGCTCGCGCGCGGACAGCGAGGACACGTGGACGAAGCGGCGGATGCCCGCCGCCTTCGCCGCCTCGACCATCGCGCGGGTGCCGTCGATATTGCCAGAGACGAAGCCCGCCCGGTCGGGCGCGTTCACCACGCCCGCGATATGCAACACCGCGTCCGCGCCCTCGACCAGCGTGGCCAGGCTGTCCGGCCTGTCGAGCGCGCCCGCGATCCAGGTGATGCCAGCCCGCGACGGCTGGGCACGGCGGGTCAGCGCCCGCAGCGACAATCCCGAACCGGCGGCACGATCGACCACCGCGCGACCGACAAAGCCGGTCGCTCCCGTCACCGCCACGATCATAGCAGGGCCAAATGGTTGCGATGGATCAGCGCGGCGCGCGGTGCATGGCCCAGAATTTCGGCCTGCTGGTCCGACCGCGTGCCCACCAGCGCGCGTGCCTCGGTCGAGTCATATTCGCTGAGGCCGCGCGCGATCGTGCCGTCCGGCCCCTCGACGGTGACGAGATCGCCGCGCGCGAAATGCCCCTGCACGGCGGTCGCGCCCGCCGCGAGCAGGCTGTTGCCTTCGGCCAGTGCCTTCGCCGCGCCCGCATCCACGGAGATCGCCCCGCGCGCGGTCAGGCCGCCCGCCAGCCATGCCTTACGGGCAGGGGCGCTCTTTTCGGCGACAAAGATGGTGTGGCGTGCGGACGTCGACAGCGGATGGTCGATCCGGCCCGACGCGATGGCGAGGTGCGCGCCCGCGCTGACCGCAATACGCGCGGCGGCGATCTTGGACACCATGCCGCCCGAACCCATGCCCGAGGCGGAGCCGCCATCGGCCATGCCACTGACCGCCTCGATCCGCTCGACGCGTTCGATATGCCGGGCGGTCGGATTGGTGTGGGGATTCGAATCGTACAACCCGTCGACGTCGGAGAGCAGCAACACGCCGTTCGCCCCGGCCGCCTGACCCACCCGCGCGGCGAGTCGGTCATTGTCGCCGAAGCGGATTTCCTCGGTGGCGACGCTGTCATTCTCGTTGATGACCGGCACCACGCCCAGGCCCAGCAACCGCCCCAGCGTCGCGGCGGCGTTCAGATAGCGGCGGCGATCCTCCAGATCGTCCAGCGTCACCAGCATCTGCGCGGCGGTGAGGTTTTCGGCGTGGAGCAGCTCGGCCCAGGTCTGGCTGAGCGCGATCTGGCCGGTGGCGGCGGCGGCCTGTGCATCCTCCAGGCTGGCGCGACCGCCCTTGGGCAGGCCCAGGCGACGCGCGCCGAGCGCAATCGCGCCGGACGAGACGATGGCGATCTGCTGCCCCTGCCGCACGCGCGCGGCGATGTCGGCGACCAGACCGGTCAGCCAGTCGCGGCGCACATCGCCTTCGGGCGTGACGAGCAGGGCCGAGCCGACCTTGACGATCAGGCGCTGGCAAATGGTGGGGGGGAAGATCATTGTGAGGGGAAGCACCACGATTGTCGGTCTCTGCGAGGCTCTTTTCCCTCCCCCATCCCCTCCCGCTTGCGGGACTGGCGTGATTGGGGCGAACGGCCCGCCAGGTATCGCTCCCCTCCCGCAGGCGGGAGGGGATGGGGGAGGGCCGGATGTCTTACCGAGCCCATCCCCCGACACCTCAGGACAAGGGCGACCACGTAATCTCGTCCTCGCCCACGTCCCCCTCGGGCACGGCGTCCGGCCCCGGGCCCATCTGCTCCAGCAGCTTGTCGAGCACCCAGTCGATGCCGGTGCCCGCCGCGCCCGACAGCGGGATCACGTCCGCGCCGCTCGCCTCGGCCAGTTCGGCCGACAGCGCCTCGATCAGTTCGTCGTCGAGCGTGTCGATCTTGTTCAGGGCGATGATATGCGGCTTGTCGATCAGGCCCGCGCCATAGGCCTCCAGCTCGTCGCGGACGATGCGGTAGCTCTCGGCCACATCCTCGTCATTGGCGTCGACCAGATGGAGCAGCACGCGGCACCGCTCGATATGCCCCAGGAAGCGATCGCCGATCCCCGCGCCGTCGGCGGCCCCCTCGATCAAGCCGGGGATGTCGGCGACGACGAACTCGCGGTCGTGATGGCGCACCACGCCCAGCTGCGGGCGGGTGGTGGTGAAGGCATAGGCGCCGACCTTGGCCTGCGCATTCGTCACCGCGTTGATGAAGGTCGACTTGCCCGCATTGGGCAGGCCCACCAGGCCCGCATCGGCCAGCAGCTTCAGGCGCAGCCAGACCCACGCCTCTTCGCTGGGCCAGCCGGTGCCGTGCTGGCGCGGCGCGCGATTGGTCGAGGTCTTGTAGGTGGCATTGCCCCGCCCGCCGTCACCACCGCGCAGGAACACCTCGCGCTGGCCGACCTTCGTGAAGTCGAGCAGCACCTCTTCCTTGTCCTCGGACAGGACCTGGGTGCCGACCGGCACCTTGATGACCAGATCGTCGCCGCCGCCGCCGGTACGATTCGACCCCGACCCGCCCGAACCGCGTGGTGCCCGGAAATGCTGGGTGTAGCGGAAGTCGATCAGGGTGTTCAGGCCTGCGACCGCCTCGAAGATGATATCGCCGCCCTTGCCGCCGTTGCCGCCGTCGGGACCACCATATTCCATGAACTTTTCGCGGCGAAAGGACACTGCGCCGGGGCCGCCCGAGCCGGAGCGGACGAAAATCTTGGCCTGATCGAGAAAATGCATGGGGTCGCCTTTACCGCTGACCGCCGCCACTGACCAGCCTTGCTGCGCTCAGGCGACCAAGGTAGCCCCGCCGCAGCGCACGCCGTTGACGGTCAGGTCGGCCTGCCCGACATGCAGGCCCAGCAGATCGGTCAGGTTGCCGATCATCAGGTCCAGCGCGGGCGCGACCGGGGTCAGCGCCGCACCGACCGTGCCGGACAGGCCGCCCAGGCCAAGGCCGAGGCCCAGAATCTCGGTGCGCAGGCTGACCTGCCCGATCAACGCGCTGGCGATTCCCCGCACGGCGGAATTGGCGGTCACGGTCTTGGACGTCAGGTTGGTGATGTCGTTCTGGCTGAAGCTGACCCGCTGCCATGCGCTGTCGGCGGCCAGGTTGATCCTGGCATAGCCCTGCACATTGGCCAGCGGCACCTGGAGCAGCGGTACCTCGCCACCGATCGGCGAACGGCTCATGTCGTTGAAGCGGCTGCGGTCGATCTGCGCGATGGCGATCGTACCGGGGGAGGGGAGTACGTCCAGGCTGACGCTCGGGATGCCTGCCGTACAGGTGACGCTGTTCAGGCGCGCCTGGGCCGAGGCGGTCTCGACGAAGATCGGCAACTGGACATTGGCGACCAGCGGTACGCCGATCTGGGTCTCGATCAGCAAACGCTGCTGCGCGGTGCGGACGATCGCCGATCCGTTCGGCGCGACGGCCAGCCAGGGCGAATTGACTGGCCGCTGGCCGATCGCCAGCAGCACCTTGGTCGAGAGGAGGCCGGGCACCGACGCGCCCAGGTCCAGCGCGACCTGACGCTGGCCATTGGCGACCGACAGCGATTCGCGCAGCATCGAGTAAGCATCCATGGTGATGACATCGCGCGAGTTCGACTTGGTCAGGTCGCCCAGCGGCCCCAGGTCGATTAGCCGGGTCAGCGGCACCGTCGATCCCGGCAGGCGGGTCGACAGGTTGCGCAACAACGCGGCCGTTCCCGCATTGCCGGCGGCATCGGCCATCGCATTGACCAGCGAGGGCAGGGCGACGTCGGTCGCCAGGATCGTGTCGAAGCTCGCCCCCGTCAGCCCGATCCGGGTGCCGAGCGACTCGCTCATCTTCAACAGGTCGATCCGGCCGCTGATCAGCGCCTGATAATCGCCCAGCGACAGTGACAGGTCGCTGCCCGCCAGCCCGTTGAGCAGCGCGCCGGGCAGACCGCCCGATACGCTGGCCAACCGCGTCCCCATCGAGAAGGAAGCCAGGTCGATCCGCCGCGCCGTGGCGCTGGCGGCGACGGGCGTGCTGTTCTGGCCCGTCAGCAGCCGGCCGAAGAACAGGGGCACCGGGCGGCTGAGCCGGACGCGCAACGCACCCGCATCGGTTCCGGCCACGAATCGGTTGGCGGGCGCGATGCCGGTGTTGGCCTGATAGCTGCCGGTGGTGATCGTGGCGGTCACATCGCTCAGGCCATTGGCGGCGATCAGGCGGTTGATCGCCTCCGCCCGGCGATCGACGGACGATGCGACGGCGGCAAGCGCGGCTTGGTCGGCAATTCCCTGCAACCGGCGTTGCGATAGTGACATCATGCCGACGTCGATGCCTAGCGCGGCAAAGCCGATGATCGCCATCGCGGCGATCGCGGTCAGGATGCTGACCGCCCCGCGCCGATCCCCCCAGAGACTGGGCATCACAGGCCCCCGATCATCGCGACACCGCGCGCGGTCAGGGTGGTGCCGGGAGAGGGCACGAAGGGCAGGCTGAGCAGGGGGTCGGCGGATGCATCATAGCGGACCGACACGGTGATCAGATTGTCGACCTCGACCGTGTCCACCTGTCCCCGATCGCGGTGCAGGACGCCGGTCGAATCGAGCATCCGCTTGGCGGTGTCGACCGCGATGCTCTTGCGCTCGGTGGCATTCATGCCGGCAAGCGACGCGCGGGCCGCGTCATGCGCCGCCTGCTGGACCAGATGGGCGGTCAGGAAATAATCGCCATAGCTGACGATGCCCATCAACAATGCCAGCAGGAAGGGCAGCACCAGCGCCATCTCGACCGCAGCGACACCGCGAGGGCATCGTGTCACGCCACCCGGGCCATGGGGGCGGCAGATTCGAAAGGGGCACGACGCGACGACGCGAACGGACATAAGGGCCACCGGACAATCCCCTGCGGCAGTGAGCACGACAGAAGAAAGCGGTTTCAAACCTTATCAATTTCCTAATAATTCCGCATGCATTCGTATACTGTCATTTTAAAATAAAAGCATGACCAGAATGGTCGGTGCACCCAAATTCAACGGCATGCATCCTGCCCAATTCGAGCAGGACCGTGCGACAGAGCCATGTCGTGCAGTACTGTGCGAAATGGGGCTCGTACGAGTCGCGAGACGTTGGCTGATGCGATTCGATCCGCAGATTTGGGACCGATCGCCATTCAAACTGCAAAGTCCTTATTCTTCCCCCTGTAAGGGGAGGGGGACCATGCAAAGCATGGTGGAGGGGTGTCCCCGGCTGCGAGCTTTTACTGCCCTTTCCTATCGGGACACCCCTCCGTCAGGCCTTCTGCCTGCCACCTCCCCTTACAGGGGAGGAATGGAGTAAGTATCGATTTTAGAGCACGATGACGTCAGTTCGACCCACCCCTCCCCTTCAGGGGAGGGGCCGGGGGTGGGGCGCTTCCACAAACGACAAGCCTTGGGGTGATGCCCCACTCCAACTCCTCCCCTAAAGGAGAGGGGCTTTCTTCGGATCAACCTCATGTCATCGCGTTCCAGGACCGCGCAACGAACGCGGTCCCGTCAGGGTCAGGCGGCCAGCGGCATCATCGTCCGTCGTTCGCTTTCCAGGTCGAGTGCATAGTGCAGGCTGGGCGACAGGCCCGACCGTCCAGCCGACGCCCGCGCCATGCGCTGTCCGGTGGCGCGAAAGCCCAGCTTGCCCAGGACGCGCCCGGATGCCGGGTTGTCGACGAAGTGCCACGCGCCCAACCGGCTGATCGGCAGGGCATCGCGTGCCATGGCGACGACGGCGCGGCCCGCCTCGGTCGCATAGCCGCGACCCCAGGCCGATGGGGTCAGCCAATAGCCGAGTTCGTGGCCGGTATCGCCCGCGATGATCGCGATGCCGCCGATCAGGTCCGGCGCACCACCACGATCGAGCGCGGTGATCAGGAAGCGCGGCTCGGTCGGTCCGCAGGACTGGGCCAGCCAATGCTCGGCATCGGCGCGGGTATAGGGATAGGGGACACGCGCCGCCATCCGGGCGACGTCTTCATGGCCGATGGCCTGGGTCAGGGCGGCGGCATCTTCCGGCCAGGCTGGCCGCAACAGCAATCTTGGTGTCCGCGCGAACATCACTCGACAACTCCTCGTCACGCCCGGCGCCTCTGGCACACGCCCATGACGGGACGGAGACAGACGCCGCAAGCGGTGGAGGGAGCATGAAAAAAGGGAGCCGGGGTGACCCGTCTCCCTTTTTTGCTGGTTCCTGCGCGGAACCCGGGTCACCCTGGTGGGCAACCCGGCGCGGTTGCCCGATTATTCGGCCGCTACGGCCAGTTCGACCGAGCAGAATTTACGGCCCAGCTTGCCCTCGTGGAACGCGACGCGGCCATCGACGAGCGCGAACAGGGTATGGTCCTTGCCCATGCCCACGTTGCGACCCGGATAGAACTTCGTCCCGCGCTGACGCACGAGGATGTTGCCGGCGATGGCTTCCTGGCCACCGAACTTCTTCACGCCAAGGCGACGGCCGGCCGAATCACGACCGTTACGCGACGAACCGCCTGCTTTCTTATGTGCCATTGCGAACTACTCCTGGATTTCGTTGGGGTGGCGCGGCTGAAATTCAGGCGCCGACCGACACGATCTTCAGGATCGTGTGCTGCTGACGGTGGCCGTTGCGGCGGCGATAGTTGTGACGGCGACGCTTCTTGAAGACGATGACCTTGTCGGCCTTCGCCTGAGCGATGATCTCGGCGGCGACCGTGATACCGTCGACGGCCTTCAGCTCCGAGCCTTCGCCCGCCAGCAGGACGTCACCCAGCGTCACCGACGCGCCGGCTTCGCCCTCGATCTTCTCGACGACGATCTTATCTCCGGCGGCGACGCGATACTGCTTGCCGCCCGTGCGCACGACTGCGAACATGGCTCTCATCACTTCCCAAATGCATGGCTCCCGCGCGGGGATGCCCGTCGGGAAAGAAGGGTCAGCTAGGCAAAGGGGCGGCGATTGTCAACCGGGGAATCCGGTTTTCGCCCCTGTCAGGCGATCCCCATGCCCCTCAATGGCGGTGTTCGCGCCGCAAGAGGTAGCGGCCATCGGCGTAGCCGGTGAACAGGCCGGGGATCGCGGGATGCTCGATCGGCTCGTCGCTGTCGTCGCGCAGCAGGTTCTGCTGGCTGACATAGGCGACATAGCTCGATTCGGCGTTCTCGGCGAGCAGGTGGTAGAAGGGCTGGTCCTTGGCGGGCCGGATATCCTCCGGGATCGCGTCATACCATTCGTCGCTGTTGGCGAAGACCGGGTCGACGTCGAAGATCACGCCGCGAATATCGAACATCCGGTGACGCACGACGTCCCCGATCGCGAACCGGGCGGTCGCAACCATCGGCGCCTCCACATCCAGGCGCGAGGTGAGAGGCAGTGTGTCGATACGATCCATGCAGCCGATTTAATGTCTTTGTCGCGTTGCACAAGTTTAGGCGCTTGCAATGCATAAAAAGCTGATCTAACAGCGCGCCTCCAATCGATCAGCCCCAGCGGTTTTCCACCGCTCGGACGTCCTCGCGGAGAGGTGGCAGAGTGGTCGAATGCACCGCACTCGAAATGCGGCGTACCGGCAACGGTACCGAGGGTTCGAATCCCTCCCTCTCCGCCACTTACCCTGCTGACGATCGGGACACGGATGGAAATCCCGGTTCCCCAAGCTTCATGACCATCACCCCGTCATCTTGCGCCCATGCGCCTTTTTCCCGGTGCGATGCGTATTGGAGAAGGGGTGGCGCGATCACCCGGCCATCATGAGGTTTCCGCAATGACCCACATTCCTTTCGCCCTGGGTGCCGCCCTGCTGATCCTGTCGCCGGGTATCGCGGCGGCGCAAGGGACCCCCGATCAGGGCAAGAAGGCCTGTGTCGCCGAGGCGCGGCGGCTGTGTCCGATGGAAATGAAGTCGATGAGCCGCAAGAAGGTCGAGGGCTGCATGATCCAGAAGATCGAGCAGACCTCGCCGACCTGTCATGCCGCCATGTTGCGGATCAAGGCCGAGCGTGAGGCGGCGTCGCCCCGGCGTTGAGCCCCAGCGCGCGGTTCTCCGCGCCGATCCGGACATAGAGCATCGCCGCGTTGAGTATCGTGAACAGCGCGGCGATGCCGACCAGCCCGAAGGTCAGCGGCAGGACCGCGATCTCGGCGGTGACGACGGCGTAATTGGGATGGCGCAGAAAGCGGAACGGCCCCTTGGCGACCAGCGAGACGCCGGACAGGACGATGATCCGCGTGGTCCAGCGCGGACCCAGTGTCGCCAGCACCCAGATTCGCATCCCCTGCAACACCACGAAGACCATTAGCAGCGGCCAGGATACCGGCTGGTCACCGACGCTGAACCACAGGGCGAGCAGCCAGGCGGTGTGCATGGCCACCATCACCGGATAGTGATTCGCACCATATTCGCGCGCGCCCGCCGCCATCAGCCGTGCGGTATTGCGCCTGGCGATGACCAGTTCGCTCAGGCGCTGAAGCGTGACGAACGCCATGATGGCATAGGGCAGGATCATCGGTCGCACTCCAGCACCAGCGAGGAGGCGGTGAAGCCCGGCCCCAGCGCGCTCAGGACCGAACGGGGCGGCAGGCCCCGTCGGCGATACCGGTCCAGCACGAACAACACGGTCGGCGCGGACATGTTGCCGTGATCGTGAAGGACCGTGCGTTCCTCTGCCAGCGCACCGCGTTCCAGTTCGAGCGCGTTTTCCAACGCCTCCAGCACGCGCGCGCCGCCGGGGTGGCAGATGAAGCGATCGACGTCGGACAGCGCCAGCCCCTGAGCGCCCAGCATCTCGGTCACCGCCTGGCGCATCTCGCGCTCGACAAAGGCGGGGATGGCGCGGTTCAGGACGACGGCCAGACCGGTTTCCTCGGTGCGCCAGCCCATGATGTCGAGCGTGTCGTTCCACGTCTTCTCCGCACTGCCGACCAGGCGAGCGAAGCCCTGCGCACCGGTTCGCAACACACAGGCCGCCGCGCCGTCGCCGAACAGCGCTGTCGAGATCAGGTCGGCCTTGTCCGCGCCGTTGGTCCGCAAGGCGAGGCTGCACAGTTCGACCGTCACGAACAAAACGGTCGATCCCGGCCGCGCCCGCGCCAGATCGGCGGCCAGCGCCAGCCCGGTGGCACCGCCCGCACAGCCCAGGCCGAAGACCGGCACGCGGCGGACATCGTTCCGAAACGCCAGCCGCGCCATGGCGCGCGCCTCCAGGCTGGGCGTCGCGATCCCGGTCGACGAGACGGTGACGATCGTATCGACCTGATCCGCCGTCACGCCCGCTTCGTCCAGCGCTGCACCGGCCGCCGCGACGAACAGGTCGAGCGCCACGTCGAGATAGGCGGCGCTGCGCTCCTCGAACGAGCGGGGGGTGCGATACCAGTCGAGCGGCATGGCCAGCTGACGCTCGGCAATGCCCGCATTGGCGAAGACCGGGGCAAGCCGATCGAAATCGGTGAAGCGATCGCCGATCAGTTCACGTGCGGTGGCGAGGGCCTGATCCTGGGAGAGTCGATGGCGGGGCGTGCGCGTCGCAAGCGACAAAAGGGCAACCGGTTGAGACATGCACCGTCCGAGTAGCCGGGCGACCGGCGGAAATGGATACTGGTGCGCAACGATCCGCGTCGCGGCTGGTTCATCCTGTCGCGAAATAGAGGAGCGGACCGAGGGTATGCGAAGCGACGACAGGACAGCGGCGGTCGCATCGCCCATCGCCGAACCGCAAAAGACCGGGCTGGCCTCCTGGGCGGGCTTCACCTTCATGTGCCTGGGCATGTTCATGGCGATCCTGGACGTGCAGATCGTCGCGACCTCGCTTCCCACGATCCAGGCCGCGCTGCGGATTCCGACCGACCAGATGGTGTGGATCCAGACCGCGTACCTGACCGCCGAGATCGTCGCGATTCCGCTGACCGGTTATCTCACCGACGTGCTGGGGATGCGGCGGCTGTTCGTCGGCGCGGTCAGCCTGTTCACGCTCGCCTCGATCGGTTGTGCGATGAGCGACCATTTCGAGAGCCTGATCCTGTGGCGCGTCGTCCAGGGCTTTTCGGGCGGCACTTTGATCCCGATCGTGTTCTCTGCGGTGTTCCTGCTGTTTCCGGTGCGGGTGCAGGGGCTGGCGACGACGATCGCCGGGGTGGCGGCGGTGCTGGCGCCCACCATCGGGCCGATCGTCGGCGGTTGGGTGACGCAGTCCTTTTCCTGGCACTGGCTGTTCCGCATCAACATCGTGCCGGGCATCGCCGCGGCGATCGGCGTCGCTTGGCTGTTGCGAGGGCAGGCGGCGGTCGAGCGATCGGGGGGCGCCCGGGCGATCGATATCGTGGCGCTGGTCCTGCTCGCCGGGGCGCTCGTCGCGTTGCAGATCGGGTTGAAGGATGCGCCGACGCGGGGGTGGGGCGATGCGCGGGTGCTGGGCCTGCTGGCGGTCTTCATCGCGTGCGGCATCGGCTTTGTCGTGCGGACGTGGCGTGCGGCGTCGCCGCTGGTCGAGTTGCGGTGCTTTGCCGACCGCAATTTCGCCATCGGATGTTTGTTCAGCTTCGTCCTGGGCTTCGGCCTGTTCGGTTCGACCTATCTGATGCCCTTCTTCCTGGGGCTGGTGCGCGGGCACGGCGCGCTGCGCATCGGGGAGATCATGCTGGTCACCGGCATCGCGCAACTCGTGACCGCGCCGATCGCGGTGTGGGCGGAGCGGCGCTTCGATCCGCGCTGGCTGACCGCCTTCGGCTTCGCGTTGTTCGCGGCCGGCCTGCTGATGAGCATGGGGCAGACGGCGCAGACCGACTTTCATGCGATGATCCTGCCGCAGATCGTGCGTGGGGCGGCGATCATGTTCTGCCTGTTGCCGCCGACCCGCATGGCGCTGGGCCGCCTGCCACGCACATTGGTCGCCGATGGCAGCGGGCTGTTCAACCTTATGCGCAATCTGGGCGGCGCGGTCGGACTGGCGCTGGTCGATACGATGATCTTCAGCCGGGCGGCGACCGAGGGCCGCCACATCGCCGGCCGGCTTCAGGCGGGCGACCTCGACACCGCGTTGCGCATCGGCATTCCTAAGGACGCCTTTCTGGAGCAGCGCGGACAGCCGGTCGACGACTTCGCCATGGAGATGGTGCGGCCGCTGGTGGAAAAGGCCGCGCTGGTGCCATCGATCAATGCGGCCTGGGCGATGTGCGGGATATTGACCGCGATCGCCCTGATCGCGGTCTTCTGGGTACGCCGCACGCCGACCGAATGAGTGGCCGGAAACGCGGAGTCCCCGGCCTTTCCCATTACCGGCCCGCCGCCAGGAACCGGTCGGCGGTGCGCAGGCTCATCGCCATGATCGTCAGCGCGGGGTTTGCGGCCAGCGCGCTCGGGAACACCGAATTGTCGCAGATCAGCAGGTTGGGGATGTCGAAGCTGCGGCCATCGGCATCCACCACGGCCTCGTCGCCATTGTCGCCCATGCGGCATGTGCCGATGGTGTGCGCCGAGCGGTCGACCGCGAAGATGTCGCTGGCGCCCGCCGCTTCCCAGATCGCGGTCATCGTGTCGCGCGAATGGCGGTCGATGGCGCGTTCGTTGGCGTGATAGCTGAAATCGATCCGCGCCTTGCGCTGGCCGAAGGCGTCGGTTTCGTCCGACAGGGTCAGGCGGTTGTCGGGATGCGGCAGGCAGTCGCCGTTGATCCCGATCCCCGCCATGCGGTTATAGCCGTGGAGCAGGTTCTGAAGCCGCTGGCCCCACATGCCCGCACCGCGCGCCAGCCCGGTCGCCAGATTGACCGGCAGGACGCCCAGGCTCTGGATCAGATAGCCGCCGACGAAATCGGCATCCTCGGGCCGCATCAGATCCTCGGTGATCAGCGACGAGGGGTAGCCCCGGTTCATCCGCATCTCGGCCTCGAACCGGCCCCAGACCTGGGTGGCGACATGCGCCATGAAGTTGCGGCCGACCTGCCCGCTGGAATTGGCGAGCCCCAGGTTCAGCAGCAGGCGCGGGCTTTCCACGCCGCCCGCGCACAGGAACACCGCCTTGCACCGCTGGCGGTGTTCCTGGCCGTGCTGGCGATAGACGACGGCGGTGATCCGCCCTTGCTGGTCCTGTTCGAACGACACGACGCGCGCCTCTGGTCGAATCTCGGCACCGTGCGCGATGGCCATGGGCAGATAGCTGGTATCCATGCTGGTCTTGGCGGCGTTGCGGCAACCCTGGTGACAGGTGCCGCAACTCACGCACGCCTGGCGCTGGCCCCAATGCGGCTGGTCCCGATCACGCGAAACCAGCGCGGCAGGCGCGTCGGTGGCGGTGATGCCCAGCGCCGCGCACCCGCGCGCCATCGCATCGGCCGAGGCATTGCGCGCGACCGGTGGATAGGCATAGCGGCGGCTGTCGTCCCATGGATAGCGGGCGGGGCCGGACACGCCGGTAAACCCTTCGACCTCCTTGATATAGGCGATCAGCTCGGCATGGGGGATCGGCCAGTCCGCACCCTGGCCGGTCAGCGTCCGCAATTGCAGGTCGCGCGGATCGGGGCGGGGACAAAAGGCGCCCCAGTGCAGCGTCGAGCCGCCGACCCCCATGCCCGAATTGTTCGAGCCAAAGGCGGTCGGGTCCGCGCCGCCGCTCAGCCGCTCCTCCATCCAGTAGATGTCGGCCGCCATCTCGTCGGCGACATGCTCGTCGGGGCGAAAGGCGCGCCCGGCCTCCAGCGCCACGACGGACAGGCCCGCCTCGGCTAGACGCGCCAGCAGGGGCGCACCGCCCGCACCGGTGCCGATGACCACGGCATCGACGACGTCCTGCTCGGCATAAGGGGGGCGGGTCATGCGGTCGTCTCCGGGGCGTGCTGCCATTGTTCGATGTCGTCGGCGGCGGTGCGGGTGTAACCCTGTTTGCGCGGGCCATCGCCGCCGACCGCGAAACCGTCATAGCCGATCGCGGCCATGGCGGCCGGGGTGGCCATCCACTGGCGAACGATCTCGGCGCGGACATCCTGGAACCACAGCATCATCTGGTGGGCCGAAAGCCGCGTGTCGTCCTCACTTCCCGCATCCCCGGCGGCGATGCGTTCCAGCAGTGCGGCCTGCGCGGCGTGATCGAGGGTCGTGAAACCGCCGCCCAGCGAATCCAGCGTCGCCAGCCCGCGCGTCCATGCCTCGCGGTCGGGGGGCAGGTCGGCAAAGCGCCAACCGTCGCCCGCGCCGTTCAGGCCCGCGCCGATCCGGCGGGCCAGGTCACGGGCATCGCGACAACCGGGCAGGACATGCGCCACGAGCGCGACGACGGTGGTCAACTCGGTATCGGTCCACCCTGCGTCACGATCGGCGACCGGGCGCGTGCGTGCCAGCATCGCGGTGCGTGTCCGCTGGCTGACCCGGTCGGAACCCAGCAAGCGGACGAAACCCGGCGGCAACAGAGTCGGCGACAGCGCCGCGACATGCCCGCCGATCAGCTCGGCCAAAGCTTGGGGCTGTTCATAGGGGATCAGATGCGCCGCACCCTCGACCACGCGCACCTCGCCCGCCGCATAATGGGGCAGGTTCAGCCGCCGCTGCGCATCCTCGCCCAGATCGCCGTCCTCGCCGCCTGCCACGATCAGGGCGGGCATCGCGATGGTCCCGGCCTGCCTGCTCCAATCCTCGCGGCTGCCCCGTTCCAGCCAGCCGAGCCAAGCCTGGCGGCTGGACCGCTGGACATCGGCGATCGCATGTTCGCGAAGCGGCTCGGGCAGTGGCGCGGCGGTGTTGGCGTCGACAAAGGTTTCGGCGTCCGTGCGTTCGACCGGACCATCCGCGACCCAGCCGATCATCTGAGCGCGCCGGTCATCCTCGATCGGCTCGGGCGAGGGCGGGGAGGCGGCGACCAGCACCACGCCGACGACACCCGCCAGTCCGGCTTCGCCCGCCTCGGCCCGTGCGGCGACCAAGGTGGCGATCTTGCCGCCCATGCTGTGCCCGACCAGGACGCACGCCGTCAGCCGGTGTTCGCGGATCGTGTCGGCCAAGCCGTCGGCCATCGCCATCACATCCCGGTAACCCTGATCGGCACTGTCGCCGAAGCCGGGCAGGTCGATCGCGATGGCGGGCAGGTCGGGCAGGTGACGGCGCACCAGATCCCATTCCCGGCCACTGGCGCCAAGAGCGTGAAGAAAAACCAGGGTTGGTTGGGTCATGCGGCCTCGTCCGGGGGAAAATCCCATGCTGGACGCCCGCCGGAGCGGGAGCGTTCCCGTCCGTGACCGCTGTATTGAAATTAATTTGCATCATGATCGGCTGAGCAGGGTCCGATACCGCTATCGCCGAATTTATGGAACATCACGCATCATCATGCGCTTCGCCACCCGATCCCTTCATGAACCTCATAGGAACGGAGTGACGTCATGGCCGATACTGATCAGGCACAGCCGCAATACAATATCGAATATCGCGAGATTCAGGCGTTCGGGACGTTGAAGGACCTGCCGCTCGGCCTGTCCGACAATGCCCGCAAGCAGAGCGTGTCGATCCTGAACCAGGTTCTGGCCGACACCATGATGCTGCGCGACCTGTACAAGAAGCATCACTGGCAGATGTCGGGCGCGACCTTCTACCAGCTGCATCTGCTGCTCGACACGCACTACGAAAAGCAGGCCGAACTGGTCGACATGGTGGCCGAGCGTATCCAGTCGCTGGGCGGCATCAGCATCGCCACGCCGCACGACGTGGCGGAAATGACCAAGATTCCACGCCCGCCGCGCGGCCGCGAAGACGTGCCGACGATGCTGGCGCGCCTGCTCGAGGCGCACAAGATCGTCCTCGAGGAAGCACATGAGGGTGCCAAGACCGCCGACGAGTCGGGCGACGACGGCACCAACGACCTGCTGGTCAGCGACATCATCCGCACCGGCGAGCCGCAGGTATGGTTCATCGGCGAGCATCTGGCCGCCACGGCGCTCCAGCGCGCGGACTGACAAGCGGAAATTTTCGGGCAAGAGGTGAGGCGGCGATGGCGGAACGTGATCTGGCGGACGGCATCGCCTCCACCGAGCTCGAGGAAGGGCGCATCGTCGCCGGGATGCTGGACGGGCAGGATGTGGTCCTGGTCCGCCATCAGGGCCGCGTCTGCGCGCTGTCGGGCATCTGCACCCATTTGAAGGCGCCGCTGGCCGATGGCATCGTGGCGGATGGCACCATCCGCTGTCCGTTCCACCATGCCCGGTTCGACCTTGCGACAGGCGAGGCGGTCGACGCCCCCGCCTTTGCCCCGCTCGACCGTTTCGACGTGGTCGAGGAGGATGGCAAGGTGCGGGTTGCGGCCGCCGCGACGGGCGAACCTTCCGCCTCCGGGGCTACTCCGCCAGTCGGTCGGGTGGTGATCATCGGTGCGGGTGCGGCCGGTCATGCCTGTGCCGAGATGCTGGCCCGTCACGGTGCGGGGGCGTCGGTCACCATCCTCGATGAAGAGGCCGATGCGCCCTACGACCGCACCTTCTGTTCGAAACAATATCTGGCGGGCAAGGCGGAGCGCGACGACCTGACGCTGCCGGGCCTGGACGGCGTCGATCTGCGCACCGGCGTCTCGGTGTCGAAGATCGATCGCGATGCCAAGTCGGTCTTGCTCGGCACGGGCGAGCGGGTGCCTTACGGCACGCTGGTCCTGGCGACCGGTGCGGAGGCGATGCGGCCCGATTTCTACGGCGCGGACCGACAAGACGTGCATGTCGTGCGCAGCCTGGCGGACGCCGACCGTGTGATCGCTGCGCTGGACCAGGCAGGGTCCGCCGTGGTGATCGGATCGAGCTATATCGGGCTGGAGGTCGCGGCGTCGCTCATCGGGCGGGGTTTGACGGTTTCGGTTGTGTCGGATGCCGATCTTCCGTTGGAAAAGACCGCCGGACCCGAAGTCGGCGGCATGATCCAGGCGCTGCACGAGTCGAAGGGCGTGACCTTCCATCTCGGTCGGCGCGTCGCCCGGTGGGACGGGCATGGTGCGATGCTGGATGACGGCAGCCAGGTGGCGGGTGACATTCTCGTCGCCGGGTTGGGGGCAAAGCCGCGAACCATGCTGGCGGAGGCGGCCGGGCTGATCCTGGCGGACAAGACGGCGGGCGGCGGCGTTCAGGTCGATGCGATGCTGCGCACCTCCGATCCTGCCATCCACGCCATCGGCGATATCGCTAATGCGCCCGATCGCCGGCTGGGTCATCCGATCCGCGTCGAGCATTGGGTCGTCGCGCAGCGTATGGGCCAGTGGCTGGCGCGGCATCTGTTGGGCCAGACGGACGATGCCTATGATGCGGTGCCGTTCTTCTGGTCGGGACATTATGACCTCAGCCTGCGCTATGTCGGCCATGTCGAAAGCCCCGAGGACCGCCATATCGACGGCAAGATCGCCGATCGCGACTTTGCGGTGACCTTTGCCGAGGACGGCCGTGATCAGGCGGTGCTGACCGCCGGGCGCGATGTCTTCGCACTGGAGCAGGAGCATCGTTGGGAACGCGATTGACCTGTCCGGCCGACGCTAGTCCGCCAGGGGTGCTTCACCGCGCCGCTGGCAGACATGGTTCAGGAAGTTGACGATCTCCCGCCGCCGCAGGCGTTTCTCCGCGAATTCACCATCCACCCCGAGCGACCAGCGCAGTGACCGGCTGTCGGGATAGTCATGCAGCGCGTCGATCTCGGCGGCGCGAGCTTCGACATCGCCTTCATGCCGGGCCAGCCCCGCCTCGACCAGTTCGGTGGCCTGCGCGGCAACCGCGATGGCGATCTCGCGCAGGGCCAATTCGGGATGATATTGCACCCCCCAGAAGACGCCGCGATCGTGGCGGATCTCGGCGGCCTGGACGCGGGTGATGGCGTTGCTGGCGAGCAGGGTGGCACCCGGCGGCAGCTCGCAGACCTCGTCGCTATGGATGGCGGGCGCGTCCCAACTGGGCGGGCGACCGGCGAGCAGCGGATGGTCGCGCCCGTCGGCCGTGGCGCTGATCCGACGCGCGATCGCCGCCTCCATCCGCTGCGGCATCTTTCGCACCCGCCCGCCCGCTGCCGTCACCGCGATCTGCAGCCCCGCGCACGAGCCGAAGGACGGCACGCCCGCCGCAAAGACGCAGCGCATGAAGGCGATCTGGCGACGGACCGGGGCGGTGTCCTCATAGACGTGCATGGGCGAGCCGGTCAGGAAGACCGCATCGAAGCTGCCGAGCCGCTCGACCGACATCGGCTCGGCATCCTCGTCCGCCGGAGACACGATGGTCGTCGCGATGCCGGGCTCCAGCTGGCGAAGCGTCGCGGCATAGGTTTCGCCCGAACTCTTGCCTGCGCGGGCGCGGCGGGCTTTGCGTTCGTCGGGGCGTTCGCTCTGGGCGATGAGGTAATGGGGCACGGGCACCTTTCGATCGGGAACGCCCCCAACGCATGCCGGACACGATCGGCCGAAAGACGGCGACGATTTGCTCCACGGCCAAGGCTCCATCGCGCCCGTGGTGCGTTCCCCCGAGCGACATGACCGAAAACCACAAACAGGGTCCCGCACCGGACGTCCGCCCCGATCCCGACGACGGCGTTCGGCCGGATCAGGCTGCGTCCGCGCCGCCGGTCGACCCCGAACGGGTCGAGGACGAAGCCGCCAAATTCGGCGATTTCGCCTGAGATTTTTCAGAGATTTTTAACGGGAGAGAATGTGATGGACGACGATCGCCTTTGGAACTTCGAAGAGAGCCTGTGGACCGAGGGGCCCGACAATTACCGTGAAAAGGTCGACGCCGAAGTCGTCATGGTGCTGCCGCAGCCGCCCTTCGTGCTGACCGGCCAGGACGCGATCGCGGCGGTTGCCGACACGCCCGTCTGGGACAGCGCCGAGCTGACCGAGCGGACGGCATCGCGGCCGCAGGAAGGGTTGATCGTGATCGGCTATCACGTCGCCGCGCAGCGGGGCGACGAGCGTTACGAGGCGCATTGTACCTCGACAATCCGTCGCCTGGAGCATGAGGTCTGGCGCGTCGTCCAGCATCAGCAGACCCCGGCGCTGACCAAGGCCATGACCCACGATTGAGGCCATGCGGGTCCGGTGCGCCTGTGATCGGCGCACCGGACCACCGGTCAATGCGGGGTCAGGCCCATCTCGACCCCGGTCTTGTCGTGCAGCGCGAAACGGTCGATCAGGTCGGCGCTGGCCCGATTGTAACCGACGACTTCGACCGTCCGCCCGTCACGCCGCAGCCGCGCGACGATCCGGTCCAGCGCGCCGACCCCCGAAATGTCCCAGAAATGCGCCGCGCCGACGTCGATGACGACATGGCGCGCGGGCTCGTCCGACCGAAAGGCGCGGGTGAAACGCTCGACCGAGGCGAAGAAGATCTGGCCGGTCACCCTGTAGGTCGCCCGCTCGGCCGTGGCGTCGCGCTCGACCGCGAACATGCGCTGGACCTTGCCCGCAAAGAAGATGCCCGACAGCAGTACGCCCGCCAGTACGCCCAGCGACAGGTCGCGGGTGGCGACGACGACCGCGACCGTGGTCAGCATGACCACCGACGAGGTGGGGGGATGACGGCGCAGGTTGCGTATCGAGCTCCAGCTGAAGGTGCCGATCGACACCATGATCATGACGGCAACGAGCGCGGGCATCGGCACCCGTCCGACCCATGGTCCTAGCACCGCCAGCAGAAACAGCAGAAAGGCACCCGCGACAAAGGTCGACAGTCGACCGCGCCCGCCGGACGTGACGTTGATCACCGACTGGCCGATCATCGCACAGCCGCCCATGCCGCCGAACAGCGCGGCAACGATGTTCGCCCCCCCTTGCCCGGCACATTCGCGTCGCTTGTCGCTGTCGGTGTCGGTCATGTCGTCGACGATCTGCGCGGTCAGCAGCGACTCGAGCAACCCGACCGCCGCCATCGCCAGCGAATAGGGCAGGATGATGCGCAGCGTGTCGAGGGTCAGCGGCACCTGCGGCAGCGCCAGGCTGGGCAGCCCTTGCGGCAGTGCGCCCATGTCGCCGACCGTGTTGACCGGCACGCCCAGCCCGATGCTGATCGCGCTCAACACCAGGATCGCGATCAGCGGCGAGGGCACGGCGCGGGTGATTCGCGGCAGGCCATAGATGACGGCCAGGCCGCCCGCGACCATGGCATAGGTCTGCCACCCGACATGGGTCAGCTGGGGCAGCTGCGCCATGAAGATCAGGATGGCGAGTGCGTTGACGAAGCCGGTGATCACCGATCGCGAGACGAACTGCATTACGAGGTCGAGGCGCAGCAGCCCGGCGAGGATTTGGAACAGGCCCATCAGGATGGTGGCGGCGAACAGATATTCCACGCCGTGCTGGCGCACCAGCGGGCCGACCAAGACGGCGACGGCGGCGGTCGCGGCGGAGACCATGCCCGGTCGCCCACCGATCAGCGCGATGACGATCGCGATCGCGACCGAGGCATAAAGGCCGACGCGCGGGTCGACGCCCGCGATGATGGAAAAGCCGATGGCTTCGGGAATCAGCGCGAGCGCGACGACGATGCCCGCCATGATGTCGCGCCTGGCGGCGGCGGCATCGGTAAACCATTGGCGACGATAGGTCGAAAGATCGAATGTCATTGGAAATCCACAACAGGGAACAGCACGCCGTTGGGCGTTTGAAGCGTTCGTGCATGTTGTTGTCCGGCGGATCGGCGGCCGGAATAGCCACCCGGAATTTCACCGGGTCCTTGCGAATGGGCCGGTCCATAGGCGAGGGGAGGGGGCTGGCGCAAGTCATGTGGCGGGTGATGCTGCGCCGCTGCTCCTGTTCTTTAGAGGCCATGCCCAAGGAGAGCGACCATGGCCGATCCGATCAAGCCGACCACCGAAACCCGCGCCCCATTTTGTCGACGGAGTATCAGCGCGACGGCGATGCCCGCCGCCCCAGCCACACGTTGGACAAGGGCCAAGACAGCACCAAGGGACAGGATGCGCCGAAACGCAAATCCTCGCTAACCTGATGATGTATGGGGGCGTCAGGGACGCCCCGCCCAATCCGTAGTGACACTAGCTTGAGCGGGGCGTCGAGGACGCGCGGAAGCTCGACCTCGCGGCCCCATTAACGCGGTTTGCCGCAAAAGGCTTCGCCAAACTTGTCGCGACGCACAAAATCTTCTGTCGGCGGCACCCAAGCATGTCCGCCGGTTTCACAAAACTGACGCAGTATTGTCACCAAAGTTTCTTCCAAACTGCATCTTGGCGTCATGAGACGCGCCTAACGCCCGAGCTGGGATCGACGGGGGGACTTGTCTTTGAGTCGGTCATCGGGCGGCGTTCGCCCGGCTTAGCAACGATAAGATCGGGAGTTTTTCGGCGATGGGCAGCTTCAAGCGCTTCGGCCTCGTACTCATGACCAGTTCGGCCTGCGCGGCCCTTGCCGCGTGCGGCGGTGCCGACAGCGTGGCCTCGCCCGGCGCGGGCAGCGTCGTGATCGTCCAGCCGCAGCCGACGGCCAGCGCGTCGCCGACGACCCCGCCGACCGCCAACATCACCGCCGCGAAGTTCGCCGCCGTCACCGCCGTCAACAATGTGTCGGTTACCGCCGATGAACAGCTGGCAATCGTCAATGCGGGCTCGAATAATAACGTCAACGGCACTGGCGGCGTGTTGAACGGCTTCTATCCGACCACTGCGACGTCGCTGACGACGGCAACCGACCCGTCGATCATCAACGGCTTCTTCACCTCGACCAACTATGTCGGCGCGCTGAATGGTCCGAACGACACGGCCTTCCAGGGCTGGACCTGTAACGCGCCGGGCCTGGACTTCGGTGGCGGCGGCAGTTCCTGTTCTTCGAATTCGGCGCTCGCGGCCTATATCGGCACGACAGCCGAAGCCTCTGCGGCATCGTGCCCGGCGGGCACGCTCGACGACGGCCTGGTGCAGAATCGTAAGGCCTGCCGCCTGCCGCAGAACATCACGTCGAATCTGACCCTGCCCAAGGTCGCAGGCGTCTTCTACCGCCTGCGTGGCCAGACCGAGGTGGGCACCGATCTGGGTTCGTCCGGCGGGTCGGGTGTTACGCTGACGATCGAGCCAGGCGTGGTCGTTCTCAACGATTCGAGCGAAGCCACCAACGATCTGCTGCTGGTCAACCGGGGCTCGAAGATCCAGGCGGTCGGCACGCGCACGCTTCCCATCATCTTTTCGGGCCAGTTCAATCTGGGCGGGAACGCCAATTTTGGCGATAACACGCAAGGCCTGTGGGGCGGCATCATCCTGCTCGGCCGCGCACCGACCGCCGTGTGCGCCACCGGCACCGGCCCGAACAACGCCGCCGGTTCGTCGACCAGCTGTCAGCTGGCGATCGAAGGCGTGACCGGGCGCTTCTATGGCGGCGCGAACCAGGCCGACTCGTCGGGCCAGATGTCCTATGTCCAGATCCGCTATTCGGGCATCGCCATCTCGGAAGGTAACGAATTGCAGGGCTTGACCCTGGGCGGTACGGGTTCGGGCACCGTGCTGGATCATATCCAGAGCCACAATTCGGCCGATGACGGCATCGAGATCTTTGGCGGAACGTCCAACCTGAAATATATCGCGATCACCGGCGCCGACGATGACGGCTTCGATATCGACAATGGCTATCGCGGCTTCATGCAATTCATGATCGCGGCGCAGCGTCCATCGGGTGCGACCGCCGACAGCTTCTCGACAGAGATCGATTCGAACAATGCCGAGGAACTGCTGCCGCGCACGTTCGGTCGCTATGCCAACTTCACGTTCGTCCAGACGGCGGCGGCCCCGGCTGCGATCCGCCTGCGCGGCGGTGCGGACATGACCTTTATCAACGGCATCGTGAAGTCGACCCAGTCCGGTGTGGCCTGTGTTAACATTATGGCAGGAGCCGGTTCGGGTGAGGATCGCACCACGATCCGTGCGGCGGGTCGTGGCCCGACGGACAACAACGGACCGCAGGAAGCGGGCCCGCCGGTCTTCACCTCGGTCTATTTCAGCTGCGACGGCCGCTAAGGCCCGGCTCGACCCTGCGCCCGGCCGTGACCGGGCGCTGACGGCAGGCCGGGGTGGCGTTCGATGCCACCCCGGCTTTTCCCCATAGAATCTGATACGGGATGACCCGGCCATGCAGCGACGCCTCGCTTATGCCTCCCTCCTTCTGCTGACCTCGCAACTCGTCGCGCCCGCGCTGCTCGCGCAGACGGCGGGCGGGGCGACGCCTGCCCCCGCGCAGACGAGCACCACCGCGACCAGCCCGGACGGGCAGGCCACTCCCCAGAGCCAGACCCCGACCGGGCAGGATGGCCAGTCGGCGGAAGAGCCGGTCGAAATCTCGGCCCCCGGCGTCGATGCCTCGTCCAGCAACGAGATCGTGGTCGTCGGCCGCAACATCCCCAACACGATCCGCGCCACGCCGCAGATCGTCTCGGTCCTGTCCGCCGCCGACATCGCGCGCACGGGCGAGGGCGACATTGCGGGCGCGCTGACTCGCGTCACCGGCCTGTCGGTCGTGGGTGGCGGCTTCGTCTATGTCCGTGGCCTGGGTGACCGTTATTCCTCGTCGCTGCTCAACGGCTCGCCGCTGCCCAGCCCCGAGCCGCTGCGCCGTTCGGTGCCGCTCGACATCTTCCCGACCACCATCGTCGGCTCGGCGCTGGTCCAGAAGACCTATTCGGTCAATTATCCTGGCGAGTTCGGCGGCGGCGTCATCAACCTGACGACCAAGGCGATCCCGGCCAAGAACTTCATCTCGGGCGGCTTCACGGTCGCGGCCGACGATGCGACGACCAGCGAGCTGGGTTACACCTATCGCGGCGGCGACGCCGACTGGCTGGGCTTCGACGACGGCACGCGCGGCGTGCCGCAGTTCGTGCGCGACGTGCAGGCGGGGCGCGGTTCGGGTATCGTGCCCGCGTCGCAGCTGCTCGGCCTGTCCAACGCCTCGACCACACTGCTCCAGCGTAACAACCAGCTGCCCGCCAACCTGTCGGGCGAGCTGTCGGCCGGTTCGGTGTTCGACATCGGCAGCGACCGGCTGGGCGTGATCTCGTCGCTCTCGCTCTCCAACACCTTCCGCACCCGCTCGGCGATCCAGCAGGACTCGGTGTCGGCGGACGGCACGCTGCGCAACGATTATCGCACGCTGCTGACCGACAACCGCATCGTCGCCAACGCGCTGGTCGGCCTGGGTTACGAGTTCGGCGACAACACGGTGCGCTGGACCAACGTCTATATCCACGACACGCTAAAGCAGGGTCGCGGTTCGGCGGCCGAAGTCTATAACAACGCCAGCGGCCTGCGCTTCCAGCAGAACACCAACTGGTTCGAGCGCCAACTGATCGAAAGCCAGCTGGTCGGCGAGTTCAAGCTGACCGACGCGCTGAAGTTCGACGCGCGCGGCGCCTTCGCCAATTCGAAGCGCAACGCGCCGTACGAACGCCAGTTCGACTATCTGTGCTCGGCACGCACGACCAACGGCCTGCCGATCAGCTATGACGGCGCGAACGGTGCGGGCGGGTTCCAGTGCAACGGCGCATATCAGGTGACGCAGCGCTTCACCCCGTTCGCCTCGATCATCTTCTCGGAATTGAACGAGAATCTGTGGACCGGTCAGGCCGACCTTTCCTACAAGATCGACAGCGATCGTCCGATTACGCTGAGCACCGGCTATTTCTACCAGGGCACGGACCGCTATTCGAGCCGTGTCCAGTTCAACTACCAGACCAGCGACGGTGCGGGCACCGCGCCGGGCTTCCCGTACAATCTCTATCGTCCCGACTATCTGCTGAGCCCGGACGTCGTGAACAATGCCTGTCCGCTGCGTGGGCAGGGGGCGTGTACGCTCCAGCTGCAATTCTCGACGCAGGCGGGTGCCTATGCCTACGACGCCAAGCTGAACGTCCATGCCGGTTACGTGCAGGCGGAATCGGAAGTGGCCGACGGTCTGCGCGCGGTGGCGGGTCTCCGCTACGAAACGGCGATCGAGACGGTGACGCCGGTGCAGAGCGCGACGACGCGGTTGAAGAACAACTATTTCCTGCCAGCGGGCACGCTGACCTGGAACTTCGCCGCCGACATGCAGCTTCGCGCGAGTGGCGCGAAGACCATCTCGCGCCCGCAGTTCCGCGAACTCGCGCCGCAGCAGTTCCGCGATCCGGACTCGGACCGCCTGTTCTTCGGTAACCCAAACCTGCGCGACAGCGAGTTGTGGAACCTCGAAGCACGCTACGAATGGTTCTACGCGCGCGACCAGCGCTTCACGCTGGCGGGCTTCTACAAGCGGATCAAGAACCCGATCGAGCAGGTCGGCTTCTACACCGGCGCGGACGACCGGTTGCAGACGGGCTTCACCTATCTGCCCTCGGCCACGCTCTACGGCGCGGAAGTCGAGTTGCAGAAATATGTGCCGCTGGCGGGCCTGGGCGGCGATTTCTTCGCCACCCGCCGCCTCGTCGCGATCGCGAACTACACCTACACCAAGTCGCAGATCAAAGCCGACGCGTCCTGCGTGCCCAACCCGGCGGCGGCGCAAGGGTCGCCGGGCCTGGCGGGCTGCGCCTCGGGCTTCGGCCCGGCGCGGCTGCTGTTCCGCGACGGCGCATCGCTGACCGGCCAGTCGGACCATCTGGTCAACCTGCAGCTGGGCGTCGAGGACACCGCCGCGCTGTCGCAGGTGACGGTGCTGTTCAACTATGCCAGCAACCGCGTGACCAATCGCGGCCCGTCCAACCTGTCGGGCAACGGGTTTCAGCCCGATATCGTCGAAGTACCGGGCATCCGCCTGGACGTCGTCGCACGCCAGGGCTTCGAGCTGATGGGCGGCAAGTTCGAACTGAAGGCCGAAGCCCGCAACCTGACCCGCACGCGCTATAACGAGCGGCAGGACTTCGGGAATGGCCGGTTCGTGTATCTCAACCGGTACAATCTGGGCCGCATCTTCTCGCTGGGGATCAGCACGACCTTCTGACCCTTTTGGGGATTGGTGCGAGACGGCCGTCTTCCGGAGCGATCCGGGCGGCGGCCTTTTCGTTTTGCGGGGAGGGGGCCGGGCGTAGGCTTCGACTTCGCTCAGCCTGAACGGAGGTTGGGGGTGGGGCTCAATCCAATACGCCGTTCGGCCCGAGCCGAGTCGAAGGCCATGGGATGGGCTCCGCCAAGCCGCACAGGTACGGCGTGGACTTCGACGCCGCTCAGTGCGACCGGAGAGGCCCTCACCCCTGCCAGGGCAACTCGCGATACCATTTCGTGATGACGTACTTTGCCCCCGCGCGCACCTTCATCGCCTGATGCAGGGTGGCAGGGTTGGGCGAGCCGTCGGCGCGGCGATTGCTCCAGGCGACCATCTTGCCGGGTTCGGGCTGGATCACCTTGTCCACCACCTTGAAGCGCGTGGCGCCACCGGCACCCGGCGTGTTGAGGTACAGCATCACGGTCCAGGTCCGGTTGCCCGACACGCCGCAGTAACGATGATAGTCCAGGCCCTGGGGCTCGAAATAATCGGTATGCTGCTTGAATTCCTGGCCGACGGCATAGCGCTGGCCCTGGATCGGTTCGCCATATTCGCCCGACAGGCCGGTCAGCATCGCGATCAGCCGCTCGGTTTCCATCACCGCCGGATCGTCGGTGGGCAGGTCGCCCGTCTCGCTGGTGCGATAGGCGGCATCGCCATTGGCGTCGGCGATGGTCGAGGGACGGCGGACCGCATCGATTCGGGTCATCAGCGCGGCGCACAGGTCTGGCGGCAGGACGTCGCGCTTCACGAACAGCGTCAGCCGGGGATCGGGCAGTCGCTGCACGCCCGGCGTCGCGGCCAGCCGCTGGATGATCGTTGTCGGGTCGAGGCCGTTGTCCAGCATCGGCATGGGGTCGGAAGAGGTGTTCATCGGTCCATCCCTGCAAAACCCCTGTGACGATCATGTTTCGAGGTGACGAACATGTTTCGAGGCTTTGACGCAGGACTGTAACATGCCATGCCTAGGGCCTGAAAATGCGGACGGGGTGTATTTCATGCGGTTGAGGCTCGACGCGCGCGGACGTCGCTGGTTGCGACGCCTGCCGGTCGTGAATGTCTATTCGGTGGCCGAGCTGGCGCTGATGGCGGTTCTCGCCGTTCAGGGCGCGCGGCTGCTATGGGTGATCGCCACCCCCGTCTCGCCGCTGGGCGAATGGCGCCCGCTCGCCCCGGCCATCGCGGGGTCGCCCGCCGCCATCCTGGAGGGCTTCGACCCATTCTTCCGGTTGCAGGGGCAACAAGGCGCCCCCGCTGCCGTCACTACCCTGCAATTGACGCTGTTCGGCACGCGCATCGACGAGGCGTCGGGGCGTGGTTCGGCGATCCTGGCGGGGCCGGACGGCGTGCAGCGATCGGTTTCGGTCGGTGACGAGATTCAGCCCGGCGTGACGCTCAAGTCGGTCGCGTTCGATCATGTCACGATCGATCGGGGCGGTGCGACCGAGGATCTGTACATCGATCAGTCGGACGCCCCACCCGCCGCCGCCACTGGCGCAGGCGCGCCCCCCGCACCGCCAGCCGGGACCGTTCCGGCGCAGGGCGGCGTGGCGATCGCGCAGGTGCGCAGCGATATCGGCTTCATCCCCCGGCTCGACGGCGGCCGTATCTCGGGCCTTGTCGTCCGGTCGCAGGGTTCGGGCGCGGCGTTCCGTGCGGCGGGCCTGCGCGAGGGCGATATCGTCACCGCGCTTGGCGGACGTCCCGTCACGGGGCCGGGCGACCTTGACCGTCTGGCGGCGGATTTCGCACAGGGCGGTTCTCTTTCCATCACGGTCGAGCGGGGCGATCAGACGCTGCCGCTCTCCCTTCAGATTGCGGCACCACGGCCATGAAGAAGCTCGTCCCCGGTTCGGTCCTCGCGCCAGTCCTGGCCATCGCGCTCGCCGCGGGTGCGCATGCCCAGACCACGCTGAACGTCCGCGACGCCGATATCCGCGCCTTCATCGCCGATGCCGCGAAGGTGACGGGGCGGACCTTCATCATCGACAGCCGGGTGAACGGCAAGGTGACGGTGGTGACCGACCGGCCGCTGTCCCGGTCCGAATATTTCGAGATTTTCCTGTCGACACTACGCTCCAACGGCCTCGTCGCGGTGCCGACTTCGGGCGGGGCGTTCCGCGTCCAGCCGATCGACAACGCCGCGTCGCAGCCCAGCCGGATCGGCTCGGCGGGTGCGAACCGCAATTCTTACGTGACCGAGATCATCCGCCTGCGGGCGATCGACGCGCCGAGCGCGCTGGAGACGGTGCGCCCGCTGGTCAGCGCGCAAGGGTCGGTGACGGCGAACCGCGCGGGCAACAGCCTGGTCGTGGTCGACTTCGCCGACAATATCCGCCGTATCCGCGAAGTGGTCCGCCGGATCGACGCCGACAATGCCTCGACCCGCGTCATCGCGTTGCGCAATGCGGGCGCGCGGGAGATCGCGACCGCGCTGCAGACGCTGGCGGGCGGTGCGGGCGGCGGCGCGCAGGGCGGCGGTGCTGCGCCGGGCGGGACCGGCGTGTCGGTGGTCGCCATCGACAGCTCCAACTCGATCGCATTGCGCGGCGATCCGTCGAGCGTGTCGCGCTTCGCCCAGATCGCGATCGACCTGGACAACAAGGCCAAGAGCGGCACCGAGATCCGCGTCGTCTTCCTGGAAAATGCCGATGCCGAGCAGCTTCTGCCCGTGCTTCAGCAACTGGTCGGCCAGACGCCCGATCCGGTCCAGGAAACCACCCTGTCGCGCGGCAGCTTTACCCAGACCAATTCCCAGGCGGGATCGGCGGCGGGCACCTCGATCGCGCAGCGCATCCAGCCGGTGGCCCAGCCGCAATCGGCGAACGCACCGGGGGCGGGCGGCCAGAACGGCCAGCCGCCCGCGATCAGCACGCAAGGGGGACGGACGGCGGCGGTCGTGACCCGCTTCGTCGGCGCCAATGCCATCGTGATCGCCGGTCCCGCCGACATCCAGCGCCAGATCAGCGAAGTCGTGCGCCAGCTCGACGTGCGCCGCGAACAGGTGCTGATCGAGGCGATCGTGGCCGAGGTGTCGGACCAGACCGCGCGGCGGCTGGGCGCGCAATTCCTGCTCGGCAGCCTGTCGGGCGGGGCCTTCGCCGCCTCGACCTATGGCAACACCGCGCCCAACATCCTCCAGATCGCGGGTGCGGTGGGCGCGCAGACGCTGGGCGGCAACCGCACCGTCGTCGTCGCCCCCGACGGCACGCGCACCGAGACGAATGTCCCCAACGCCTCGTTCAACCAGCTGACCCAGTCGGCGGTGCAGTCGATCCTGGGCACCACCGGCGGCTTTGCGGGCTGGGGCGGGCAGGTCGGCGACACGGTGTTCGGCGCGATCATCAACGCGGTGAAGAGCGACACCACGTCGAACCTCCTGCAAGTGCCGCACATCATCACGCTGGACAACCAGCAGGCACACAGCCTGGTCGGCCAGGAAATTCCGGTGACGACCGGTCAGGCGCTGTCGAACAATTTCGACAACGCCTTCCGCACCGTGCAGCGCCAGAATGTCGGTATCCAGCTCGACGTAAAGCCGCAGGTGAACGCGGGCGGCTCGCTGAAACTGTACGTGCGACTGGAGGTCAGCTCGATCGCCGGGCCGGTGTCGAGCAACAATAGCGAACTGATCCTCAACAAGCGCGCGTTCGAGAATGTCTTCACCCCCGACGACGGCCAGATCACCGTCATCGGGGGCTTGCTGGACGATAACGAGCGGCGCACGATCGAGAAGATCCCGCTGCTCGGCGACATTCCGGGCCTGGGCGCGCTGTTCCGGTCCAAGGCGCGCAGCCGGTCGAAGACCAATTTGATGGTCTTCATCCGTCCGACCATCCTGCGCACGCCCGAGGACAGTCGCCGCGTCACCGAACAGCGTTATGGCTATCTCCGCCAGTTGCAGGGTTATGCCCAGCCGGGCGTCGAGCCGTCGATCGACGAACTGGTCCGCGATTATATGAACGCCGCGCCGCCGATCCCGCGCGCGCCGATGCCCGGCAATATCGAGGACCCGCGCATCGCCGTTCCCATCGCCAAGTCGGTCGAACCGATCAAGCGCCGTGACTGAACAGGAACAGCCCATCACCACGGGAGATACCGTGCCCCTGCCGCTGGGCACACCCCTCCCGCAGGCGGGAGGGGATGGGGGAGGGCCCGCCGCGCTCCCCCTGCCATCCGCCAGCGATGTGCCCGAAACGCTCGAACTGGTCGCCCCGCTGACCATCCCCTATGGTTTCGCGCGCAAGTTCGGAACCGTCGTCCACACCGCCGATCCGCTGACCATCGCCCTTCGCGAAGGCGCCGACCCGCGCGCGCTGATCGAGCTGCGCCGCCATATCGGCCGCCCCTTCGCCATCACCCGTGTCGAGGCCCCCGCCTTCGACCGCCTTCTGTCCGACGCCTATGCGATGGACGGACAGGCGACCGCGATCGCGGCGGTCGGCATGGGCGACGAGCTGGACATGCTGGCCGACGGCATCCCGACCGCCGAGGACCTGCTCGACACCGCCGACGATGCACCCGCCATCCGCCTGATCAACGGCATCATCGCCGACGCCGCGCGCAACGGCGTGTCGGACATCCATATCGAGCCGTACGAAACGGGCCTCGTCATCCGGATGCGCATCGACGGCATGCTGCGCGAGACGCTACGGATGCCGCCGCATGTCGCGCCCGTGGTGGTCAGCCGTATCAAGGTCATGGCGCGGCTCGACATCGCCGAGCGGCGCGTGCCGCAGGACGGTCGCATGGCGCTGACCCTGGGCGGCAAGCTGCTCGACGTGCGCGTCTCGACCTTGCCCAGCCGGGCGGGCGAGCGCGTGGTGCTGCGTATCCTGGACAAGGACAATGCGGGCATCGACCTCGACGCGCTGGGCATGAACCCGGCGATGTATGCTCTGCTGAGCGAGGCGTTGAGCGAGCCTAACGGCATCATTCTGGTCACCGGGCCGACCGGCTCGGGCAAGACGACCAGCCTCTATGCCGCGCTGCGCCTGCTGAACGATGGCAGCCGCAATATCCTGACCGTCGAGGACCCGGTCGAATATGCGGTCGAGGGCGTGGGGCAGACTCAGGTCAATGCGAAGGTTGGCCTGACCTTCGCGGCCGGTCTGCGCGCGATCCTTCGCCAGGACCCCGATGTGGTGATGGTCGGCGAAATCCGCGACCGCGAAACCGCCGAGATCGCGGTGCAGGCCTCGCTGACTGGCCACCTCGTCCTGTCGACCGTCCACACCAACGATGCGGTCGGCGCGATCACCCGGATGCGGGACATGAAGGTCGAGCCGTTCCTGCTCGCCTCGACGCTGCGCGCGGTGATCGCGCAGCGGCTGGTGCGGCGGCTGTGCCCGGCGTGCAAGCGCCCGGTCGAGGCGAGGGAGACCGTCGCGCCGCTGCTCGGCATCGATGCCCATGCCACCGTGTACGAGGCGGTCGGCTGTCCGCAGTGCAACGGTAGCGGCTATAAGGGCCGGACCGGCGTCTACGAGGCGGTGCGCGTCGACGACACGATCCGGCGGCTGATCAACGAAGGCGGCGACGAACAGGCGATCGCGTCGCACGCCTTTGCCCGGCAACAGCCGCTGGCGACGGTGGCCCGTGCGCTGGTGCTGGAGGGCGTGACGACGGCCGAGGAAGCCATCCGCGTATCCCGCCGCGACTCGGAAGCGGGGTGAGGGAGGTGAATGCTCTCACCACCCCCCGTCCCCCCGCAAAGGCGGGGGCCCAGTGCCTATGCCGTATCACGCTGAACGCTGTCGGTTGTCATGGCATGGGTTCACGCGGAGACGCGGAGACGCGGAGAAAAGGTTGTTCGCGCAGAGGCGCAAAGGGCGCAGAGGGTTTTCGCGCGCGGCAGCGAACCGCTTTTGCAAACGGCCGAAACAGGAGGGCCGCTGGCGCGGCAAGAACACGATCTCCGCGTCCTCTGCGCCTCTGCGCGAACCCACTCTTTCTCCGCGTCTCCGCGTCACCGCGTGAGATAAGACTTCCGTCCTGCACGTCGCCAGGAAACTGGGCCCCCGCCTTCGCGGGGGAACGGGCTGGCCATGGGGCGGGGCGCTGACATGGCCGGGTTCGACTATGTCGCCATTGATACCAGGGGCGCGGAAAAACGCGGTTTCATCCCCGCCGAGACGAGTGACGCCGCGCGCGCCGCCCTCGAAAAGCAGCGCCTCTACGTCGTCTCGGTCAAGCCGGGCAGCGGCGATACCGCCGAGCGGCGTCCGCTCTTCGGGCTGAAGCTGGGCCGCGCGCGTATGTCGGTCAAGCAGCTGACCCTGTTCACGCGCCAGCTCGCCACGCTCAACCGCGTCTCGCCGCTGGAGGAGAGCCTTCGCACCATCACCCGCCAGACCGAGCAGGAGCGGGTGCGCGCGATCGTCGCGACGGTGCACCAGGGCGTCACCGAAGGCCGCCGCTTGGCTGATGCGATGGCGCGCGAACCCAAGAGCTTTCCGCCGCTCTATCGCGCGATGGTCGCGGCGGGCGAGAGTTCGGGGACGCTGCCGACCATCCTCGACCGGCTGGCCGCGCTTCTGGAGCGACAGGCCGAGATTCGCGGTAAGATGATTACCGCGCTCGCCTATCCGACGATCCTGGCGGTGGTCGCGCTCGGCGTCGTCGCGGCACTGATGATGTTCGTCGTGCCGCAGGTCGTCGAGCAGTTCGATACGGTGGGCCAGGAACTGCCCTTCCTGACGCGGATGGTCATCGGCGTGTCGGACCTGCTGGTCGGCTGGTGGTGGCTGATGGCGGGGATCGTCGTCATCGGCGGCGTCGGTTTCTGGCGCGCGTTGAAGGTGCCTTCGATCCGCCTGTCCTTCGACACCTGGCTGTTGAAGCTGCCGCTGATCGGCCGGTTGCTGCGCGACCTGCATGCCGCGCGGATGGCGCGCACGCTGGGCACCATGGTGGCCAGCCGCCTGCCTTTGCTGGAGGGGCTGACCCTGACGGCGGGGACGATCCACAATCGCCGGTTGCGGGTGGCGTCCGATGCGATCGTCGACGCGATCCGGGGTGGTGGCAGCCTGTCGGCGGCGATGCGGCGTGCGGGCGTGTTCCCGCCGCTGCTGACCTATCTGGCGGCCAGCGGCGAGGCGGCGGGGCGGCTGGACGAGATGCTGGAGCGCGCCGCCGACTATCTGGAGCGCGAATTCGATCGCTTCACCGCCACCGCGCTGTCGCTGCTCGAGCCTGCGATCATCGTCGTGATGGGCGGCGTGGTCGCCACCATCGTGCTATCCATCCTGCTGCCGATCCTGCAGCTCAACACGCTGGCGGGACAATGAGAGGACATGTTGATGCGTAACCCCACCCCCCGGCGTATCCGCCGCAAGCGCGCCGCGAACGGCTTTACACTCGTCGAGCTGATGGTCGTCGTGGTCATCATCGGCCTGCTCGCGACGATCGTGGCGCTGAACGTCCTGCCCTCGGGCGACACCGCGAAGATCCAGAAGGCCAAGGCCGATATCGCGAATATCGAGACCGGGCTGGAGATGTACAAACTCCAGAACCTGACCTTCCCAACGACGTCGCAGGGGTTGCCGGCGCTGGTGTCGATGCCTGCCGGGCTCGCCGATCCGTCGCGCTATCAAAAGGGCGGGTATCTGAAGAAGCTGCCCGAGGACCCGTGGGGCCGTCCGTACCTCTATGCCGCGCCCGGTCAGCATGGCGAGGCGGACGTCTGGACCTACGGCGCCGACGGCAAGGAAGGCGGCGAGGGCACCAACGCCGATATCGGCAACTGGGATAAGTGAGCCGCTGTGCCCGCCTGGATGCCGGGGACGGCGGCGGGCGGGGCCTGCTTGGGGTGTCTGAGGCTTTCCCATACTCCGTTCAGGCTGAGCGAAGTCGAAACCCGCGCGGAAACGTCACCCCGTGCCCTTCGACTTCGCTCAGTGCGAACGGAGCGGGGGAGCGGGGCTTCACCCTAGTCGAACTGATGATCGTCATCACCGTCATCGGCCTGGCCTCGGCCGTGGCGGTCCTGTCGCTTCCCGACCGGCGTGGGCGGGTGACCGACGAGGCGTTGCGCTTCGCCGCCCGCGTCCGCGCCGCGCATGACGTGGCGGTGGTCGAGGCGTCGCCGGTCAGCATCTGGGTCACGCGCGGCGGCTATGGCTTCGACCGGCGGGCGGACGGCACGTGGAGCCCGATGACGGCCAAGCCCCTGCGCGTCGCCCAGTGGGAAGACGGCACCCAGGCGGTGATCCCCGATGCCAGCGGCCGGGTGCGGATCACCTTCGATGTGACGGGGCTGGCCGACCGCCCGGTCGAACTGCGCCTGACGCGGGAGCGCGCGAGCACGACCGTGCGGATCGGCGCGGACGGCACGGTGCGCGTCGATGGGTGAGGGGTATCTCTATCCTCCCCGGCACGGGGAGGATGGCTTCACCCTGATCGAGATCATGGTGGCGCTGGCGGTGTTCAGCCTTGCCGCGATGGCGCTCGTCCGGCTGGAAAGCGCGACAATCCGGGGTGCCTCGATCCTGGACGAAACCGTCGTTGCGCAGATGGTCGCGCGCAATGTCGCCATTGCCGCCGTGACCGACCCGCAGGCGCCTGCGCTCGGCCGGACGACGGGCGCGGAGGTGAATGGCGGGCGCAGCTGGAAATGGACGCGCATCGTCAGCGGCACGGGTGATGTGCGCGTGGTGCGGATCGACGTGGCGGTGGCGAATGCGGGGGGCAGCATTGTTGGCCGGATGACGATGGTGCGGCCTCCGACACCCGCGCCGCCGGTCGGGGTGGTGGCGTCGTGATCTTCACCTTACACCACCCCGGCGAAGGCCGGGGTCCAGTCGCCGAGCAGTCTGGGGCGCGGGGTGGCGTTTGCCCCGATTCTCGTGGTTCATCGAAACTGGGCCCCGGCCTTCGCCGGGGTGGTCCCCATTTCAACGGCTTCACCCTGGTCGAGGTCATGGTGGCGCTGCTCATCTTCGCGATGCTGGCCGCCGCTGGCGTGGCGATCCTGTCGCTCAGCGTCCGTGCCCAGGCAGTGACCGGGCAGAAGCTCGACGCGATGGCGGCGGTCAGCCGGACGACTGCGATCCTGTCCGCCGATCTGGCACAGGCGATCGACCGGCCGACGCGTGACGAGGGCGGTGTCCTCAGCCCGGCGATGGTCGCCGGGCCCGACGCCATGCGGCTGGTGCGTGGCGGCTGGAGCAATCTGGACGATGCGGCCCGCCCGTCGGTGCAGAAGGTCGCCTATCGCCTGAACGGCGACGTGCTGGAGCGGGTGGCCTGGCCGTTGCTCGACGGGGCGCAACCGATGGAGCCTGCCGCGCTGATGGACCATGTGCGCGAACTGCACCTGCGTTATCGGCTCAACGGCGCGTGGCTGGACCAGTGGCAGGGGCAGCCCGGCATCGCCCTGCCACAGGCGGCCGAGGTCACGATCGTGCGTGACGACGGCATGATCTTCCGCCAGCTGTTCCTGGTCGGCACCGGCTATAGCGTCCCGCCCAACCTGCCCCAGCCGAACCCGACGCCCACCCCGACGCCAACCCCCAATGGCTAGGCCCCTTCCGCCAGCGGGCGAGCGTGGGGCCGCGCTGCTGACCGTCCTGATCCTGGTCGCCGTGATCGCGGTGCTGGCCGCGACCGCGCTGGAGAAGCTGCGCCTGTCGACGCGACTGGGCGGCAATGCGGTCGCGATCGAGCAGGCGCGCGGCTTTGCCTATGCGGCCGAGGCGCTGGCGATCATCCGCATCGGCGACCTGCTGGAACGAAGCCAGGGCAAGGTTTCGCTGCTCGGCGGCTGGAGCGACCGCCCCTTCGCGCTGCCGGTGGGCGATGTCGCGGGCGGGGGTAGTGCGGTGGCGCGGGTGACGGACGGCGGCAACTGCTTCAACCTGAACGGCCTGGCGCAGGACATGCCGGGTCAACCGGGCATGTTGGTCGGCAATGCGGTCGAGGTCGCGCATTTCGCCAAGCTGATGCGGCTGCTCGGCGTGCCCGGCCAGGTCGCGCAACAGGTCGCCACCGCCGCGTCCGACTGGATCGACAGCGATCAGAATCCGCAAGGCGGCGGTGCCGAGGACCCGGTCTATCTGGCGCGCGATCCGCCCTATCGGACCGGCGGCGCGATGATGGCGGACGTCAGCGAGCTGCGCATGGTCAGCGGCGTGACGCCCGAACTCTATGGCCAGCTGCGCCCCTGGCTCTGCACCCTGCCCGAGGCGAAGCCGACGACCGTCAACATCAACACGCTGGCGCCCGAACAGGCGCCGCTGGTGGCGATGGCGCAGGCCGATACGATTTCGCCCGCCGCCATCGCCCAGGCCCTTTTGCGCCGCCCGCCGCAAGGCTATGCGGACGCAGGCGCATTCTGGGGGCAGATACCGGGGGCGAGCGGCGGTGGTGGCGTGGCGTTGACGTCGCGCTGGTTCGCCTTGCGGATCGATGTGACCTTGGGCAGCGTCCGGGTGCAGGAACGTGCGCTGGTCGACGCCACGCGGCAACCGCCGCGGCTGGTGGCCCGGACTTGGGGGGAAGAGTGATGAGTGCGACGAACCTCCTGTTCCTGCCGCCGGGCGAGGGCGGCAATTATCGCTGGCTGCGGATCGAGGACGAACGCGTCGCCGCTGCCGGAGAAGGCCTGCCCCAGGGCGACGGCGCGGTGATCGCGGTCGCGCCCGCCGATGCGGTGTCGCTGCACTGGGCCGAAATCCCCGCGCGTTCGACCGCGCAGGCCGCCGCGGCCGCGCGGCTGCTGGCGGCCGAGGTCAGCGCCGCGCCGATGGACGAACTGCACGTCGCGGTCGGTGAGGACGAGGGCGGCACGCGCGCGATCGGCATCGTCAATCGCGGCGCCATGGCGGGATGGCTCGCGCGGCTGGGGGCGGCGGGGGTCGATCCGGTCGCGGTGGTCCCTGCGCCGCTGCTGCTGCCGCGTCCCGACGAAGGCTATGTGCGCGGACATCTGGCCGGGCAGGGCGTGGTGCGTGGGCGGGCATCGGGCTTTGCCGACGAGCCCGGCTTTACCGAGATCGTGACGGGGGATGCGCCGCTCGCCGATCTGAATGCGGACGGGATCGAGGCGGCACTGGGCGCGGTCGCGGCGAACCCGGCGCTCGACCTGCGGCAGGGCGTGTTCGCCCGGCGGCGCGGCTTTGCGATCGACTGGCGGCTGGTCAGGCGGCTGGCCTGGCTGGGCGTCGCGATCGTCGTCGCCACGCTGGCGATCGATTTCGTGCGCTGGACCAAGTACAGCTTCGCCGCCGATGCGACCGAGGCGCGGATCGAGCAGGTCGCCCGCACCGCCCTGCCGCGTGGCGAAACCCTGGTCGATGCCGATCGCCAGCTGACCGAGCGGCTGTCGGCGATCCGCGGGCCCGGTCAGGGGTTCAGCCGTACGGCGGCGGCGGTCTTCGCCGCGGTTCGTGCGGTTCCCGGCACCGAGCTGACCGCGCTCGATTTCCAGCCGAACGGCGATATCCGGCTGGGCGTCGCGGTGGACCGCGAGGCGCTGGCCACCGACCTGAAGCGCGCGATCGAGGTGGAGGGCTTTACCGTCCAGCCCAGCACTTTCGTCGCGGCCAATGGCCGGATCACGGGAGAATTCACGGTGCGCGCACGATGAAGGCGCTGAAACTCTGGTTCGACGGCCGCAGCCTGCGTGAGAAGCGCCTGTTGCTGGTCATGGGTGCGCTGCTGGTGGTGACGATCATCTGGGGTGGCATATTGCGTCCACTGGACGACGGCCTGTCGAGCGCGCGCGAGCGTCATACGGATGCGGTGATCCGGCTGGGCGAGGCGCAGGCCATTGCCGCCGAACTGGGTCAGCGTCGTCGTCGTCCGCCCGCGCTGGCGGGGACGCTGGCCGATACGGTGCGGCTGTCGGCGGAGCAGGCGGGTTTCACCCTGTCCGCGCTGACCGAGGACGGTCCCGGCCGGGTGCGCGCGCAAATCGCCTCGGCCCGGCCCGCCGCGCTGACGCCGTGGCTTGCCCGCCTGGAGCGCGGCGGGGTGCTGGTCGAACAGGCGACCTTGACCGACAATGGCGATCGCACGGTCGGTGTGGCGCTCCTCCTGCGGACGCGGGTGTCCTGATGCGGTTGCGGATGACCACCCGGCCTTCGGTGCTGTTCGCGGCGATGCTGGTCGTCGCGCTGATCGTCTTCCTGCCGATGCGCCTGGCGCTGGGTATGACGGGACTGGCCGATGAAGGGCTGAGCGCACGCCGGGTCGGCGGCACCATCTGGGGCGGCAGCATGATCGAGGCGCGGTTCGGTGACGTCGCGCTGGGTGACCTGCGCGTCTCGCTGTCACCGCTCGCGCTGCTGGTCGGTCGGGCAAAGCTCGCCTTCGAGGGGGCCGGGGCCGATGGGCGTCCGATTGCGGGGACGGCCTCGATCAGCCGCCATGCGATGGGCATCGACGGCGTCACCGCCACTTTGCCCGCCGCCACGCTGTTCGCGCCGCTGCCGGTCACCACGCTCGCGCTGGAGGATGTGACCGTCAGGTTCCGCGACGGCGTCTGCGAGGAAGCGGGCGGCCGTGTCCGGGCGACCGTGGTGGGCGAGGCGGGTGGCCTGCCGCTGCCCCCGACGATGACGGGGACGGCGCGGTGCGAGGCGGGCGCGCTGCTGTTGCCGATGACGGGGCAGGGGGGCACCGAGGGTGTCAACCTGCGCATCCGGCCCGACGGGGGCTATACCGCCGACCTGGTCCTGACGCCCGGCGATCCGGCGGCCGCGGCGCGGCTGGAGCAGCTGGGTTTCGTGGCCGCGACGGGGGGTGGATACCGACTTTCGGCAGAAGGGCGATTTTGACCGCTTGACGAAAGCGGGTGATCCCGTTTAGGGGCGCAAGCCTTCGCGGCGACCGTAGTTCAATTGGTTAGAGCGCCGGCTTGTGATGCCGGAAGTTGCGGGTTCAAGTCCCGTCGGTCGCCCCATTCTTTTCCGGCCATATCCTGGCCACGGCACCGGCCCTTCTCCTGCCCGTGTCCCCCCTAAATCCTCACCGATTGGGTGGCCGGGTCGTCAGACTCGGTCCGGTTCCGCTTTTGTCGGACCGAAGGACGAGCATGACGAACTGGGGCTTTCCCGATTTCGACGCGCATGAAGGCGTGCACCTGTTCACCGATCCCGCATCGGGCCTGCAGGCGGTCATCGCCGTGCACTCGACGCATCTGGGCCCGGCGGCGGGCGGCGCGCGCTTCTGGAACTACGGCACGCCTGCGCTTGCCATCACCGACGCGCTGCGCCTGTCGCGCGGCATGAGCTACAAGAACGCCATGGCGGGTCTGGCGCTGGGTGGCGGCAAGGGCGTGGTCCTGGCGGCCAAGCCGGGCGACGTCATCACCACCGCGCAGCTGGAAGCGTTCGGCCGCGCGGTCGAATCGCTCGGCGGTCGTTACGTGACGGCCGAAGATGTCGGCATGTCCGAGGAGCGGATGAAGGTCATCGCGACTCAGACCCGCTATGTCTCCGGCCTGCCGGTGGCGAGCGGTGCGGCGGGCGGCGACCCCGGCCCCTACACCGCGCACGGCGTCTATCTGGGCGTGAAGGCGGCGGCCAAGCGCGGGCTGGGCGCGACCGACATGAAGGGCGTGCGCGTCGCCATCCAGGGCGTCGGCTCGGTCGGCGGCGGCCTTGCCAAGCTGCTCGCCAAGGACGGCGCGATCCTGACGATCGCCGACGTCAACCAGGCGCGCGCAGAAGCGATGGCGGCCGAACTGGGCGCAAGCGTCGCCCCGGCCGACGAGATCCTGTTCGCCGATGTCGACCTCGTCAGCCCCAACGCGCTGGGCGCGGTGCTGAACGCCGATTCGATCCAGCGGCTGAAGGCCAAGGTCGTCGCGGGTGGTGCGAACAACCAGCTTGCGACCCGCGAGGACGGCGCGCGCGTGGCGGACGCGGGCATCCTCTACGCCCCCGATTACGTCATCAACGCGGGCGGCATCATCAATGTCGGCTTGGAATATCTGGGCCAGGGCGACGAAGCCGAGGTCATGGCGCGCATCGCCAAGATCCCCGAGCGTCTGGAGCAGGTGTGGCAGCGTTCGGCCGAGACGAACCATCCGGCCTCGGACGTGGCGGACGAAATCGCGCAAGGCCTGATCGGCCGATAAGAGCCCCATGCTGCTGAGGCTCACGCCCCGCCCGTAAACGGGAGGGGATGGGGGAGGGCAAGCCACGGGCGACAGGCTTTGTGAGACTTCATGCCCTCCCCAAACCCCTCCCGCCTGCGGGAGGGACTTAAGAAGATGGGCGTGGGAACAACGTCCTCACTCACACCCATCGAAATTCCCGCGGCGATACCCGGTTGACGAACTGTCCCCTCACGCCCATTTGCCAATCGGATCAAATCCATCCGATTGGGAGTTCATGCGCCTTTCCAGCCTAGCCGATTATGCGGTCGTGATGATGACCGCCGCCGCACGCGAGGGCGTGGGCGGGCGGAGCAATGCGACCCTGCTGGCCGGGCAGACGGGCGTGCCGCTGCCCACCGCGCAGAAGCTGGTCAGCCGTCTGGCGGGCGCAGGCCTGATCGAGAGCACGCGCGGCACCGGCGGCGGCATCCGTTTGGCGCGTGATGCCGATGCGATCAGCCTGGCCGACATTGTCGAGGCGGTGGACGGCCCGATCGCACTGACCGCCTGTGTCGACGGGGCTGCGCACGATTGCAGCCTGGAAATGCAATGCCGCGTTCGTCCGCATTGGCATGTCGTCAATCAGGCGGTACGCGCCGCTTTTTCCGGGGTGACGCTTGCGACGCTCGCCGCCGATCCTGTTGAATCGCAAGTGATGGACGCGTCTGTGCGTCCGGGGGTATTCGCCTGATGGCCACGAAGAATGCAGAGGCGCTCGCCGCCGCCAACAAGAAGTATGAGTGGGGCTTCGCCACTGACATCGAGCAGGACTTTGCGCCCAAGGGGCTGAGCGAGGATACGGTTCGTTATATCTCGGCCAAGAAGGGTGAGCCCGAATGGATGCTCGACTGGCGGCTAAAGGCGTTTCGCCTGTGGCAGACGCTGGAGACGCCGGACTGGGCCAAGCTGAACATCCCGCCGATCGACTATCAGGACGCGTATTACTACGCCGAGCCGAAGCAGAAGAAGACGATCGCGTCGCTGGACGAGCTCGACCCCGAAATCCGCCGGACCTACGAAAAGCTGGGCATCCCGATCGCCGAGCAGGAAGTGCTGGCTGGCGTCGAGGGCGCGCGCAAGGTCGCGGTGGACGCGGTGTTCGACAGCGTCTCGGTCGCGACCACCTTCCGCAAGGAGCTGGAAGCGGCGGGCGTGATCTTCCGTTCGATCTCCGAGGCGATCAAGGAATATCCCGATCTGGTCCGCAAGTGGCTGGGCAAGGTCGTGCCGCAGCGCGACAATTACTTCGCGACGCTCAATTCGGCGGTCTTCTCGGACGGCACCTTCGTCTACATTCCCGAGGGCGTTCGCTGCCCGATGGAGCTGTCGACCTATTTCCGTATCAACGCGGAGAATACCGGCCAGTTCGAGCGCACGCTGATCGTCGCGGACAAGGGGGCTTATGTCTCCTATCTCGAAGGCTGCACCGCGCCGATGCGCGACGAGAACCAGCTGCACGCAGCCGTGGTCGAGCTGGTCGCGCTGGACGATGCCGAGATCAAATATTCGACCGTCCAGAACTGGTATCCGGGCGACGAGAATGGCGTCGGCGGCATCTACAACTTCGTCACCAAGCGGGCGCTCTGTCAGGGCAAGAACAGCAAGGTGTCGTGGACGCAGGTCGAAACCGGCTCGGCGGTGACGTGGAAATACCCGTCATGCGTGCTGGCGGGCGACGGCTCGGTGGGCGAGTTCTACTCGGTGGCGGTGACGAACAATCGCCAGCAAGCCGATACCGGCACCAAGATGATCCACCTCGGCAAGAACACCCGCTCGACCATCGTGTCGAAGGGGATTTCGGCCGGGCGCTCGGACAACACCTATCGCGGCCTCGTCCGCGTGGCGGCGACCGCCGAGAATGTCCGCAACTTCACACAGTGCGACAGCCTGCTGCTGGGCGACCAGTGCGGCGCGCATACCGTGCCCTATATCGAGGTGAAGAACCCCAGCGCGCAGATCGAGCATGAGGCGACGACCAGCAAGATCAGCGAGGACCAGCTGTTCTACGCCATGTCGCGCGGGCTGGATCAGGAAGCGGCGGTTGCGCTGATCGTCAACGGCTTCGCGCGGGAAGTTTTGCAGCAGCTTCCGATGGAGTTTGCTGTCGAGGCGCAGAAGCTTCTGGGGATTTCTCTGGAGGGTTCGGTCGGGTGATCACGTTACTAGCGTTGCAGCTGGCAGTTTTGTTGTCGAACGCGGACGAGGCATCCTTCAAAGACTACCGTATTTGCGTGCTGCAGAAAGTTTCGACCTCAGAGTTGGTTGAACGCGATAGCCAAATTATTGAGGCGGCTAAAAAAGAGTGTGAGGACGACAGGCTCGCTGCTGCCATGGAAATGGCCGCGGATGACTTGGAGCGAGAAGGCGCCAAAAAACCGAAGGTTGACGCCGATGCTCGTAGGAACGTGATGGAAAAGAAACTGACCGCTGATGCGCTGAACGCGCTCGTGGCCCGACGGACGAAAGCGCAATGATGCTGAAAATTGAAAACCTCCACGCCGAGATTGACGGCAAGCCGATCCTCAAGGGCCTGACGCTCGAGGTGAATGCGGGCGAAGTCCATGCGATCATGGGGCCCAACGGCGCGGGCAAGTCGACGCTGGGCTATGTACTCGGCGGGCGTCCGGGTTACGAAGTGACCGAGGGTTCGGTGACGTTCGACGGCGTCGACCTGCTCGAGCTGGAGCCGAACGAGCGCGCCGCCGCCGGGCTGTTCCTTGGCTTCCAGTATCCGGTCGAAATCCCCGGCGTGTCGAACGTCCAGTTCCTGCGCGAGAGCCTGAACGCGCAGCGCGGGCAGCGTGACGAAAAGCCGCTGTCGGGCGGTGAGTTCCTGAAGCTCGCCCGCGCGCAGGCCGATGGGCTGGGGCTGAACCAGGACATGCTGAAGCGCCCCGTCAATGTCGGCTTCTCGGGCGGCGAGAAGAAGCGCAACGAGATGGTCCAGATGGGCATCCTGAACCCCAAGTTCGCGATCCTCGACGAGACGGACTCGGGCCTCGACATCGACGCGCTGCGCATCGTCGGCGACGGCATCAACCGGATCATGCGTGCGCCCGACAAGGCGGTGCTGCTGATCACCCATTATCAGCGGCTGCTCGACTATGTGCAGCCCGACCGGGTGCATGTGCTGGCCGATGGCCGCATCGTGCGTTCGGGCGGCCCCGAACTCGCTCATGAGCTGGAGCGCGAAGGCTATGCGGGCGTCGAGGGAGCCGCGGCGTGATGACCACGCTGGAACTCCCCTCGACCCGCCAGGAGGCGTGGCGCTGGGCCGATATCGACGCGTTGCGGCGGGCGGCGGGAAGCGAGCGGGCGCAGGCGGTGGCGGGGACGGATCGTTTCCTCGACCTGCCCGGCGCGCGGCTGCTGTTCGTGGACGGCGTGCTGGACGAGAGCGCCAGCAGCCTCGGCCCGGTGCAGCTGACCCAGATCGACGCGAGCGATCATCCGCTGGGCCGCCAGGCGCTCGGGCGCGGCTGGTCTTTGCGGCTGGAGCGCGATGCGGTCGCCGATCCGGTGCAGATCGTCCATGTCGCCAGCGGTGCCGCCAACCACCTGCCCGCCGAGATCGTGCTGGCCGAGGATGCGGCGGCGCAGGTCTATGAGACTTATGTCGGGCGCGGTTGGACCAACCGTCTGACGCGGGTGAAGCTGGCGGCGTCGGCGCGGCTGATGCGTGGCGTTCGGCTATTGCAGGACGACGGCTTCGTATCGTTGCGCGAGGAAGCCGAACTGGGCGAGGGGGCGAGCCTGACCGCGACCTTCCTGGCCGCCGGCAGTATGGGTGCGCGGATCGACGGTGGGATCACCCAGACCGGCGACGGCGCCTATGCCGAATTCGGCGGCGCGCTGCTGACCAAGGGCGACCTCAAGCAGGAATGCGCGGTCGGCCTGCGCCATGCCGCGCTGAACGGCCAGAGCCACCAGCTGTGGCGCGCGGTCGCTGCGGACCGCAGCCAGGCGAGCCTTGCCGCGCGCGTCGAAGTGGCGCGTCATGCGCAGAAGACCGATGGCGAACAGTCACTTCGCGGCCTGCTGCTCCAGCGGACGGCGACGGTGAACCTGAAGCCCGAGCTGGAAATCTTCGCCGACGACGTGAAGTGCGCGCATGGCGCGACGGTCGGTGAACTGGATGGCCGCGCGCTGTTCTACATGCAGAGCCGTGGCATCCCCAAGCCCCGCGCACAGGCCCTGCTGACCCGCGCTTTCGTGGCGGATGCGATCGACCGCATCGGCAACGAGGTGGTGCGCGAGGCCTTTGCGGCGGATGCGGATGCATGGCTGGAGGCGGCGCTTTGAGCCTCACCACCCAGATCCTCCCTGCGCGCAGCGTGGGGAGGAATTGATGGCGACGGCATCCCCCCTCGACCGGGTGGCGGACTTCCCCGCGATCCCGCAAGGCTGGGCCTATCTCGACACCGCCGCGACGGCGCAGAAGCCGCAGGCCGTGATCGACGCGATCACGCGCGCCTATGACACCAGCTATGCGACCGTGCATCGCGGCGTCTATCAGCGCTCGGCGGACATGACGGTCGCCTATGAGGCGGCACGCGAGGCGACGGCCCGGTTTATCGGCGCGGGGTCGGCGAACGAGATCGTCTTTACGCGCGGCGCGACCGAGGGGATCAACCTGGTCGCGCAGTGCTGGGCGGCGACGAACCTCAAGGCGGGCGACCGCATCCTGCTGTCGATGCTGGAGCATCACTCCAACATCGTGCCGTGGCAGATGGTCGCCGAGCGGATGGGCGTCGCGATCGACGTGCTGCCGCTGACCGCCGATCACCGCATCGACCTGGACGCGATGGCGCGGATGCTGACGCCTGCGCACAAGCTGGTGTCGCTGGGCCATGTGTCGAACGTGCTAGGTTCGGTGCTCGACGGGCGGCGCGCGGCCGATCTGGCGCATCAGGTCGGCGCGAAGATCCTGCTCGACGGATGCCAGGCGGTGCCGCGCATCGCGGTCGATGTGAAGGCGCTGGATTGCGACTTCTATGTCTTTTCGGGCCACAAGCTCTATGGCCCGACCGGCATCGGCGTGCTGTGGGCGCGGCCCGAATTGCTGGAGGCGATGCCCCCCTATCAGGGCGGCGGGTCGATGATCGACCGGGTCAGCTTCGAAAAGACGACCTATGCCCCACCGCCGGGCCGGTTCGAGGCGGGGACGCCGCATATCGTCGGTGCGTTGGGGCTGCATACCGCTATCGACTATGTGTCGGGCATCGGCCTGGACGCGATCCATGCGCATGAGGCGGCCTTGGTCGCCCAGGCGCGCGAGGGCTTGTCGGCGATCAACTCGGTGCGGTTGCTCGGCCCCGATGATTCGGCGGGAATCGTCAGTTTCGCGGTCGAGGGGGTTCATCCCCATGATATCGGCACCATATTGGACGAGAGCCGGGTGGCGATCCGCGCAGGCCATCACTGCGCCCAGCCGCTGATGGAGGCGCTCGGTCTGCCCGCCACCGCGCGGGCCAGTTTCGGCGTGTATAACGGACCCGATGACGTCGCGGCGCTGGTGGATGGCGTCCGGCGGGTCACGAGGATTTTCGGATGAGCGATTTCAAGGTCGAGCAAGTGGACAGCGTCGCACCGCCCCCCAAGGCGCGCGTACAGGATCTGGTCGAGCCGCCGGTCCAGGACGCACCGGTGGAGCGGCAGCGCGACTATCTGTCGGGTTTCCTCTCGCAAAAGCCGACCGCCGATGATCCGACCCAGCCGGGCGGCGCCTTGTATGACGGCATCATCGATGCGCTGAAGGATATCTTCGACCCTGAAATTCCGGTCAACATCTATGACCTGGGGTTGATCTACGGCGTCGAAGTGACCGAGGGTGGCCATGCGGTCGTCAACATGACGCTGACCACCCCGCACTGCCCGGTCGCCGAGTCGATGCCGGGCGAGGTCGAACTGCGTGTCTCGGCGGTGCCGGGGATCGCGACGGCGGACGTCAACCTCGTCTGGGATCCGCCTTGGGACCCCCAGAAGATGTCGGACGATGCCAAGCTCGAACTGGGGATGCTCTGACCATGGCGACCACCCTGCGTCCGCGCCCCGCCGCGCTGAACCTGACGCCTTCGGCTGAGGCGCGTATCGCCGAGCTGATGGCGCGCGCGCCGGAAGGGGCGATCGGGGTCAAGCTGTCGACCCCGCGTCGCGGATGTTCGGGGCTGGCCTATTCGGTCGATTACGTGACCGAGGCCAAGGCGTTCGACGAGAAGATCGATACGCCGGGCGGGACGCTGTTCGTTGATGGCGGGTCGATCCTGTATCTTATCGGCTCGACGATGAACTGGGTCGAGGACGATTTCACGGCCGGGTTCGTGTTCCAGAACCCCAACGCCAAGGGCGCGTGCGGGTGTGGGGAAAGCTTTACGGTCTGAGGAGTCGGGGGGCCTTCGACTTCGCTCAGGCTGAGCGGGGTTTGGGTATAGCCAACCTCATCCCAAGCCGTTCCCTGGCGAAGGCCGGGGGCCAGATCCTATCGCGTTGAAATTACGGGAAGTCGCGGCGTGGGAGGCAAATGTCTCGCGCCCCTCAGATTGTTGGGCGACTGGACCCCGGCCTTCGCCGGGGTGGCGCTTCGGGTTGGATGGATCAAACTCCGGTACGGACCCGTAGCCCGTATACCCTCGGCGACCGGCTCAAACCCGGTGCTCCAGTTTCAAACTTGCGCCATCCCACTCCACCGCCAGATCGCGATAATCCGCCACTGTCGCATGGGCGGTGTCTATCGGGTGACGATGCGTCTCGGTGATCACCACCACCGTCATCCCCGCCGCCTCTGCCGCCGCGATCCCGGCGGGGGCATCCTCGAACGCCAGACAATTCTGCGGCGCGATGCCCAGCCGTTCGGCACCCAGCAGGAAGCCATCGGGGGCAGGCTTGCTCCGTTCGGCATCTTCCGCCGTGACGAACACGCCCGGTAGCGGCAGGCCCGCCGCCTTCAAACGTACCTCCGCCAGCCGACGCGGCGCGGAGGTCACGATCGCCCAACGATCCGGTGGCAGGGCCGCAAGGAAGGCCGCCGCGCCGCCGATCGGCACCACATCGTCCACGTCCAGCATCTCCGCTTCGGTCAGCGCATGCGCCTCGGCAACGGGATCGATATCGGGCAGGCCCAGCCGCCGGATCGTCTCCACCGACTGAACCCCGTGGATCGTCGGTAGGAAGGCCGCGACGTCCAGGCCGTGACGCTCGGCCCATCTGGCCCAGGTGCGCTCGGCGGAGGCGATCGAGCTGAGGATGGTCCCGTCCATGTCGAACAGGAAGCCGCCAAAGGCGCGGGTCGGCAGGGCGTTGGTCATCGACTCTCCGGAAATAAGAACCCCGCCACCGATAGGGCGGCGGGGCGGGGGAGGCTCAGTTCGCCTGGAACACGCCGCAGGCCAGGCGGCCGCCGCTATTGCCGCTGGGGTCGGTCTTCAGGTCGTCGGCCGCCGCATGGATCACGATCGCCGAGCCGTCCGCGTCCAGCAGGCCCGCCATCGTCGCGCCGGGCAGGACGACGCCCAGCGTGCCGCGCCCGTCATTGCCGACGGTCATGTTGGGCATGTCGCCTTCATGCGGCCCCTGCGGGTTCATGCTGCCATGCTGGCGCTGTGTGGGGTTCCAGTGGCCGCCCGCCGTGGTGAAGTCGGGCGCGTCGCAACGGCCGACGGTGTGGACATGGACGCCGTGCATCCCGGCGGGCACGTTCATCGCGTCGAGCGTGATACGTACGCCGCCCGCGACCTCGGTCGCCATGGCGCGGCCGGCATCTAGGCCCGTGCCGGTCTTCAGCATCGCGGTCGCACTGGCGCCGTTCGGCATGGGGGAGCCCGTCTCCATCTTGTTCTGATCGCAGCCCGCAAGGCCCAGCGCGACGGTGCCGACGATCAGCAGCGTGAGATATTTCATGACGGAAGCTCCCTGTTGGATAACGATGGATCGCGGCATGTTACCCGCCGTTTCCGAGCGGCCAACGCATCACCGGTTCATAGGATGCACCGCCATGCCCCAGATGGCTTTGATAGAGGATGAGGTGCGGCATCGCGAAGGGCTCGCTCGACAATCCGGCATGGACCGCGCGCCAGCCGTCGATCTCGGGCGCGCGCCCGGCCGATCCGGGCAGGCGGGCCAGCGTGACATGCGGCTGATAGGCGCGTGATTCGGGCGGGAGGCCTGCGCGGACACAGGCCTGGTCGACCTTGCGATGCAGATGGGCCAGCGCGTCGTGCGGGCTGACCCCGGCCCATAGCGTGTCGACCCGGCCCCGGCGATCGAAGACGCCCACGCCCGAGATCCGCACGGTCGGCACGGGCGCATGGACCTGGCCCAGCGCGGCGGCGACGTCTTCGGCGACCGGGCGATCCACCTCGCCGATGAAGCGCAGGGTGAGGTGGAGCTGGTCGTCATCCTGCCAGCGGGCCTGGGGAACGCCGTCCATCGCATCGGCGAGCAGGGCGCGAATGGCGGGCGGCGGGCGAAGGGCGACGAACAGGCGAACCATGACAAATCATGTCTATCACATTCCGTCTTCGTCACGGGAACCTCTCCCGCTTGAAAAGCGTCCCCAACAGAGCGATATTTCCAACAACCGGCATATGGCCGGTCAAAGGAGCAATAGTTCACCATGGCAAACTGGTCTGATCCACGGCCGAGCGCCGCGCCGTTCGGAACCACCGCCACCACGGGCTCGACCGCCTATGACGCGGGTCTGCGTTCGTATATGCTGTCCGTCTACAACTACATGACGTCGGGCGTGCTGCTGACGGGTATCGTCGCGCTGCTCTTCGCATGGGGTGGGCGCGAGAGCCTGGCCGCGCAGGTCTTCCTCAACGGCGGCGCGCTGAAGTACGTCATCATGTTCGCGCCGCTGGGATTCGTGTTCGCTCTGAGCATGGGCGTCAGCCGCATGAAGACCTCGACGATGCAGATGCTCTTCTGGGCGTTCGCCGTCGTCATGGGCCTGTCGCTGTCGACCATCTTCCTGGTCTATAGCGGCGGTTCGATCGCAGGGGCCTTCTTCGCGACCGCAGCGGGCTTCGCGGCGCTGAGCCTGTACGGCTACACCACCAAGCGCGACCTGTCGGCCTTCGGCACCTTCCTGATCATCGGTCTGGTCGGCCTGATCGTCGCCAGCGTCATCAACATCTTCCTCCAGTCGGGGACGATGGGCTTGGTCATCAGCTTCATCGGCGTGCTGCTCTTCGCAGGGCTCACCGCCTATGATACGCAGCGTACCAAGTCGATGTATTACGAGGTGCGCGGCACCAGCATGCAGGACCGCGTGGTCATCATGTCGGCGCTGAGCCTGTACCTCGACTTCATCAACATGTTCATGTTCATCCTGCGTCTGACCGGTTCCAGCCGCGACTGATCGGGAAAAACGAGGTAGGACCTCGAAGGGCTCGGCGGACCGTCCGCCGGGCCCTTTTTCTTGGGTAAAAAAGGGGACGTGGCCATGCGCCTGTCGATCGATGTGACGCTCGACTATGTCCTGACGGACCCGGCCGATATCCTCCTCCAGATCGAGGCGGCGGCCACGCCCGACCAGCGGCTGGAACAACAGTCTCTGACCATCTGGTCCGACCACGGCGTCACGGCGGTGGCGGGCGAGGAAGGGATCGGCCAGCGATGCTGGGTCCGCGCCGATCATGGGCTGCTGGCGAAATACCAGGCGATCGTCGCGATCGAGCGGCCGGTGGTACGGCTGGAAACGCTGGCGGCGACGCCGGCGCGGGGGCTCGGCGGGGCGTTGATCCCCTATCTGCTACCCAGCCGATATTGCGAATCGGACCGGCTCGAGGGTTTCGTGCGCCAGCGGTTCGGCGGCCTGTCGGGCGGGGCGATGGCGGCGGCGCTGGCCGACTGGGTCGCCACGCGGCTGATCTACCAGGCGGGCAGTTCCACTGGAGTGACCACCGCGCTCGACACCTTCGGCTCGCGGCGTGGCGTCTGCCGCGATTATACGCATTTGCTGGTCGCGCTGGCGCGGGCGGCGGAGATACCGGCACGCTGCGTCTCGGCCTATGCGCCCGGCGTCACTCCGCCCGACTTCCATGCGGTGGCCGAACTCTGGCTGGAGGGCGGCTGGCACCTGGTCGATGCCACCGGCATGGCGCAGGCAGACGAGATCGCCACGGTCTGCGTCGGCCGGGACGCGACCGACATCGCCTTCATGACCGTGTTCGGCGAGGCGCAGCTTTGCGAGCAGCGGGTGGAGGTGACCCGGATCGATTGATGCGCCGGTCCGGCCCTCGCGGCGGATGGGGGCAGGAACGGTGCGCGTCATGGCTCGTTGTTCCTATCCACTGATGATGGGGAAGTGACATGAACGACAGCATCGACGATCGCGCGCTGGACAGCGTTTCCGTCGCGCCCGGCGGCGAACAGGCCGAACACGGCAACCGCCCGCAGCCGCCCGAACAGCATGCCGGGCAGGACCCGGAGATTGCCGAGAAGCTGGATCGGAACCCCGAGGACGTCGACGCGCAGCTGGACGAAAGCCTGGACGAGTCGATGGACGCCAGCGATCCGCCCTCGACCACCCAGCCCGGCCGGGATGGCCCGGCAGAGTCGTCGGGCTATAGCGAAAATGATCGCTAAGGATTGACGCGACGTGGGATCGAGGGTCGCTATCGGCCTTCGGTCCCCACGATCGTGAGAGCTTTGCCGCTGGCAACGCCGTTCGTGACCAGCGCTGACACGGGGGATGGGTTGCCCCGTTGCGCCATCGCAACAAACGTCGCGATTGTGTCGTGATACCTTTGATCTTCGCAAAATCCTTACCGCGATAACCGTTCGTCGCAATCTATGTTGCGGCGCGGCGGATTTCGTGTTCGTCTGTCTTTGCCGTTCAGCGTTGCGTTAACCAAAATGGCGCATGATGATCGGGTTGGTAAGATTGGGCGGGGTGAACGCAGATGGGATCGAGGAGCAAACCGGCCGAAGGTACGATGACATTGGCCGAAATGAAGGAATTTGCCGGGTTCGCGGCGGCGACGCAGCGTTATATCCGCCGCTCGCTGGATATCGGCCTGGACCGCGAGGATGCGATGGCACGCTGGTCGCGTGACGTCGTCGAGGCGGCGAGCATCCGGGCGCAGGCGCGCCTCTATCGCAACCTGCCGGAAATCCGGCACCTGATCCCGGTCGATAGCGGCCTGGAATCGCTGGAGCCCTTCATGGCGCCGTTCGTCACGATCGCGGCGTTCGATCTGGGGCAGGGGCGGCTGACCAGCTTCTCGGCCTTTCGCTTCCTCTATGAGCGCCTGATCGGGGCCGAGGTCCGACCGTGGCTGCCCTCGGTCTTCTGCGCAGCGGCGGCGCTGCCGCATCTGCACCCGGAGTTGCGGCGCAAGCTGCTCCAGTCGATCAGCGAGGCGGCGGCGACCGCCGCAGGCTGGTCGAGCCGTCAGCCCGCCTTCTTCCCGCATTGGGTGGAAAAGGTCGACACGAACGGCACGTCGCTGGCCAACTGAGGAAGTGCGATGGCGGGTCGGGGGGCTCCGCCGTCGCGTCCCCGGGACCGCCTATGTCACCGGCACGCCCGCCAGCCCATCGAGCCGCGATAGGCCTGGTCGAGGTGGAAATGGTCGGCGTGCGCCGCATTATAGTCGGGCGACAGGGTCGTCGCGAATAGCTGACAGGCCTGGTCGCGCACCCGGCGCAGGAACTGGCCCGACGCACCTTGATCCTTCCAGTCGCGCAGCACGCTGATCCGTCGCCCGTCCGCCAGGCGGAAGCCCGCAATGTCGACGGCGTTGGCGCGGGCATGTTCGCTCCAGTCGCTGCTGCTGCGCCCGCTGATCCGGCGGCAATTATAGCTGCCCAGATGGTCGATCGCGACGACCTTGCTGCCCAGCAAGGCGCGGGCGGCGGGCTGCACCGCATCCCATTCCCATAGCGCCAGCGAGGCCGCGACCGGACAGGACACGCCCAGCGTCGCCGGGCGATAGCCGATCGCCCGCGCCCCGCCCGAGGTGAAGCGCACTGCATCGTCATAGCCGCATTGCGCCCCGTCCGTGCGGGCGGGGAGTGCGGTATAGCGGATGCCCGCCCGGTCGAGCAGCGCTAGGCATTGCGTCCGGTCCTGGGTCAGCGCAGTCAGCTTGCGCCCGGTGAACATGCCCACCGGCTGGCCCAGGTCTAGCGGCGCCCAGGGTACGTCCTGTGGATGGCGTCGCAACCAGCCCCATAGCAGCAGCGCCAGCATCGCCGCCACCGCGACCACCACCAACAGGGTCGTCCACCGCCGGAGCGCGCGCATCAGCCGCGCTTTGCGCGCGCGACGGGTTCGGCGGTGATGGGATAACCCAGATCGTCGGGGATGCAGATCGATGCCACGCCGTTACGCTCCGCCTGAAAGGGGATGATCCGTCGGATCGGCCAGGCCCGTGCATCGGCGGCCGCCGAGACGAAATCGCGGTATAGCGCCAATCGTTCCAGCGTCCGGCGGGTGGGAAAGATGATATGGATCGCGCCGCTATCCGCCTGGGCCAGTGCGGCGCGTGCGGTCGTCCAGATCGCCCCCACCGTCTCGGCCCCGTCGATCGCGGGGGTCGAGGCGTTTCGGGGCATCCTCGCCAGATAGAAACGCGCATCGAACCGCCGCACCGGCACATGTTCGGGACACCAGCGCGCATAGGGGATCAGGTCGTCGGGGGCGATCGCCAGGCCGTGGTCGGCTAGCGCCTGGGCAAAAGCCTGTCCCGCCGTCATTGCGGTACGCAGGCTGGCCAGAGCCACGGGATTGGGCGAGGGGGCGATCCCTACGGCAAGCCCGACCTCCTCGATCGTCTCGCGGATCGCGGCGACGCGCGCGGCCCAGTCATCGCGATCCCGTGCCTCGTCGGGTACGAGCAGATGGTCGCCGGGATCGACGCGCCCGCCCGGAAAGACCATGGCGCCGCCCAGAAAGGCCAGCGTCGCGCCGCGTTCGACCATCAGGATTTCGGGCAGCGCATCGGGGGCGGGCCCTTCGCGCATCAGGATCAGGGTGGCGGCGGGAATGGGATCGGGTGTCATCGACGGCTCAACGCATCAGCTCCGTCGCGGGAACCGGGCGTCCGTATCGGCGATGTCAGGGGGAAGCGGGGTGGTGGAGCTGAGGGGAATCGAACCCCTGACCTCTGCAGTGCGATTGCAGCGCTCTCCCATCTGAGCTACAGCCCCGCCCCGTGACCCGGCCATGGCCGGGAGCGACGCCATTAGCCCGAGCGCGGGGGCGACGCAACACCGCTTTGCCGCCGATCGCCAAAAAATTTCGGCTGTCGTTCGCCCCCTGCCGATGCTCCGTCCGTCGCGCCTGATGCGCTGGTAACGGAACAATGTCTTGATCTTCCTCATTGAAACACCCGGATGGTACGACCCGCCAGTCGAGCGGTGTCGGCCCCCGCAGGACCGAATTTCAGGAGGGTTTAGGATGGCTTACGACCGCTATTCCCGCGACGCCAATCGTGGCGACCGCGACTTCGATTATGGCCGGGACTACGGCTCCGGGCGGGATTACACCTATTCCAGCGCGCGCAAATATGACGCGGCCGGTGCGTTCGACAATGAGCGCAACGACGACGATCGCGACCAGGACAGCCGCCGCGGTTATGGTGCGCGTGACTATGGCCAGCAGGGCTATGGCCGCCAGGGCTACGACGCGCAGGGTTATGGCCGCGACAACGACTATCGCTCGTCGCGTCAGGATTTCGGCGGCCGTTCCAACGAGGGTCGCTATGGCGAGGGCCGCTCGGGTGCATATGGCGCCTATCGCGGCAGCGAGGGCGGCTATGGTCGTGACCAGGACCGCGACGCCTATCGGGGCGGTGAACGCAACTATGGCCGCAACGCGAGCTATGGCGATTCGTCGCGTGGCTATGGCTATACCGGCGACCGCTTCGGCCGCGACGACCGCCAGGATCGTGGCGATTATGGTCGTCAGCAGCAGGGCCGTGACTATGGTCGCCAGCAGGGCGGCGATTATGGTCGCCAGCCGCAGGGCTACGACTATGACGATCGCGGCTTCTTCGCCCGTGCCGGGGACGAGGTCCGCTCGTGGTTCGGTGACGAGGAGGCGGAGCGCCGTCGCGAGGCCGATGCGCGCTTCGACGAGCGTCACTATGCCCAGCAGGATCACGACTATAACCACTGGCGCACCGGCCAGATCGCCGCGCTCGACCGCGATTACGACGAGTATCGCAGCGAGAATCGCACCAAGTTCCAGAACGAGTTTTCGACCTGGCGCACCGAGCGCGAAGGCCAGCGCGGCCTTCTGCCCAAGGTCAAGGAGCATCAGGAAGTCGTCGGTTCGGACGGCAGCCATGTCGGCACCGTCGACAAGGTTCGCGGCGACCGCATCCTGCTGACCAAGAACGACAAGGATGCGGGTGGCCAGCACCACTCGATCCCGTCGCGCTGGCTGAAGTCCGTCGAGGACAAGGTCATGCTGACCAAGACCGCCGAGGAGGCCAAGGCCCAGTGGCGCGACGAGGAAAATGCGCGCGCCATGTTCGGCGATCGCACTAATGAGAACGACCGTTACGGCCAGGCCAATCGTTACGGCCAGACCGGCACGAGCGGTCAATCGAGCGGTTACGGCCAGAGTGCGACCGGTACGACCAGCTCGGCACAGAATAACAGCGCGACGGGCAGCACGTCGACCACCGGCACGACGACCGGCACGGGCTCGATGACCGGTACGACCACCGGCACTGGCACCACGTCGAGCAGCACCTCGGACACCAGCCGGGGTTATTGATAAAGAAAAACGTCACGATCGAGTGACTTTTCTTGAAGGGCTCGGGTGGACTTCACCCGGGCCCTTTCCCATGTCTGCGGCTGTTGAATGATAAGGATATTGTGATGAAGGCTTGGACCCTGGCGGCACGCCCGAACGGCACCCCTGTGGCCGGTGATTTCGCCCTGATCGATCAGGCGCTACCCGCGCTTGGCGAGGGCGAGGTGCGGATCGCCAATCGCTGGCTGTCGGTCGACCCCTATATGCGCGGACGGATGAACGACACGAAGAGCTATGTCCCGCCCTTCAAGCTCGGTGAGCCGATGCAGGGCGGTGCGATCGGCGAAGTGGTCGAAAGCCGTGCCGACGCCATCGCCGTCGGCACCCTGGTCAGCCACATGGCCGGCTGGCGCGACGAGGCGATCCTGCCCGCCGCCCATGTCCAGCCGCTGCCTGATCTTGGTGTCGATCCGCAGGCCTATCTGGGTCAGTTCGGTATGCCGGGCATGACCGCCTATTACGGCCTGCTCCATGTGGCGCAAGCCAAGCCCGGCGACACGGTGTTCGTCTCGGCGGCGGCGGGTGCGGTCGGTTCGACCGTGGTGCAGATCGCGAAGGCCAAGGGGATGACGGTCATCGGTTCGGCCGGCGGCGCGGACAAGACCGCCTGGGTTCGCGAACTGGGCGCCGATAAGGTCATCGACTATAAGTCGGGGACATCGGTCGTCGATGCGCTGGACGAGGCGGCGCCGGATGGCATCGACGTCTATTTCGACAATGTCGGCGGCGATCACCTCGACGCGGCACTGGCCCATGCCAAGCCCAATGCCCGCTTTGCGATCTGCGGCATGATCGACGTGTACAATGATGCCAAGCCGACCAGCCTGAAATATCTGGCGCGCCTGATCGGCAATCGTGTGCGGATCCAGGGCTTCATCGTCAGCGACTTCAAGGATCAGGCGGGTTTCTATCGCGACATGGCCGAGATGCTGGAGCAGGGCCGGTTGAAGCGCGAGGAAACCGTGTTCGAAGGGCTGGACCGCACGCCCGAAGCGTTCCTGGCGCTGTTCACCGGCGGTAACAAGGGCAAGATGCTGGTGAAGTTGTAAGGGGCGGGGGGCTTTTCGACTGTCGTCCCTCCTGTGCGATGGCGTTCGGAGGGTAACGTGTCTCGAGCGACATTGCCCGCGGCGGACCCTCCCCCCGACCCCCTCCCGCCTGCGGGAGGGGGAGCGCGCGGGGCGCGGCGGGGGACTGCCAAATATCGAGTCAGGAACCCTCTCAAGCTCCCCTCCCGCAGGCGGGAGGGGTTGGGGGAGGGGCGTTCGTCGAGCGACGTCGCCTGTGGCTGGCCCTCCCCCCGGCCCCCTCCCGCTTGCGGGAGGGGGAGGGCGCTTGGCGGGGTGGTTGGTCAAATGGCAAGGCGGGCCAAGCCGAATACGTCTCCGATCCTTAAATTGCCCCCGAAAACGTATCGCACTGCGCGGGATCGCCCGTTTCCATACCGCGCCGCAGCCAGCGCATCCGCTGTTCCGACGAGCCGTGGGTGAAGCTGTCGGGCACGACCCGACCGGTGGATTCACGTTGCAGCGTATCGTCGCCGATCGCGCGGGCGGCGGTCATGCCTTCCTCGACATCGCCGGGCTCCAGCCGATCACGGTTCTTGGCCGCCCATACGCCCGCATAGCAGTCCGCCTGCAACTCCAGCCGCACCGACAGGGCATTGCCCTGCGCTTCGCCCGCCGCCTGCTGCGCGCGACGAACCTGGTCGGAGGTGCCGAGCAGCGTCTGGATGTGATGGCCGAATTCATGCGCGATCACGTAATTGCGCGCGAAGTCGCCCTTCGCGCCGAACTTGTTGGCCAGTTCGTCAAAGAAGCGGGTGTCGAGATAGATACGGCGATCCGAAGGACAGTAGAACGGCCCTGCTGCTGACGGAGCCGTCCCGCAACCCGACGTTACGCTATCCGCACCCGGCCGGAAGAAACGCAGGCCGGGGGCCGAGAAACGCTGCCCATTGTCGGCGAAAATCTTTTCCCAGGTATTTTCCGCATTGCTGAACGCCTGGCAGGCTTCGCGGCGTTCGGGGGAGGCTTCGCAGGTCTGGCGGGCGCCTTCCGAACCCGACGATCCCGCCCTCTGGGTCACGGGGGCATTGCCGCTGCCGCCACCGGTCAGCAGGCTCAAGGGGTTCATGCCGACGACCGCCAGGATGATCAGTACGACCACAATGCCGCCGCATCCGAACCGGCTGCCGATCAATGGCAACAGCCCGAATAGCAGGCCGCCGCCGCCGCCGCCAAAGCCGCCGCCACCTCCGCTCTGCGCCTCGCCCACGTCGATATCGTTGTCATAATCGTCGAGCCGCATGGCACCGTCACCCCTTTGTCGTCTTGTTCCCTTATCGGGCCCTTCGGCCATGAAACCCGCGAAGGGCAACAGCGGTTGCACGGGCGTGCATCTGTCCGCATGGTGCGGGCCTATCACGGGAGAATGGCATGTTCCTGAAGGGCAAGACCGCAGTGATCTCGGGCTCCACGTCCGGCATCGGCCTGGCCTATGCCAAGGCGCTGGCGGCCGAAGGGGCGGCGGTGGTCCTTAACGGCTTCGGCGATGCGGACGCGATCGAGCGGGATCGCGCCGCGCTGGAACGGGTGAGCGGCGCGCAGGCGCTGTACGACCCCGCCGACATGACCCGGCCCGAACAGATCGCCGCGATGATCGAGCGGGCAGCGGCGGAAACCGGATCGGTCGACATCGTCATCAACAATGCGGGTATCCAGCATGTCGCGCCGATCGCCGAATTCCCGGTCGAGAAGTGGGACGCGATCATCGCGATCAACTTGTCCTCGGCCTGGCACATGATGCGCGCGGCGATCCCGCACATGCGGGCGAAGGGCTGGGGGCGGATCATCACCACCGCATCGGCGCATAGCCTGGTCGCCAGCCCGAACAAGTCCGCCTATGTCGCGGCCAAGCACGGGGTCGTCGGCATCACCAAGACGGTGGCGCTGGAGGTGGCGACCGACGGCATCACCGCCAACTGCATCTCGCCGGGCTATGTCTGGACGCCTTTGGTGGAGAACCAGATCCCCGACACGATGAAGGCGCGCGGCCTGACCCGCGAGCAAGTGATCGACGATGTGCTGCTCAAGGCGCAGCCGACCAAGGAGTTCGTGACCATCGAACAGGTCGCCGCGCTCGCCCTGTTCCTGTGCCGCGACGAGGCGAAGGCGATCACGGGGGCCAATTTGTCGGTCGATGGCGGCTGGACCGCCCAGTGACCGCAACATGGACGCGGTCGATCCTGGGGATCGCGATCGCGCTGGCGGCGGTCGGCACGGCGGAGGCGAACCGCGCCGAGGAGGCGACCGACTGGCGGCTGGCGGCGACCGAGGATGACCGCGTTCGCCTGCGCAACTGGCGCACCGCCTGGGTCAAGGGAATTGCCCAGGCAAAAGCGGGCGGCGCGGCGGCGGAGGTTGCCGCATTGGGGTTGCTGGCGGACCCGGACTATTCGATCGCGGATCCCAAACTGCCCGATGGCGACTATCGGTGCCGCACGATCAAGATGGGGACGCAAGGGCGCGCGGTCCTGACCTATGTCGCGTATCCCTATTTCCGCTGCCGGGTGTCGGCGGATGGTGCCAGTCTGACCAAGCTCGACGGGTCGCAGCGGCTGACCGGGCGCATCTATCCCGACACCGACGCGCGCAGCGTCTTTCTGGGCACGATGGTCCTGGGCGACGAAGAACGGTCCTATGCCTATGGCCGTGACCGGGCCCGCGACATGGCGGGGGTGGTCGAGCGGATCGACGCCAATCGCTGGCGGATCGCCTTCCCGTTCCCCGCTTACGAGTCGGTGGTCGACGTGCTGGAACTGGTGCCGGTCGCCCCCTGAACGCTCACGCCATTGGCGTTGGCCGGTGCCGGTGGCACCGTGGCGGAGGCTGCGGGCGCGGCCGGGAGCGGCGGCAGCGAGGCGAGATAGGCCTTGCCGTTCTGCCCGACGATCGTCACCCGGTCGGCATTGGCCTGCGCCACCGCCTTCAGATAGGAGCGCGGCTTCTTCATCAGATCGGGGTGGTCGAGGCCGACCAGACCCAGCCGCCGTGCCGCTTCCTGCACGAAATGGACGCAGTTGCGCTGGTTGAGATTGTAATGCGAATCGCCGGTCTTCTCGTCCCAGGCGGCGACGAGCGCCAGGATGTCGGCATATTGCGCATCGGTCATGACATAGGAAAATTGCGCGTCACTGGTCGAGATGTAGAAGGGCTTGGAGATGTCCAGTCGTCCCTTGACCGTGCCCATCAGCAGCGCGGGCGAGATCGACTTGGCGGTGAAGCCGTAATTGGCATCCACCGGCGCGCCGTTCGCGTCGACCGTCCCGCGCAGCGAGAAGAAGGTATGCGGAAAGCTGTTGCCCAGTTCGTGGCTCCAGAAGGTGATTGTCACCGCCGCCTGGGCAGGCAGGGCCCAGGCGCACATCAGGAAAAGAGCCGTGGCGGCGCGCATCAACATCGTCATGAGGGGCCTCATCATGCAGGTCCGGCTGCCACCCTGGCGGCGTTTTCCTTCTTTTCGGGGCGGATATAGATGGACGACAGGCTGGGCACCGCCATGCGCAGATCGTCCTCCAATATCTCGATCATCGTTTCTGCCTCACCCATGGGCAGGCTGTCGACAAAATCCGCGCTGATCGCCGCAAAGATGCTGTCGGGCGCGGTGTGGATCGTGCGGACATGGTTGACGTGACTGATCCAGGGGCGCGCGGCGACGATGTCGCGGATCGTCTCGACCACCTCCGGGTCGGCGCGCTCGCCGATCAGCAGGCCCTTGGATTCGCGGGCGAGCAGGATCGCGACAAGGCCCAGCACCAGGCCGATCAGGATCGAGGCAAGACCGTCGATCCGCGCATCTCCGGTCTCGTGCGACAGCCACACACCGAGTGCGGCGATCACCAGCCCGGCAAGTGCGGCCGAGTCTTCGAACAGCACGATGAACCCCGGCGGGTCCTTGGAATCGTGGATCGCGCGCCACCATCCGCTCTTGCCCTTGGTCCGCGCGAATTCGCGCACCGCAATGGTCCAGCTCGCCCCCTCCAGCGCAAAGGCGATGGCAAGCACGATATAGTTGACGGTGGGATCGCGCAGCGGCTCTGGCGACTTGATGTGGCGCCAGCCCTCGTAGATCGAGATGCCCGAGCCCAGCGCGAAGATCAGGATGGCGACCACGAACGCCCAGAAATACAGCTCGCGGCCATAACCGAACGGGTGGATCGCATCGGGCCCCCGCTTGGCGCGGCCCTGGCCATAGAGCAGTAGGATCTGGTTGCCGCTGTCGACGACGGAGTGCACGCCCTCGGTCAGCATCGAGGAGGATCCGGTGATCCCGGCCGCCACGAACTTGGCGACGCCGATCGCCAGATTGGCTGCCAGCGCGCCGTACAATACGATATTCTCGCGGATGCGCGCGGTCAGGCCGGTGTTGGGCATGGCCGATACAGCGTGTGATCGGGGTGGTTGTTCCGTTGGTTCAACAAAGCGCGGCGGTGGGGGCCTGGTGCTGCCTTGCGTTGAGCCGGGGGATACCGGGTCAAGTTTCGGGTGCGCATTTCGCCTTCGCTCGGCGCGAACGGGGGGCTCGGTGCTGCCCTCCGTCCGGCCTGAGCGAAGTCGAAGGCTGTGCGCGCGCCTCAGGAGGCGATCCGCCCCAGGCGGTGGTACAGGTGCGCGAACTTGATCGAGCGCGGGTCGTCGGCGACGCGCTTGACGTGCTCGGCAATAGCCTCCTTCATCAGGGCGAAGTCTTCGGTGGAGAAGACGGCGCGGCTGCGGCGCGGTTCGGTCGGCATGGCATTTTCTCCTTAGGGTGCGTGGGACAAGGGGGGTGGAAGCCGTCAGGCGGCCTGGACGAACTGGGCGGCCTCGGTGGATTCGGCCAGCGCGGTGGTCGAGCTGTCGCCGCCCGCCGCGATTTGCGCGATCAGGTCGAAATAGCCGGTTCCCACCTCTCGCTGGTGACGCGTCGCGGTATAGCCATGCGCCTCGGCGGCGAACTCGGCCTGCTGCAGCTCGGAATAGGCGGCCATGCCACGATCCCGGTATCCGCGCGCCAGCTCGAACATGCCGTAGTTCAGCTGGTGGAAGCCCGCGAGCGTGACGAACTGGAACTTGTATCCCATCGCCCCGATCTCGCGCTGGAACCGGGCGATGTCGTCGCGGTCCAGATTGGCTTCCCAGTTGAAGCTGGGCGAACAGTTATAGGCCAGCATCTTGCCCGGATGCTCGCGGCGGATCGCCTCGGCAAAGCGCCGCGCATCGTCCAGATTGGGCTTCGACGTCTCCCACCACAACAGGTCGGCATGGGGCGCGAAGGCCAGCCCGCGCCTGATGCAATGGTCGACGCCCGACCCCGGTTTCAGGCGGAAGAACCCCTCCGCCGTCCGCTCGCCGGTCAGGAACTCGCGGTCGCGCTCGTCCACGTCGGACGTGATCAGCCGGGCGCTTTCCGCGTCGGTGCGCGCGCAGATGACGGTCGGCACGCCCGCCACATCCGCCGCCAGCCGGGCCGCATCCAGGTTGCGGATATGCGCGGCGGTGGGGATCAGCACCTTGCCGCCCAGATGGCCGCACTTCTTCTCCGACGCCAGCTGGTCCTCGAAATGCACACCCGCCGCGCCCGCCGCGATATAGGCCTTCATGATCTCGTGACAGTTGAGCGGGCCGCCGAAGCCGGCCTCGGCATCGGCGATGACCGGCGCGAACCAGTCACGGGTCGCGCCACCCTCGGCATGTTCGATCTGGTCGGCGCGGGCCAGCGTCGCATTGATCCGCCGCGCCAGTTCGGGGCCGGCATTGGCGGGGTAGAGCGACTGGTCCGGATACATCTGCCCGGCGGTGTTGGCATCGGCCGCGACCTGCCAGCCCGACAGGTAGATCGCCTTCAGCCCGGCACGCACCATCTGCATCGCCTGATTGCCCGACAGCGCGCCCAGCGCATGGACATAATCCTCGGACTTCAGCAGCTCCCACAATTTCAACGCGCCGCGCCGAGCGAGTGTATGCTCGACCGCGATCGACCCGCGCAGGCGTGCGACGTCGGCGGGGGTGTAGGGACGGGCGATGCCGTCGAACCGTCCGGCGGGGGCGGGGATCAGATCCTGGAAGCTGGGCATCGCATCGTCCTTTACAAATGGTCGCTTGTTGACGCCGATCTTGCGCTGCATCGGCCGGTTGGCGAAGGGCGCATGGCGATCCGCTCGCGTCGCACGGTCGGAATTATGGGGGTGTAGCAAGTCGGGCTGTAAAGAATTGACAAGGCTTGTGCCCAAGCGCAGCTTTGCGTGGGAGGGGATGCGGGCCATGAACGCGACCAAGCTGATTGCCGGACATGCGGTGCGACGGGTGCGTCGTCAGAATGCATTGTCGCAGGCCGCGATGGCCGAGATGCTCGACATCTCACCTAGCTATCTGAACCTGGTCGAACGCAACCAGCGCCCGGTATCCGCCGCCTTGCTGGTGCGGCTGGTCGAGACATTCGACTTCGACCCGCGCACGCTGACCGCTGCGGCGCCGGGGGGAGGGGCTGCGGCGATGCGGCGGCGGCTGGCCGATCCGATGTTCGCCGATCTGGAGATCGACCGCAGCGAGCTGGAGGAATGGCTGGCGGCGGCACCGGGCGGGGCAGAGGCATTCGCACGCGTCTTCGACCGGCTTGGCGGGGCGGCGGGCGGCGCGGCCGACATGACGCCGACACCCGATCCGACCGTCCTCGTCCGTCGCGAGATCGAGCGGTGGCGTAACCATTTTCCCGATCTCGATGCCGCCGCAGAGACCTTGGCCGACGAGTTGCGGCTGAACGCGGGCGACCTGTATGCGGCGCTCGCCGAACGGCTGCGAGTGCGCCATGCGCTCGCCATCCGGGTGCTGCCGGTCGATATCATGCCCGACCGGCTGACCCGGCTGGATCTTCATGCCCGGCAGTTGCAGCTGTCCGAAATGCTGGAGGCGCCGGGTCGTGTCTTCGCGCTGGCGGTGCAGGTGGCGCAGTCGGAGGCGCGGGCCGAGATCGAGGCGCTGGCGCGCGGCGCGGCCTTTGGCGACCGGATCGCCGAGCGGCTGTTCCGCCGTTACCTGGCACAGTATTTCGCCGCCGCGCTGGTCATGCCCTATGCCCGTTTCCTGCGCGCGTGCGAGGCGACGGGCTATGACCTGGCGGTGCTGCGCCGCCGGTTCGGCGTGTCGCACGAGCAGCTGGCGCACCGCTTGACCACGCTGAACCGCGTCGGTGCGCGCGGGCTGCCCTTTTTCATGCTGCGGATCGACCGGGCGGGGCAGGTGTCGAAGCGGCTGATCGGGGCCAGCGATCCCGGCCTGGCCGAGGCGGAGGGTATCTGCCCGCTATGGGACGCGCTCGGCGTCTTCGACCGGGCAGGCGATCCACCGCCGCAACGTGTGGCGATGCCGGACGGTACGCCGTTCGTGACCATCGCCCGCCGGGTCGACCATGCGGGGCGATCGTCATCGGGCGTGACCGCGCGGTTCGTGATCGTGCTGGGATTGGCGGGCGATCTGGCAAGCCAACTGGTGGCGTTGCAAGGACTGGATCCGGCCGCCCGCGCGATACCGATCGGACCGGGATGTCGCCGCTGCCCACGCCCCGATTGCCCGCAACGCGCCGTGGCTGCGGCGGGACGTGCCCTGATCGTCAACGAACGGGAACGGGCCGTCGCGTCCTTGGCCTGCGCGGCCGACTGACGCTCCCCATTCTCGCGTCCTTCGGTGCGGCCGGGCGATATGGCGCTGTCAGGGCAGGAGAAATCTTTTTTACTAACCTTCATTAAATTTAAGGGGGCCATCGGTCATCTCACTGCCGCGATGAATTGGCTGTTTTCCCGTTTCCGTTCATTGGAAGTCCGCTTTGCGGTCGCTTTGTCGATCGTATTGTTCACCTCGACGGCGCTGACCCTGGCGGGGGTGTCGCTCGACAGGCGGCTGATCGCCACGGTCGAGACGATCGAACGGATCACCAGCACGCTGGGCCGTTTCGCCGAAGCCGACACCCGGCTGCGCGATCTGCGGAGGCAGGTCCTGGCGCTTGACGGACGGACCGCCAACCGATCGGCGGCGGAATGGGCGACGATCGCACGATCGGTCGATGTGCAGCGTCGTCCGGATGCGAAGGGGCCCGTTGCCCAGACGGTTTATGGACAGCGTGCGGAAGCGGAGGTTCGTGCCGCCGAACAGCGGTTCGTCCGCGTCACCCATGCCCTGCTGGTTGCAGGAAAAGCCGACCCCAGCGCATTTCATGACGGCCTGCCGCAATTTCAAAACGCGCTGCGATCCCTGGAATATTGGCGCGACGCGGTTCGCCAGGCGCTACGGCAAGAGTTGAAGGCCCCGATACGGGAAGCCGAGATCGTATCGCAGCGCACGATGGTAGAGACCATTGTTGCTGCGGTGATGATGGTCGCCCTGGTCGGCGGTCTGATCCTGTGGCTGCGCTGGCGGATCGTCGGGCCGCTGATGACGATCGTCCTGGCGGTGCGCGGCATGAATGGCGGACGGGCGCTGCCCGCCTTGCCCTATGCCCGGCGCAGCGACGAACTGGGCGAGTTGACCCGCGCGCTCCAGACCTTGGCGCAGGAGCGGGAAACACGCGAACGGGCACAGCGACAGGTCGAGTATCTGGCGCATCACGACTCACTGACCGGGCTGGCCAACCGCCTGGTCTTTGCCGAGCGACTGGATCAGGCACTTCGCGCGGGACAACGGATCGCGCTGCTGGCGATCGATCTGGACGGGTTCAAGAGCGTCAACGACACGCTGGGCCATGGCGCGGGCGACATGATGCTGCAGCGAACGGGCACGATCCTGCGCACCGCGGCGGGGGAGGAGGACGTCGTTGCGCGCATCGGCGGCGACGAATTCGCGATCATCCATTATCTGGCTCCCGACCAACACGATGCCTGCATGGTGCTGAGCCGGATTTTCGATACCGTGGCGCAGGACCATGCCGCCCCCACCATCCGCATGAGCATCGGCGTCGCCCTGTCGCAATGCCATGGCAGCGAGAGCGACGAACTACAGGCCTGTGCCGACATCGCGCTGTACCGCGCCAAGGCCGATGGCCGTCACCGAGCGCGCCATTACGACACGGCGATGGACGAGGACCGGCGCCAGCGCCACTGGCTGGCGCATGAGTTGGGCGAGGCCGCGAGCCGGGGCGAGATGAGCCTGGCGTTCCAGCCCATTGCCGATTGTGCGTCGCGCCGGATCATCGGCCAGGAAGCACTGGCTCGCTGGACGCATCCGGTGCTGGGGCCGATCAGCCCCGATACCTTCATCGCACTGGCCGAGGAGCACGGGCTGATCGCCGATATCGGCCAATATCTGCTGGTCGAGGCGCTGACCACGGCGCGCCACTGGCCGATGGACTGGAAGCTGGCGATCAACCTGTCCCCGGTGCAGCTGCGCGAGCCGCAACTGGGCGAGCAGATGCTGGCGACGATCCTGGCGCATGGCATGGACCCCGTTCGCGTCGAGGTGGAGGTGACCGAGGGTGTGCTGATCGAACAGCGCGAGACCGCCACCGCCAATCTGCGCACGCTGCGTGCGGCGGGCGTGCAGATCGTGATGGACGATTTCGGCACCGGCTATTCCTCGCTCAGCAGCCTTCAGCAATTCCCGTTCGACAAGATCAAGATCGATCGCAGCTTCATCAGCGCGATGGATGCACACGGCCCTGCATTGTCGATCGTCCGCGCGTCACTGGGCCTGGGGCGCAGCCTGAACATCCCGATCGTCGCCGAGGGGGTCGAAACCGAAGCGCAGTTGACGACCCTGCGAAGCCTGGGCTGCGATCAGGTCCAGGGGTATCTGATCGGGCGTCCCGGTGTGTTCCGCAACCAGGTGGCCTGACCCGGCTTCACACCGGTGTCGCTCAGACGACCTCTTCCGAAATCATCCGGATGATGCCCGACCCCGTATAGGGCTTGGGCACGAAGCGAACGCCCACGGGCAGGGCGTCGGGCACATAGTTCGCGTCGCCGGACGTGACGATGATCGCGACATGCGGATGGGATTCGCGCAACCGCGTGGCAAGAGCCGCGCCGTCGAGCGTGCCCGGCATCGTCACATCGGTGAACACCGCGCGAATTTCGGGGTGTCTGTCCAGCGCGACCAGCGCTTCATCGGCACTGGTCGCCTGGATCACCCGGTACCCCGCATCCTCGAAAGCGAACTGAACGTGCAACAGCAGCAAAGGCTGGTCATCGACCACCAGAATGGTCGGAGGCTTGATTGTCATAGGCCTCGTTCAATTCCTGAGAAAATCTGTCCGTTCCAAGACTTAACATACTTGAAGTTTGTTCGCCTCAAGTCAAGCTCTCGGTCAGCCGGGCCAATTGGGCTTCGGTCAGGGCGAGGCGCATGGCAGGCGTCAGCTCCAACAGCTGCTTCACGCTGGTCGCGCTGGCGATCGGCGCGGTCACGCCGGGTTGCGCCATGAGCCAGGCGAGCGCGACCTGCGCCGGGGTCGCGTCGGTTTCTTCGGCCACGGCGTCCAGCGCCTCCAGCACCGCCGCACCCTTGCCGTGCAACAGCTCGCTCATCTTTGTGCCCCGCACGCTTTGCGACAGGTCCGCGTCGCTGCGATATTTGCCGGTCAGGAACCCGGCGGCTAGGCCGTAATAGGGGACCACGCCGATATTCTCGGTGACGCAGTAATCCTGCAACTCGCCCTCGAACTTCTGGCGGCTGACCAGATTATATTCGGGCTGAAGCACGTGGTAGCGCGGCAGGCCCGCATCGCGCGCGGCTTCGTTTGCCGATTTCAGGCGTGCCGCATGATAGTTGGATGCGCCGATCACCCGGACCTTGCCCGCCTGGACCAGCTTGGCAAAGGCCTCCATCACCGCCTCCTGCGGCTGGTCCTCGTCATCCTGATGCGCGAAATACAGGTCGATCCGGTCGGTGCCCAACCGCTTGAGCGAGGCTTCGGCCGCGGCGGCGATCCGGGCGGGGGCCAGTTTCTCGCCGCCCTCACCGGGCAGCATCCCGACCTTCGTCGCGATCAGCACTTGGTCGCGCTTGCCGCTGGCCTTCAGCCATTCGCCGATCATCGCCTCGGACTCGCCGCCCTGATGGCCATCGACCCAGGCGGAATAGACGTCGGCGGTGTCGATCAGCACGCCGCCCTGATCGACGAATGCGTCGAGCACCGCAAAGCTCGCCGCGCGGTCGGCGGTCCAGCCGAAGACATTGCCGCCCAGTACCAGCGGGGCGATCATCAGGTCGGTCGAACCCAGGCGGCGAAGCGGCATGTCGGTCATGGGGCGTCAGCTTTCGTTATCAGTGGGATTTTCCGCCCCAACGTCCGAAGGTGCCAAGGCGTTCAGATCGACTGCATTGGCATCCAGCATCGCGGCGGCCTCGTTCAACTGGTCGTTTTCGGCGGCGCTCAATCCCTTGGGCTGGTCCTGAGCGGAACAGGCGGTGAGCGACAGCAGGGCGGCGGCGGTGAGGATGCGGATCATGGTCGCCATCATGGCAAAAGCCGGGGCGGCAGGGAAAGGGGGAACCCGCAGGCCGGGACGAGGCGTTAAGGCGATCGGATTTTCAGACACGAGGTCAATGCCATGCCCGCCCTCTCCCTTACCCCGTTGCTCGCGCCGTTCAAAATGGGTCTGGTCGGCGGACAGCGCGCCATGACGCCACTGGCCGCCGTGTCGATCGCCGCCGCGCGGGGGCAGTTGCCGGTCGGCAAGGGCGTGCTGCGCTATCTGGCCAACCCGATCGTCGCGACGGGGACGCTGGCGCTGGCAATCGGCGAGATGGCGGGCGACAAGCAGAAGACGGCCCCCGATCGGATCGTTCCCATCGGGCTGGCGGCACGCTTCACGACCTCGGCGATCGCGGGCGCGGCGCTGGCCGGTCCGAAGCATCGCTGGCTGGGGGCGGCGATCGGCGGCGTGACGGCGGTGGTAGCCTCCTATCCCGGCTGGCGCGGGCGGATGGCGGCGCTGGGCCGCTATGGCCAGACCAAGACGGGCTTTGCCGAGGACGCCGCCGTGCTGGCGAGCGCGGTGGGTATCGTCCGGGGGCGGCGGGGGTAAGCCGCGCCTTCAGGCGCCCGGCGTGGTGGGGAACAGCCTTGCCCACCAGCGTCGCCCAAGGCGATGCCACAGCAGCGCCAGTCCCAGAAGCAGCAGCAGAGGCGGCCCTAGATAGGCGACGAGGCTCAGCAGCGTGGTGATCGTCCAGGTGAAGGACGCATAAGCGACGTTCGCGGCCTCCGCCAGCCGGGCTTGCAAGCCTACGCCGCTACCGGCCGCATAGTTGAAGCTGATCGGCGTCGTGAGCGCGCTCGCCCGCATGGTGGCAACGGTGTTCAGGCTGTCGCGACGCTGACGATCCAGTTCGGCACGCCGGGCTAGCAATTCGCTCCGCTCAGTCGGTGACAATCCCGGAAGGGCAAGCCGCCTGTCGAGCGTGGCACGGTCCGCGGCCGTATCATCCACAGAGGCGTCCGCGCCCTGAATGGCGGGCGCGGTGTCGGTACCGAGGATTTCAGCGCCGGTCAGCGCACCGCCGCTTGCCTCGACCCGCTTGACGCCATCGCGGCCGAAGGTGCGGGCCAGCGATGATACGACCGCCATGTCGAGATTGGCAGACGCGTTGCCGGCGCTATCGACATGATAGGCCATGCCGGTGATCCGGCATTGCGGTCCCAGTCTTTCGCACGCTTGCGCCTGGGCTTCCTGCATGTCGGCGATCTGCTGCGACGGCAGGCGCAGTTCGTAGCGATAGGAAAAGGCAAGGCTGCTGGCATTGCTGACAGTATCGCCGGCCGCCCCGTTATCCGGTGCCTTGCTGCAACCCGCAAGCGCCACCAGCGTCATTCCGACGCACAACCACCGCATGACCATATTCCCGCTAGATCATGTCGAAAGCGTATCGAACTGGTAGGAATAGCGTCAAGCGCGTTCGTGGCTCCCGTCCAGAACCGGGAACACCGTCCACTTGTCCTGCGACCGCGCGCTTTCCAGTACTGCCTCGACGAACGCCATCGTGCGGAGGCCCGGCTCCAGACCCGGAAACCAGGTCGCCTCGCCAAGCTCGCCGCCCCCGGCCGGACCACCGTCGCGCAAATTGCCCGCCACCGCGCGGTAGAGGTTGCCGAACGCCTCGATATAGCCCTCCGGATGGCCCGAGGGGGTGCGCAGGCGGGGCAGGGTGGTGGGGCTCAGGCCCGGACCGCCCGCGCGGACGATCTCGGCCGGGCGGTCGAGCCAGCGCAGGGTGAGCGTATTGGGCTCCATCTGCGACCATTCGAGGCCACCCTTCTGCCCATGGATGCGGAGGCGCAGGCCGTTCTCCTCCCCCGCCGCCACCTGGGTCGCGCGCAGTGTGCCGCGCGCGCCCCCGGCGAAGCGCAGCAGGACGTTGACGTCGTCGTCGAGCATCCGCCCCGGCACATGGGTGGTCACGTCCGCCGACAGCGCCTCGACCGGCAGCCCGGCCACATGCTCGGCAAGCTGGAAGGCGTGGGTGCCGATATCGCCGAGCGCGCCGCCAAGCCCCGCGCGTGCCGGGTCGGTGCGCCATTCGGCCTGCTTGTTGCCCTCGCGGTCGAGCGGGCTGCTCAGCCAGCCCTGGACATATTCGACATGGACCAGCCGGATCGCCCCGAAGTCGCCGCGTGCGATGCGCGCGCGCGCCTCCTCGATCATCGGATAGCCACTATAGGTGAAGGCCAGCGCATAAAGCTGGCCCGACGCCCGTGCCGCCTCGGCTATGGCCTGCGCCTCGGCCAGGTTCATCGCCATCGGCTTTTCGCTGAATACTGGGAAACCGGCATTCAGCGCGGCGATCGCCATCGGCGCATGGAGATGATTGGGGGTGACGATCGCGACGGCATCGACCCGCTCGCCCTCGGGCCGCGTGCGCTCGTCGGCCAGCAACGCGTCGATCGTGTCATGGACGCGGGCGGGGTCGAGGCCGAGCGAGTCGCCGCTGCGCCGGTTGCGCTCGGGATCGCTGCTGAACGTGCCCGCGACCAGGTCCCAGTCCCCGTCGAGCGCCGCCGCCATCCGGTGCACGCCGCCGATGAACGCGCCCTCGCCGCCGCCCGCCATCGCCCATTTCAGCCTGCGCATCGCCATCATCCTCTCCCGTCATCCGTGCCGCTTCAAACGCGACATTCGGTGCTTGCATGGCATTGGTTTAACGGTAAACTTCCGATCGAACCAGCGAGTCTGGATAAGAAAATTTCAGGAGAGTGAGGATGAGGCAGCTGATCGTGCTGGCCGCCGGGGTGCCTGCCCTGGCCGCCATCCTGCTGGCCGTGCAGGCCCCGTCGGTCGCGCAGAGCGCACCGGCGGCGGGGGCGCAGGCCTTTGCCGCGTGCCGGGCCTGCCACACGTTGAACAAGGGCGGGCGCAACGGTGTCGGCCCCAATCTGAACGGCGTGTTCGGACGCCCGGCAGGCTCGGTCGCGGGCTTCAACTATTCGCCCGCGATGAAGGCCTCCGGGCTGAAATGGGACGACAAGACGCTGAACGAGTTCATCGCGGCGCCGATGAAGAAGGTGCCGGGCACCCGGATGCCGATCGGCGTCGCCGACCCCGCCAAGCGCGCCGCGCTGATTGCGTACCTCAAGGCCGAGACGGCGAAATGACCGCTACTGGCGCCATGCGTGGGCCGGGCATCTTCCTGGCGCAGTTCATGAGCGACACGGCACCGTTCGACACGCTCGACTCGGCGGCGCGTTGGATGGCGGAGGCGGGTTATGAAGGCGTGCAGATCCCGACCTGGGATGCACGCTGCATCGACCTGAAAGCGGCCGCCGAAAGCCAGGATTATTGCGACGACCTAGCTGGGCGCTGTGCCGAGGCGGGGGTGGCGATCACCGAACTGTCCACCCATTTGCAGGGCCAGCTGGTCGCGGTGCACCCGGCCTATGACGCGGCGTTCGACGGCTTCGCGCCCGAGGCGGTGCGGGGCAAGCCCGCCGAGCGCCAGCAATGGGCGGTCCAGCAGCTCCGTTACGCCGCCAAGGCCAGTCGGCGACTGGGGCTGAAGGCGCATGCGACCTTTTCCGGCGCGCTGCTCTGGCCCTTCGTCTATCCCTGGCCGCAGCGGCCCGCCGGGCTGGTGGCGGAGGGCTTTGCCGAACTGGGCAAGCGCTGGCGGCCGATCTTGGATGCGTTCGAGGAGGAAGGGGTCGACCTCTGCTATGAACTGCATCCCGGCGAGGATCTGCACGACGGCACGACCTTCGAACGGTTCCTGGACGCGGTGGGCGGGCATGGTCGCGCCAACATCCTCTACGATCCCAGCCATTTCGTGTTGCAGGCGATGGATTACCTGCAATTCATCGATTTCTACCACGACCGCATCCGCATGTTCCACGTCAAGGATGCCGAGTTCAACCCGACCGGGCGTGCGGGCGTCTATGGCAGCTATAGCGACTGGGTGGACCGGCCGGGACGCTTCCGGTCGCTGGGCGACGGACAGGTCGATTTCGGCGGGATTTTCTCCAAGCTCGCCCAATATGGTTACGCCGGTTGGGCGGTGCTGGAATGGGAATGCTGCCTGAAACATCCGGAGGACGGCGCGCGTGAGGGGGCACCTTTCATCGCGGCGCACATGATCCGCCGGGCCGAGCGCGCCTTTGACGATTTTGCCGGTGGGGGTGATCCCGATGCCAATCGGCGCTGGCTGGGAATTTAACGATTGCAATGGCTTGACCATCCGCCCCGGAAGGTAAAGTCTGACAAAAAATATAAGCAGGAGAGGGGCATGGAGGCGATACCGGACAATCGGTCGCGACTGTTCTGGCTGAGCGTGCTGGCGCTGTTCACGGCGGCGGCGAGCGCGGCCTTGCGCGCGGCGGTGGCGAGCAGCCTGAAGGCGCAGTGGATCGATCCCATCGCGCCGGTCCAGGCGGGCGAACTGATCGGCTCGGCACTGGGCTCGGCGTTTCTGGGCTTTGCCGCGACCTTGTTCGTGGCGAGCGCGCTGCTCGACCGGATCGGCGCGCGGCAGATGCTGATCGGCTGCGGCGTGTGTTTCCTCGTTGGCACGACGGCGATCATCGGCGCGGGACAGGTGGCCAGCGGCATGGCAGTCTATCACATCGTCTGGGGCGGGATGCTGCTCAGCGGGATCGGCTGGGGCCTGGCGGAAGCGTCGATCAACCCGCTGACCGCGCGGCTTTACCCGGAGGAAACGACGCACCGGTTGAACGTGCTCCACGCCTGGTATCCCGGCGGGCTGATCGTCGGCGGGCTGGCGGGCGTGCTGCTGGCCGAAGTCCTGTCGTGGCAGGCGATCATGGCGCTGGTCCTCATCCCCGCGCTCGGCGTGCTGGTGATGGCGGCGACCACGCATTTCCCGCCGGTTCCGCGCGAAGTGCGCGACGTCGGCTTCGGCGGCATGATCGCGGAGGTGTTCAGGCGGCCGAGCTTCTTTGTCTGGTTCGGTGCGATGTTCCTGACCGCCGCGTCCGAACTGGCACCGGGCCAGTGGCTCGACGTGGCGCTGAGCAGCCGGGTCGGCATGCGCGGCATATTGCTGCTGGTCTATGTCAGCGCGCTGATGTTCGTTTTCCGCCACTTTGCCGGGCGGATCGCGGGGCGGCTGTCCAATCCGGGGCTGCTCTGGGTGTCGAGCCTGATGGCGGGCATCGGCCTGTTCCTGTTGTCGCGCGCGCAGTCGCCGGTCGCGGCGATCCTGGCCTCGACCGTCTGGGGCCTGGGCGTCTGCGCGATGTGGCCAACCATGCTGGCCTCGGTCGCGGAGCGGTATCCGCGCGGCGGCGCGTGGGCGCTGGGGCTGGTCGGCTCGGCGGGGGCGCTGGCCAGCTTCTTCGTCCTGCCGCAACTGGGCGCAATGTTCGATGCGGCCAAGGTCGAGCTGGCCGGTGGGCCGGAGGCGTTCAAGCGGCTGACCGGCGAAGCGCTGCGTCAGGTCGAGGATGCGGCGGCGTCGCAGTCCTTTGCGCGATTGGCGATCGTGCCGGTCATCCTGCTGTTCGTATTCGGCGGCATCTGGCTGGCCGAGCGGCGGCGTCCGCGCAAGGCGACGCTGGGCGCGGCGGCATGACCGTATCGCGCCGTACCGTCATGGGTGGTCTGGCCGCCGCGGTTCCGACCGCCGCCGCGCTGGCGGGGCGGAAAGTGGGCCCAGCCTCCAACACCGCGCGCTTCACGTTGGGCTTCGCGCCGCATCTGGGCAGCTTCGCCAGCCGGGGTGCGAGTTCGGTCGAACAGATCGCCTTCGCCGCCGACCAGGGTTTCTGGGCCTGGGAAGACAATGAATATGCCCTGCGCCCGGTCGCCGAGCAGGAGGCGATCGCCCGGGCGCTGCGCCAGCGGAACATGACGATGGGGGTCTTCGTCGCCTCCATGCCCAAATGGGCGGACTCGCGGCCCTTGCTCGGCGGCGATGACGAGGCCGAGCGCAGCGCGTTCCTGGCCGATGTGCGAAACGCGGTCGAGGTGGCCAAGCGCGCCAATGCCAAATGCGCCACCGTCGTCACCGGCTTCTTGGACAGGAAGCTTCATCCCGCGATCCAGCAGGGCCGCGTCATCGACGTCATGCGCCGGGCGGGCGATATCGTCGCGCCGCATGGCCTGACGCTGGTGATGGAGCCGTTGAACACACGGACCAATCATCCGGGCGTCTTCATGCAGTCGATCGCGGAGGGCTATGCCGTGGCGCGCGGGGTGAACAGCCCCGGCGTGAAGGTGCTGGCCGACCTCTATCACGAACAGATCCAGGCCGGGAACCTGATCCCCACGCTCAAGCTGTGCTGGGGGGAGATCGGCTATATCCAGTTCGGCGACAATCCGGGCCGCAACGAACCGGGCAGCGGCGAGGTCAATTACGCCAATGTCTGCCGCTACCTGAAGGAGCGCGCCTACACCGGCGTGATCGGCATGGAACATGGCAATTCGATCAAGGGCAGGGCGGGCGAAGACAGGCTGATCGCGGCCTATCGCGCGATCGATCCGACAGCATGAGGAGGGGAGCGATGCGGATGCTACCGTTGATCGCCGTGATATTGGCGAGTGGTGCCTTGGCCCAGGACAAGCCGGGCCAGGTCAAGCCGGGCATGGGGTTCCGCGACACGCCGATGCTGCCCGGCGGCAAATGGCATGTCCATGATCCCGACCGGCCCGCGCCCGAGGTGGTGACACCCGCCGCGGTAGCGGGCGGCGCGCCGTCCGATGCGGTGGTGCTGTTCGACGGGCGCTCGATGGATGGCTGGACGCCCAGCGGCAAGCCCTGGGTCCTGAAGGACGGCGTGCTGACCGTGCCGCCGCGCGACGGCAAGGCGGAGAGCGTGCTGGTCAGCAAGGAGAGCTTCGGCGACGTGCAACTGCACCTCGAATTCCGCTCGCCCAACCCGCCGCAAAAGTCGTCGCAGGATCGGGGCAATAGCGGCATCTGGTTCATGCAACGCTACGAGGTGCAGATCCTCGACGGCTATGACAACCCGACCTATGCCGATGGCCAGGTCGGCGCGGTCTATGCCTGGAAGCCGCCGTTGGTGAACGCGGCGCGCAAGCCCGGTGCGTGGCAGAGTTACGACATCATCTTCGAGCGGCCACGCTTCGCCGCCGACGGCAAGCTGCTGCGTCCCGCTTATGTCACCGCCCTGCTGAACGGCGTCGTCGTCCAGAACCATCAGGCGGTGCTGGGCACGACCGTCTGGCGCCAGGTCGAGAAATACCAGGCGCATGGCGACGCCGCGCCGATCCAGCTTCAGGATCACGATTCACCCGTTTCGTTCCGCAACATCTGGGTCCGCCGCCTGCCGCCCGAGGCGATCGCGCAGGACCTGCCGGAGGATGCCCGATGATAGACCGTAGACATGCGCTGGCGGGGATCACCGCCATGTTCGGCTCCGCGCTGTTCGCGCCCATCGCCCGTGCAGCGGGGGCGGTGGAGCAGGCGCGAGGGGGCATTCCCATCATCTCCGAAGGCCCGCCCAGCGACGCCGTCTTCACCCCGACCCAGCGCGCGACGATGGTCGCATTGTCCGAGCGGGTGATTCCGACCACCGACACGCCTGGCGCGATCGCGGCCAAGGTGCCCGAGTTCATCGAGAAGATGCTGGCCGACTGGGCCGGGCCCGACGACAGATTGCCGATCATCGCCGGGCTGAACGCGATCGAGGCGCGCAGCCAGAGCGTCAACCGCATCCCCGCCGCCAAGGCGAGCGCGGCGCAGCAGGACACGCTGCTGACCGAGGCGATGGAAGGCGTGCTGCCCGAGGGCCGCGCCTTTTTCGAGCCGTTCCGGCAGCTGGTCATCACCGGCTATTACACGTCGGAGATCGGCATCACGCAGGAGCGCGAATATCTGCCGGTGCCCGGCGAATATAACGGCGCCTTTCCCTATTCTCAGGTCAACAAGGTATATTCGGCATGATCGACCGTCGTTCGCTGATGGGCGCAGGGCTGGGCCTGGGTGCCGCCGCGCTGTTGCCGGGCACCGCGCAGGCCGCTCAACTGGGGCGGATCGGGCTTCAGCTCTATACGATCCGCGAGCTGTTCGCGGCCGATCCGGTCAAGACGCTCGAGGCGGTGGCGAGGATCGGGTATCGCGAAGTCGAATATGGCGGGGGCGGCTATGACGCGATGGACCATGCCATGCTCCGCCGCACGCAGGACCGGCTGGGGCTGAAGGCGCCGTCGGTGCATATCGGTTATGACGCGTTGCTGGGCAATTTCGACAAGTCGGTGGCGATGGCCAAGACGCTGGGTGCCGATACGGTCGTCCTGCCCTATATGACTGACGAGCACCGGACCGAGGCGGGGTGGAATGCCGCGCTGCCCAACTTCAATCGCTTCGCCGAGGGGTTGAAGAAGGCCGGGCTGGGCTTTGCCTATCACAATCATGATTTCGAGTTCACCAACCGGCCCGGTGGCATCAGCCTGTACGACCGGATGCTGAAGGCGACCGACCCGGCGCTCGTGAAGCTGGAGATCGACCTCTACTGGGCGATCCATGCGGGGCAGGATGCGGCCGCGCTGATCCGGCGTCATGCCGGGCGCATCTATGCCTATCACGTCAAGGATGCGCGTGCCGATGGCAGCATGACGGCGGTGGGCGCGGGCACGATCGACTTCGCCGCGCTGTTCAAGCTCAACCGCATGGCGGGCGTAAAGCATTTCTATGTCGAGAACGACCAGGCGCCCGCGCCCTATCTGCCCGACATCACGACCAGCTACCGGACGCTCAGTACCTTGCGTTTCTGACACGATAACAAGATTTTAGGGAGGATAGCCATGGCGGCGACGAACCGTTTCGACGCGATCGTGATCGGGTCGGGCATCAGCGGCGGTTTCGCCGCCAAGGAACTGACCGAAAAGGGCTTGCGCGTCCTGATGCTCGACCGGGGCGTCATGGTCGAACATGGCGAGGGCTATCCTTATGACGGCAAGCCCGCCTTTGAGGTACCCGCGCGCAACATCATGCCCAAGCCGCTGGTGGAGAGCGATTATTTCATCGCCAGGCACGGCTATGTCGCGCCCAGCAACCAGAAATTCTACAATGACGACCGGCTGAACCCCTATGCCTATGACGAGGGCAGCAAATTCTATTGGATCCGCCCCGGCGCGGTCGGCGGCAAGTCGCTGATCTGGGGACGCTGGTCGTTCCGCTGGAGTCCCGACGATTTCGAGGCGAACAAGCGCGAGGGCGTCGCCGCCGACTGGCCGATCCGGTACGACGACGTCGCGCCGTGGTATTCCTATGTCGAGAAATATATCGGCGTGTCGGGCTCGCGCGAGAACCTGCCCTATCTGCCCGACAGCGAGTTTCAGCCGCCGATGCCGATGAACGTCGCGGAAAAATGGCTGAAGGAACGGCTGGAGGGCCAGTTTCCCGGCCGCAAGCTGATCCACACCCGCCTGTCCAACATGACCGAGGACAAGCCCGACCAGAACCGCACCAAGTGCCAGTTCCGCAACCAGTGCGGCAATGGCTGCTCGTTCGGCGCCTATTTCTCGACCCAGGCGGTGACCCTGCCCGCCGCGCGCGCGACCGGGCGGCTGACGCTCCAGTCGGATGCGGTGGTGACGGGGATCGACTATGATCCTGCCCGGAAGAAGGTCACCGGCGTCCGCTATGTCGATACCAAGACGGGGCAGGCGCAGACGGTCAATGCGAACCTGGTCTTCGTCTGCGCCTCGGCCATGGCGTCGGTGCAGATCCTCATGAACTCGCGCGCCGCCGGATCGGAGCGCAGCCATTTCGACAGCAGCGGGACGCTGGGTCGCTATGTCATGGACCATATCTTCCGCGTCGGCGTGTCGGGCGAGATCCCCGGCATGGACGACCTGATCGAATATGGCCGTCGTCCGGGCGGCGTCTATGTCCCGCGCTTCCGCAACCTGAAGGGTGACGAGGGGCTGGGGTTCCGGCGCGGCTATGGCTATCAGGGTTCGGCCTATCGCAACGCGGCCAAGCCGGTCGGCTTCGGCGCTGAGATGAAGCATGGTATGCGCCGCTATGGCCCGTGGCAGTTCAGCATGGGCGCGTTCGGCGAATGCCTGCCCTATGAGGATAATCGCGTGTCGCTTCACAGCAGCAAGGTCGACCGGTTCGGGGTGCCGCTGATGAAATTCGACGTCACTTTCCGCGACAACGAGTTGAAGATGATGGCCGACGCCCGGCGCGAGGGCGAGGCGATGCTGCGCGCGGCGGGCCTGAAGAACGTGACCAGCGGCGAGTCCGAGCATGTGCCGGGCGACGCGATCCACGAAATGGGCGGCGCGCGGATGGGCGCGGACCCGCGCAATTCGGTGCTCAACAAGTGGAGCCAGGCGCATGACGCCTCGAACCTCTATGTCACCGACGGCGCGCAGATGGCGTCGGTGTCGTGCGTGAACCCCTCGCTGACCTTCATGGCGCTGACCGCCCGCGCGGCGGACCATGCGGTCAAGGGGCTGAAGGCGGGGGCGGTTTGAATCGGGACGTGACTTTCATTCCTCCCCTGCAAGGGGAGGTGCCGGGCCGCAGGCCTGACGGAGGGGTGTCCCGGTCGGAGAGGTGGATATTCCTCGCCAACGGGGACACCCCTCCACCATGCTGGCGCATGGTCGCCCTCCCCTTGCAGGGGAGGAAGGGGTTGAATGTCGGCTACTAAACGCCCCGAAGGCGTCACCATCCGCGCGGTCGGCGAGCGTGCGGGTGTGTCGGCGATGACCGTGTCCAACGTCATCAACGGCGCGGGCAAGGTCGGCCCCGCGACGCGCGCCGCCGTGCTCGCCGCGATCGAGGAACTGGGATACCGGCCGAATATCGCCGCCCGCCGCCTGGCCAAGGCGGGGGCGACCACGCTGGGGCTAGTCTATAGCAGCCGGGGGACGCCGTTCATCGATTCGATCCTGCTCGGCGCGCTGCGGGCGACCAATGCGCGCGGGTTGCAGTTCATCGCGCAAGGCGAGGAGGAACTGACCCGCCAGGCCGCCGAGGCGGCGGTGCGTTCCCTGGTGCAGAGCGGCGCGGCGGGGGTGCTGCTGGTGCCGCCCTTTGCCGAGTTGCTGAGCGGATCGGGGCTGTTCGCCGAACTCGGCGTGGCGGCGGCGGCGATCGCGACGGGGCAGCGCATGGCCGATATCTCGACCGTGCGGATCGACAACCGTGCGGCGATGGCGGCGGTGACGGCGCATGTCGCGGGGCGGGGGCATCGGCGGATCGGCTTTCTGGCGGGGCCCGATACGTTCTCGGTCGCGGCGGAGCGGCTGGCGGGGTTTCGCGACGGGCTGGCGGCGAGCGGGGTCGCTTATGATTCGGCGCTGGTCGTGCGGTGTGGCTTCGATCCGGAGTCAGGTGCGCAGGCGGGGCGAGCGTTGCTGACGCTACCGAAACGGCCGAGCGCGATTCTGTGCAGCAGTGACGACATGGCAGCGGGCCTGATCGGCGCGGCGCATCGCATGGGGCTGCGCCTGCCCGATGACTTGGCGGTGACCGGGTTCGACGACACCGCCATCGCCGCGCGTCTCTGGCCGCCGCTGACCGTCGTTCGCCAGCCGGTGGGTGACATGGCCTTTCGCGCGGTGGAGCAGGTACTGGCCTCGCTCCGCTCGCAGGCGGTGGAGGATCGGGTGCTCGATTTCGAACTGGTCGCGCGGGAGTCGGTGGGGCCGGGGTAGGGGCGTGGCCTTCAACTTCGCTCAGGCTGAACGGGGATAATGCGGCAACCCTGACTTCACGACAACCGGCACCCCGGCGAAGACGGGGCCCCGTTGCGGTGAACCGGCGGGGACGGGATGCACCGGCCTGCCCCGACTCGCCCGGCGCGCCACAGGCTTGTTGGAGCCTGGGCCCCGGCCTTCGCCGGGGTGGTCACGAAGGGCGGGATTACCCCGTGCGTCCATATTCCGCGATCAGCGTCACTTCCTCCGGGTCGCCCAGGACGACGCCGACGCGCTGGTGCAGGCCGACCGCCTCGACATCCATGATCGGGATAGCGCCATCGATCGACGCGCCGCCCGCCTGTTCGATCAGGAAGCTCATCGGATTGGCCTCGTACAACAGGCGCAGCTTGGCCTTGCCGCCCGCCCGGTCGTCGGCGGGATAGAGGAATACGCCGCCGCGCTTCAGGATGCGGTGGATGTCGGCCACCATCGAGGCGGTCCAGCGCATGTTGTAGTCGACGCCGCACGGCCCCTCGGTGCCCAGGATGCGTTCCTCGATATAGCGGGCGATGCCGGGCGACCATTGGCGGCGGCGTGCCATGTTGATCGCGAATTCCTTCGTGCCGGTCGGGATCCGCATCGGTCCGTCGGTCAGCCGCCAAGACCCGATCTCGCGGTCCAGCGTGAACTCGTACACGCCGGTGCCGACGGTCAGGACCAGCAGCGTCTGCGGGCCATAGATGGCATAGCCCGCCGCCACCTGCGCCCGGCCGGTCTGGAGGAAGTCCTCCTCGGTCACCTCGCGGCCCGCGCAATCCTCGGGCGCGCGCAGGACCGAGAAGATGGTGCCGACCGACAAGTCGACATCCACGTTGCTCGACCCGTCAATCGGATCGAACAGCAGCAGATATTCGCCGCGCGGGAAGCGGTTGGGGATACGGTGGATCGTCTCCATCTCCTCCGACGCCATCGCGGCCAGGTGTCCGCCCCATTCATTGGCGTCGAGCAGCAGGTCGTTGGCGATCACGTCCAGCTTCTTCTGGACCTCGCCCTGCACATTCTCGCTGCCCAGCGAACCCAGTACGTCGCCCAGCGCGCCCTTCGAGATCGCCTGGTTCACCGCCTTGCACGCGCGCGCCACCGTTTCGATCAGCAGGCGGAGTTCGGCGGGACAGGTCTCTTCGGAGCGGCGCTGCTCCTCGATCAGGAAACGGGTCAGCGTCGTCTGGCGCGGGGTCGTCATCGTCGCATATGCTCCGGGAAGGGCATGGGGCTGGTCGGCCCGCCGGGCTCCCTCCCGCCGGACCGCGCCGTATCGGCGGCGCGGACCATGGACCGGCCGTTCCGCGTGCGCAATCCGCGGTTCAGCAAAGGTCGTGCTTTATTGGGGTGTAGCATTTCTGTTATATCCTATGGCCGCGATAGGATATGATGCAGGTCGGAGGATCGCCCATGTCGACCAAGCCGTTCAGTGTTGCCGCCGCCTATGACCAGGGTTCGGACCGGGAGTCCGCGACCGGTATCGACGGGATCGTGTCGGGCCTGCGCGCCGCGCGGCAAGGCTGGCGGGCGCGGCAGGACGGCACCCGCGATGTCGAGCGTTTTCCCGCCCGTGCCGGGGTCGAGGATGTCGTCGCGCTGGTCGCCGCCGCGCTCTATCCGCGCCGCCTGGGCCATTTTCGCGGGAACGTGGCCGAGGAAGACCGGTTCGTGGCCGCCAAGCTGCTCGCCGCGCTGACCGCGCTGGAGCGTGAGATCGGGGCCGAGCTCGCCTATTGGCAGAAGGATGCGGGCGAGGCGTTTCCGCCCGAACAGGCCGCGCTGATCGCCCGGCTGTTCGGCGCGACCCTGCCCAACATACGCGCGCTGATCGACACCGATGTCGAGGCGGCGTTCCTGGCCGATCCCGCCGCGCGCAGCGTGGACGAGATCCTGCTCTGCTATCCCGGCGCCATCGCCAGCCTGCACCACCGGATCGCGCATGAGTTGAATGGCCTGGGCGCGCCGATCGTGGCGCGCATGATCTCCGAACTCGCCAATGAGCGAACCGGGATCGACATTCATCCGGGGGCGACCATCGGGCGGCATTTCTTCGTCGACCACGGCACCGGCGTCGTGGTCGGCGAGACCGCGATCATCGGTGAGCGGGTCCGCGTCTATCAGCATGTGACGCTGGGTGCGCGTTCGGCGCTGGGCACCGCGCCGCGTTCGCCCCGCGACCGCTTCGCCCGCCATCCGGTCGTCGAGGACGACGTCATCATTTATGCTGGCGCGACCATATTGGGTCGTGTCACCATCGGCGCGCGCTCGGTGATCGGGGGCAATGTCTGGCTGCTGACCGATGTCGCGCCCGACAGCGTACTCGTGCAGCCGGAGGCGCGGGCCTTGCAGCGCGCGGAGGGGCGGGCGCTGCGCCAGGAGCTGGAGGGGACGGCATGACGGAGAAGCGCAAGCCCATCATCGGCCTGATGTGCGGCAACGAGGTGGCGAACCGCCCGATCCAGGCGGTCGCGACCCGTTTCATCGATCCGCTGGTCACGCTGTGCGGCGCAAGCGTGGTGATCGTGCCGGCCATTCCCGAAGCGGTCGACACGGTGATGATGGCCGACATGCTTGACGGCCTGTTGCTGACCGGCGGCCGCTCGCACGTTGCGCCCGCCCAATATGGCGACTGCGCGGAACTCGCGGCATCGGCCTGCGATCCGCAGCGCGATTCGGTCGCGCTGGCGCTGGCCGGGCGGATGATCGACCGGGGCAAGACCGTGTTCGGCATTTGCCGGGGGATGCAGGAGATCAATGTGCTGTTCGGCGGCTCGCTGACCTGCCTGGGCGGCCTGCCGCGCCATCATCGCGGCAGTTGGGACGCCGATTACGAATCGCTGTTCGCGCACCAGCACACGGTCGACCTGATGCCCGGCGGCGTGCTGGCCCGGAATAGCGCGCATCGCCGGGTGCGGGTCAATTCGGTGCACCAGCAGGGGGTCGACCGGCTGGGCTATGGCCTGGTGGTCGAGGCACGCGATGCCGAGGACGGACTGATCGAGGCATTCCGGGCGCCCGGCTGCGACGCGGACGTGCTGGCGGTGCAGTGGCATCCCGAATGGGACATTGCGACATGCGGCGTCGCGCAAGGCTTTTTCGCCGCCATGGGCGAGTCGATTCGCGCGCACGCCTGACCGGCATTTGCGAGCGGACTATCATATTGGCGAGTGACAGCGCCGGGCCCGGCTGGATAAGAGAAGGGGGAACACACCCCTTGCATGGAGTCCGGGTCGATGAAGCTGCTGCGTTATGGCGAATTGGGGCAGGAGCGTGCCGGGCTGCTCGATACGGATGGCCGTATCCGGGCCTTGCCCGAGGTGCTGGGTGATCTGGCGGGCGAACGGCTGACAACGCGAGGGCTGGCCGAGATCGCCGCGCTCGATCCGGCCACGCTGCCGCTGGTCGAGGGTGATCCGCGGCTGGGCTCGTGCATCGCGCGACCGGGCAAGTTCGTCTGTATCGGCCTGAACTACCGCGACCATGCCGCCGAGAGCAATCTGCCCATCCCGGCCGAACCCGTCATCTTCGGCAAATGGTCGAGCGCGATCGTCGGCCCCAATGACGATGTCGAAATTCCGCGTGGGTCCGAAAAGACCGATTGGGAAGTCGAGCTGGGCGTGGTGATCGGCACCCGCGCGCGCTACGTCGCGGAGAGCGAGGCGCTGGCGCATGTCGCGGGTTACTGCGTCGTGCACGATGTCAGCGAGCGCGCCTATCAGCTGGAGCGCGGCGGCACCTGGGACAAGGGCAAGGGCTGCGACACCTTCGGCCCGACCGGCCCCTGGCTCGTCACCGCCGACGAGGTGGGCGATCCGCAGGCGCTTCGCCTGTGGCTGGAGGTCGACGGCCATCGCTATCAGGACGGCAACACCTCGGACATGATCTTCACCGTCGCGCAGATCGTGTCGTATGTCAGCCAGTTCTGCACGCTGGAGCCCGGCGATATCATCAGCACCGGCACGCCAAAGGGCGTCGGCATGGGCCAGACGCCGCCGACCTATTTGCGCGCCGGTCAGACGGTACGGCTGGGCATCGACGGCCTGGGCGAGCAGAGTCAGCGGTTCGTCGCGGCGGGTTGATCGAGCACATCTCTATTTCATTCCTCCCCTGAGGGATTGCTCTGCGAAAGCTGGCACGTTCCCGAAAACATGGACCACCCCGGCCTCCGCCGGGGTGGGAAGGACGGAGTGTTTTAGAGGGATGCTGGCGGAGCGGGGTGAAAGGGGCCGTCACTGGTTTGTCCTTCCTTGCCAAGCGGGACACCCCTCCGTCAGGCCTTCGGCCTGCCACCTCCCCCTGTAAGGGGAGGAATGGGAGAGGCCGATCGAACCGTGCGATAAACGCATGCGGCCCGGTCTTGATACCTCTTGCCTTCATCGGCTCCATGTCCGTACAATCTCGCTCATAAAAGCAAGATTTCATGGAGAAGGAGCCGTCATGGCGCCAATCGGAGCCGGACCGTATCGCGGAGGCCATGCCTGATGCCGATGCCCGTCCATCTGTCGCCCGTGTCTGCGGACCATTCCCGTTCCGACGCCGCGTCCGGCACCGTCGCGCGCGGTTTCCTGCCCGCCATGGTCATCACGGTCAGCCTGTTCTTCCTGTGGGGCATGGCCAACAACCTGAACGACATCCTGATCGCGCAGTTTCGCAAGGCCTTCACGCTCAGCGATTTCGGGACCAGCTTCGTCCAGCAGGTCTTCTATCTCGGTTATTTCCTGCTCGCGGTGCCCGCCTCGATGGTCATGCGCCGGTTCGGGTACAAGGCGGCGATCGTGCTGGGGCTGGTGCTGTACGGCACCGGCGCGTTGCTCTTCTATCCGGCGGCGGCGGCCAGCATGTACCAGCTGTTCCTGCTCGGCCTGTTCGTGATCGCGGCCGGGCTGGCGTTCCTGGAGACCTCGGCCAATCCGTTGATGGGCGAGCTGGGCGATCCGGCGGGGGCGACGCGGCGGTTGAACTGGGCGCAGGCGGCCAATCCGCTGGGTGCGATCACCGGCATCCTGATCGGGCGCAACTTCATCCTGTCGGGCATCGAACATGACGAGCGTGCGCTCGCCACGATGGATGCCGCCGCCCGCACCGCCTTCTACAAGGCCGAGGTGCAGGCGATCGCGCCGCCCTATGTCGCGATCGCGATCGTCGTGCTGCTGTTCGCGCTGGCCGCGGCTTTGGTGCGCTTCCCCAGCGGTACGCCCTACCGGGCGAGCGATGGCCCGTCCTCCGGCGGTCGTTTTGTCGATGTGTTTCGCCGCAAGCGCCTGCTCGGCGCGGTCGTCGCACAATTCTTCTATGTCGGCGCGCAGGTGGGGGTGTGGAGCTATACCATCCGTTATGCGCAGGCGAATGCGGGCCTGAACGAACGCAGCGGTGCGGATGCGCTGTTCGTGTCGCTGGTCCTGTTCGCTGCCGGGCGGTTCCTGGGCAGCGCGCTGATGGGGCGCGCCGCGCCGGTCCGGCTGCTGGCCTTGTTCGCCGGGCTGTCGATCGTGCTGACCGCCGTGGCGGCGGTGCTGGGCGGCTGGCCGGGATTGGTCGCGCTGGTCGCCGCCAGCTTCTTCATGTCGATCCAGTTCCCGACGATCTTCGCGCTCGGCATAGAGGGGCTGGGGCCGCTGCGCCGTGCCGGGGCCTCGCTGATCGTGATGGCGATCATCGGCGGGGCGGGGCTGACCGCGCTGATGGGCCTGGTGTCCGATCGTGCGGGGATCACCGTCGCGATGCTGGTCCCGACACTCAGTTTCGCGGTCGTCGCCGCTTTCGCCCTGTTCCTGGGGCGCCATCAGGAGAATCATGCATGAACCGTCTGCAGGGTAAGCGGGCGATCGTGACCGGCGCGGGCCAGGGCATCGGCCGTGCCGCCGCCGAGCTGTTCGCAGCCGAAGGGGCCGTGGTGATCGCTATCGATCGCAATGCCGATGCGCTGGCGACGCTGGCGGGGTGCGAGACGCAGGTGCTCGACCTGCTCGATCCGGCGGCGATCGCGGCGTTCGGCGAGCGGACCGGTGCCGTGGACGTGTTGTTCAACTGCGCGGGCTATGTCGATGCGGGCGACCTGCTGGCGACCCAGGATGCGGGCTATCGCCTGTCGTTCGACCTGAACGTCCATGCGATCACCCATATGCTTCAGGCGTTCCTGCCCGCGATGATCGCGCAAGGCGGCGGATCGGTCGTCAACATGGCGTCGGTCGCGGGCGCGATGATCGGCGTGCCCAACCGTTATGCCTACTGCGCGTCCAAGGGGGCCGTCGCCGGGATCACCCGCTCGGTCGCGCTGGATTTCGTCGGCAAGGGCATACGCTGCAACGCGATCTGCCCCGGCACCGTGCAGTCGCCCAGCCTGGACGAGCGACTGGCCGCGACCGGCGATGCGGATGCCGCCCGTGCCGCCTTCGTCGCGCGCCAGCCCATGGGCCGGCTGGGCCGGGCGGAGGAGATTGCCGCGCTCGCCCTTTACCTCGCTTCGGACGAGAGCGCCTATACGACCGGGCAGATGCACGCCATCGACGGCGGATGGACGATGGCGTGAACGCTGCGCGGCCGCCCTTCGTCGATGCCCATTTCCACCTGTGGGACCACGGCGTGCTGCGCTACCCCTGGCTGGACGCGGCGGAGAATGCGCCGATCGCGCCGTCCTATCGCATCGCCGATTACCAGGCGGAGCTGCATGCGTGGAACCTGGTCGGCGCGGTCCATGTCGATGCGGGTGCCGATCCTGCCCATGGGGCGGACGAGACGGTCTGGCTGAACCGGGTCGCCCATGACAATGGGCTGCCCAGCGGCATCGTTGCGCGGGTTGCGCTGGATCATCCCGCGATCGAGCCGCTGCTCGCGTGGCAGGCGGGGCATCCGCATGTGAAGGGCATCCGCCACCTGATCAACTGGCATCCGACCGATATGGCGCGCCGGGCCTGTCCCCATGACCCGACACGCGATCCGCGTTGGCGGGCGGGGTATGCGATGCTGGGCCGCCATGGCCTGAGCTTCGACTTTCACGGTTTTCCGCCGCAACTGGCGGGGCTGGCCGAAGTGGCGTGGCAGCATCCCGAGGTTCCGGTGATCCTGAACCATCTGGCCCTTCCCATTCTGGCGGACGGTCTGGAGGAATGGCGCGCCGGGATCATCGCCCTTGCCGCCATGCCGCACGCCGCGATCAAGCTGTCGGGCGCCGGTTTCATCGGCCCGCGTTTCGACCCCGCCGCCTTCGCCGACATCGTGGCCGAGGTGATCGACCGGTTCGGCACCGATCGCGTGATGGTCGCGACCAATTTCCCGACCGACCGGCTCGCCGCCGATCTCGACCGGACGCTGGGGGCCTATGAGGATCTGCTGACCGGCTTTTCTGACGATGAACGGCGCGACCTGTGGGGGCGCAACGCCAATCGTATCTATCGACTGGGGCTGAAGCTGTGACCGATATTCCACGACGCCGGGTCCGTGCGAGCGACTGGACGCTGCCCGAACTGGGTTTCGGGGCGGCGGCGATGGGCAATCTCTATGCCGCGATCGACGACACCCGTGCCGCCGCGACGCTGGACGCCGCGCTGGTCGCGGGTTTTCGCTATTTCGACACCGCGCCACATTATGGCCGGGGGCTGAGCGAGCGGCGGTTGGGCGATGCGCTGCGCGGGCGCGGGGACGTGATCGTCTCGACCAAGGTCGGGCGGCTGATGGACCCGGACGCGAGCATCACCGACGACCGAGAACGCGATGGCTTCCACACCGCCATGCCGTTCCGTGCGCGCTACGACTATACCCATGACGCTATCCTGCGCAGCCACGAGCATAGCCTGCAACGGCTGGGGCTGGCGCGGGTCGACCTGCTGTTCGTCCACGATATCGGCCGGGCCACGCATGGCGAGGCGGACGCGACGTACCGCGAGCAGTTGATCCAGGGCGGCGGGCTAAAGGCGCTGGAGCGGTTGCGCGACGAGGGGGCCATTCGGGGTTTCGGCCTGGGCGTGAACGAGGTCGAAGTCTGCCTGGACTTGATGGCGGTTGCGCGGTTCGATGTCATCCTGCTGGCCGGGCGCTATACGCTGCTGGAGCAGGAGGCGCTCGATGCGTTCTTCCCCGCCTGTGCGGCGGCGGATACGGCGGTCATCGTCGGGGGGCCGTATAACAGCGGCATACTGGCCACCGGCAGCGCCGCTGCCGGACATTATAACTACGCCCCCGCGCCAGAGGAGGTGCGTGGCAAGGTCCGCGCGCTGGAGGCGGTGACGGCGCGGCACGGCGTATCGCTGCCTGCCGCCGCGCTCGCCTTCGTTCTGGCCCATCCCCAGGTGGCCAGCGTCATTCCCGGTATCGCCGATCCGCAACAGGTATCCGACACGATGCGACTTTATGCCGAGCCTATTCCGCCCGCTTTCTGGGCAGACCTGCGCGCCGCAGGGCTGGTCCGCCCCGACGCGCCTTTGCCCGGAGAAGACGCATGAGCGTCGCCGCGATCCGGCTGACGCCGACCGACAATGTCGCCGTCTGTTGCCGCACGGTCGAGCCCGGCGAGGAGATCATGGTCGACGGCCACGCCCTGACCATCACCGAGCAGGTGGCGCTGGGCCACAAGCTGGCGGTGGTGCCGCTGGCGAGCGGGGACAAGGTCGTCAAATACGGCATGCCCATCGGTTCGATGACGCGATCCGCACCCGCCGGAGGCTGGGTCCATATGCACAATATGCAAAGCGACTATATCCCCGCGCATCTGCGCGACGCGCACGGAGATCATGCATGACCGGGCGGACGTGGCAGGCCTGGGCCCGGCCGGACGGGCGCAAGGGCATTCGCGATGCGATCGTCGTCGTCTATCTGGTCGAATGCGCGCATCATGTCGCGCGGCGCATCGTCGACAGGATGGACGACCCGCGCGTGCAGTTGATCGGCTTTCCCGGCTGCTACCCCAATGACTATGCGCTGGCGATGATGAAGGCGCTGACCACGCATCCCAATGTCGGCGGCGTGGTCCTGCTGTCGCTGGGGTGCGAGAGCTTCAACCGCGAGGCGCTGGCCGCCCATGCGCGCGAGCAGGGCCGCCCGGTCGAGACGATCGTCATCCAGCAGTCGGGCGGCACGCGCGGCGCGATGGAGGCGGGGATCGCCGCGGTCGGGCGCGTCCGTGCGGCGGCGGATGCGCAGGCCGTGCGCGTGCCGATGACCGTATCGGAATTGGTGATCGGCACGATCTGCGGCGGATCGGACGGGACCAGCGGCATCACCGGCAACCCGGCGGTCGGCCGCGCCTTCGACGCGCTGTATGATGCGGGCGCGATCTGCATCTTCGAGGAAACGGGCGAGATGATCGGGTGCGAGGGGCATATGGCGGAGCGCGCCGCGACGCCGGAAGTGGCGCAGGACCTGATCGCCTCGGTCGCGCAGGCCGAGCGTTATTACCGGGCGATGGGCTATGGCAGCTTCGCGCCCGGCAATGCGGAAGGCGGCCTGTCGAGCCAGGAGGAAAAGTCGGCGGGCGCCTATGCCAAGTCGGGCAGCCGTCCGATCACCGGCGTGATCCTGCCCGCCGAACAGGCGCCGGGTCCGGGATTATACCTGCTCGACGTGGTGCCTGCGGGCGACCCCAAGTTCGGCTTTCCCAATATCGTCGACAATGCCGAGATTGGGGAGTTGATCGCGTGCGGCGCGCATATCAACCTTTTCGTCACCGGGCGCGGCTCGGTCGTCGGCTCCGCCATCTCGCCGGTGATCAAGGTCGCCGCCAACCCGGAAATGTATGCCCGGATGGAAGGCGATATGGACGTGAATGCGGGCCGTATCCTGTACGGCGATGCGACGCTGGATGAGGTCGGGGCCGAGATCGTCGACCTGATCGTCGCGGTGTCGGCGGGCGCGGAAACCAAGTCCGAGGCGCTGGGGCACCAAGAGTTCATCCTGACCTACAAGGCGGCGGGCGCGAAGGGGCCTGCGTGCCTGCCGCAGGTGGCGTGACGGCGGGGCGTAGGGTTCGGCTTCTCCCAGCGTGAAAGGCGGCGGGACAGTGTTGCCGGGCCTGACTCGGCCTAAGTCACTCCATCCCTACCTTCGTTCAGCCTGAGTCCAGAGTTTGATCCAGCCAAGCTGAAGCACCACCCCGGCGGAGGCCGGGGTCGAGTTGGGGGTGCGGTTGTGATGATCCAGTGCGCTTCATCGCTGAAGCCTTCGCAACTGGACCCCGGCCTTCGCCGGGGTGGTGGGGCAAGAGTTCAGGGCAGGCGGATCACATTCTAGGCGAAGGCCACGCCCAGCGCTTGCCCCATCAGGCCACACCTGCCGCCAAGGCCCGTAGTTCTGGCATCGCCACCGTCACACCCGAACCATCCACCCAGCGCACGAAGCCGCCGATCCGCTTGTCGATCTTGGCCGGGTGGCCGCCGAAGATGTCCGCCAGCCGGTGGTCGAGGAACGGGTTGGCGAAGCGCTCCAGGGTAGTGGCGATATAGTCCTGCGCCGCTTCGGCCATGTCCCGCGCGGCAAAGCCCGGTAGCACTTCCTGCGCCATCACCCAGTCCAGCGCGGTGCGTGTCGCGGGATCGGCCAGCGCCGCGCGGACGGTTCGGTCCTTGGGCTCGCCATCGGCGGCCCAGCGGGCGGCCAGCCAGCTATGCCCGAGATTGAGGATGTGGAGCTTCAACCGCTCGAAGCGCTCCAGATCGTCGGTCAGAACGATGTCCGGATGGGTGAAGGGCAGGGTCAGGCCCGGCTGCCGCTCGATCGCCCAGAGCGCATAGGGCTCGGCGATCGCGCCTGCGGGGGCGAGCGGCTCGCTGACGATCCGGTCGACCAGCGTATTGGCCCAGACGCATTCGCGCTCCAGCCATGCGACGAACCCGGCGTCGCGGTGCTGATCGCGTGCCAGTCCGACGATCGCGGTGCGCAGGGTGTCGCCGTTGCGGGCGACCAGCTCGCACGGCAGCAGGGTGACGCCCGGACGATCCGCACGCCAACGTCGATGGAGCAGTTCGGTCAGCATCCCGCAAAAGCTGGCAGGCACCATGCCGTCACCGGGCGCGGCGCGATCCGGCTCGGCAATAGCGTAACCCATGTCGCCGGTATTGGAGACGATGTGCGTCACGGCGGTCGTCGCCAGCGTCACCAGCCGGTCCCAGTCGACAGCGGCGTTCAGCCCTTCGAGGACGCTGCGCACCTGCACCGTGCGTTCGTCGCGCTGGCCATTGCGCAGGCCGCGCAGGATGACCGGGAACCCCGCCGGGTTGGCAAAGCCCGCCAGGCGGAGGGCGCGCTCCGCGTTGTCGGTCGTCTGGACGATCACGATCGGCGGTACGTCCTGCCCGGCGGCACGCGCTTCATGGGCGAACAGGTCGACATGCGCCTGGAGAAAACGACTGGTGCCGAATTGCAGGATGACCGGCGCAGTCACGGTCATTTCGAGTCCAGCGTGAAGATACGGTCCATCGCGACCCATTTCTCACCCGGAGCGCCGTGCGGCAGCGGTTTCTGGAAACAGTCCATCGCCGCTTCCCATTTCGCATCCGTCGCGGCCAGGTAGGCCGGGATGGCGCGGGGCCAGTCGTCGGCGACTTCGGCCATCATGAACAGCCGGTCGCCGGTCCGCCATATCTCCATCGCGGTAAAGCCTTTCGCGCGGATGGCCTCCGTCACCTCGGGCCAGGCGGCACCGGGGGCGTGGGCGCGTTCATACTCGGCGATCAGCGCGGCATCGGCGACCAGATCCAGGGCGAAACAGACGCGGCGGGCCATGACGGGCCTCCTCTCTCATAACGGTTCGGCGGGTCTTCGGCCCGCTCGTTCGCTGGTCGTTTTAACGTTCCCTGCCAGGAGCATCAATGGCATATGTGAGAGTAAGATCGCATATAAGAATCTGGAGAGGGCAAGTATGAAGGCGCTGGTCTGTGTGCAGCCGGGGGAGATCCGGGTCGAGGAGCGCCCCCGGCCGGTGCGGGGCGCGGGCGAGGTGCTGCTGCGGATGCGCCGCGCCGGAATCTGCGGCACCGACTATCATATCTATGGCGGCAAGCATCCGTTCCTCGAATATCCCCGGCTGATCGGCCACGAACTGGCGGGTGAGGTCGCCGAGGCACCCGAGGACTCTGGGCTGGCGGTGGGGCAGGTGGTGACGGTGAACCCCTACATCGCCTGCGGAACGTGCCGGGCCTGTCGCCGGGGCAAGCCGAATTGCTGTGCGCGGATCAGCGTGCTGGGCGTCCATGCCGATGGCGGCATGAGCGAATGGCTGTCCGTCCCCGTCGGCGCGGTGGTCGATGCGACCGGCCTGTCGCTCGATCAGGCCGCGATGGTCGAGTTTCTGGCGATAGGCGCCCATGCCGTTCGGCGCTCCGGCCTGTCGGCGGGGGACGAGGCGGTGATCGTCGGGGCCGGGCCGATCGGCATCGCGGTCGCCCTGTTCGCGCGGATCGCGGGCGCCGGGCGCATCGTCCTGGCCGACACGCGCGGCCCGCGCCTGGCCTATGCGCGCGATCATCTGGGGCTGGGCGAGGCCGTGATGGCCGACGATGCGCTGGGCGAGACGCTGGCCGCGATGACCGGGGGGGAGATGTTCGACCACGTCTTCGACGCCACCGGCAACATCCATGCGATGCGCGCCGGGCTGAACTGGGTGGCGCATGGCGGCACCTATACGCTGGTCGGCGTATGCAAGGACGAGCTGGTCTTCGCCGATCCCGAATTCCACAAGCGCGAGACCACGCTGATCGCCAGCCGCAACGCGCTGTCGGTCGATTTCGACCATGTCATCGCCAGTATCCGATCGGGCGCCATCCCGACCGATGCGATCGCGACGCACCGCCTGCCGCTGGACGACGCGCCCCGGCGCCTGCCCGAATTGATCGCGCAAGCGGATTCGGTGCTGAAGGCGATCGTCACCATCGCCTGAGCGATCCTCATGGTTTGGGGCGTGGCGCAGCTTGCCCGATGTCCGGCGGCGTCCTAATCCGAGGGACGTGAACAGAGGGGCGATATGACGGCAGAGGGCGGCAAGACGGGCGAGGGGCGGGTCCGCAAGGGAAGTTACGCCGCGCCCGCGCTCGACAAGGCGTTCCTGATCATCGAACTGCTGGCCGGCCATCCCGAAGGTATGCTGGTCAGCGAGATGGCGACCGCGCTCGGCCGCTCGCTGGGCGAGTTGTTCCGCATCGTCGTCGTGATGGAGGAAGCGCGCTATCTGGAAAAGTCGCCGATCGACGACCGCTATCGCGTCACCTACAAATTCCTGGACATCGCCTATCGCGCGACGCCCGCGCGCCAGCTGACCGCCGCCGCGCTCCCCGAGATGCAGTCGCTGGCGCTGACCGTCGGCCAGTCCTGCCATCTGGTGGTGATCGAGGGCGGCGCGGGTCTGGTCATCGCGCGTGAGGAAAATCCAGGTACGCGTGGCTTCGCGCTGCGCATGGGGGCCTCGATCGACATCGTGACCAGTTGTTCGGGCAAGGTGCTGCTGGCGTTCACGGCGCCCGCGCAAATGGGGCGGATCGTCGACCGGGTCGAACTGGCGCAGGGGCGGCCGATCGGTCGGGCCCGCCTGGCCGAGGATCTGGAGCGGGTGCGGGCGCAAGGCTATGAACTGCGCGAAAGTCCGGTCACGCGCGGGGTGACCGATGTCAGTTATCCGGTGTTCGGCTTTGGCGGCGAATGCCTGGCGGCACTGACGATCCCGTTCCTGGAGACGATCGACGGCTCGCAATCGGTGACGATCGCCGAGGCGCGGTTGATCCTGGCCGAGGCCACCGCCCGCATCTCGCAGGCGCTGGGCTATCGCCCGGACGACGCCCGGGCGTTTTCGTAAGCCGCACCGCTCCGCTCAGGCGAGGCGTCCCTGTGTCGACCGGCCACCGCCCCGATCGTCACCGATGGTCAGGTACAGGTGGCGCAGCATCGCGGTCATCGCGTCGGTGCCCCGATGCGTCAGGGTGACGGCCAGCCGCCGATGGTCCGCCGGATCGGTCGCGCGCCGCAACAGCCCGGCGCTCTCCAACCGATCGATCCGCCTGAGCGCGCTGGTCGAGCTTTCGCCCGAGACCAGGATCAGCTCCTTCACGCACAGCGCCCGATCCAGCTGTTCGCAGATGAACAGCTCCAGCATCATGTCCCAGGCGGAATCGCGAAAAATGTCGCGTGGAAAGAACTGGGCAGTATTGGCGCGCATCGTCTTGGTCTGGCGCGCCAGGTCGAGCAGGCTGGGTTCGCGGTCGGTCCCGCGTGGTGCCAGGCTACTTCGAATTGCGGGTGGGTGATAGGCGGTGAGGTCCTTCGGCATCGATCTTATCCTTCGGCGTGGGGCGGCAGGGGATGGTCCAGGACCGGGGGGAGCAGGAAAGGGGGCATCATCGCTCTCGCATCGCTTCGCGCGCGCGGTTGAGCGGCTTGAGCAGATATTGCAGCACGGTCTTGCTGCCGGTGTGGATGTCGGCGGTGGCGATCATGCCGGGCACGATGGGAAAGCGCTTGCCCGCCTTGTTTACCAGCGAGTCCGCCGTCGTGCGCACGAAGACACGGTAATAATAGACGTCCGGATTCACCTCGTCGCGAATGGTGTCGGGCGAGATGCTGCTGACCTTGCCCTCCAGCCCGCCGAAGATCGCATAGTCATAGGCGGTGATCTTGACGCTGGCGCGCTGGCCGGGGCTGATGAAGGCGATGTCGCGCGGTGATATCCGCGCTTCGACCAGCAGGCGTTCGTCGAGCGGCACGATCTCCATGATCTTGCCGTTGGGGGGAACGACGCCGCCGATGGTCGACACCTCGATATTCTTGACCACGCCGCGCACCGGCGAGCGCAGGGTCAGGCGGCTCAGCGTATCCGATCGCCCGCGAACCACGGGGGCGAGCGCCTCGACCTCCTCGCTGACCTTGGCCAGATCTTGCCGCGCCTCGACGATATATTGCGAGCGCAGGTCGGATTTCTTCAGGTCCAGATCGGCGCGCTGGCGCTTCAGGCGCAGCACCTCGACATTGCTCGCCGCGCCGACCTGGATCAGCGATTCGCCGATGCTGACCTCGCGGCCGATCAGCGCGAGCGACTCGTCGATCAGCCCGATCGAACTGCCCAGGCTCTGGCGGCGTGCGGCGTAGAGCCGCTGCTGCTCGGCCCTCAGCGCGGGAAACGCGTTCAACTCGAGCGAGAAGGTCAGGGGCGTGCCGTTCACCTCCGCCTGCAACCGTCCCTGCGCGGCGAGCGCGGCGCGGTATTTGGCGGCGCTTTCCTCGACGGTCGATCCGGCCTGGGTCGGATCTAGCTGGGCGAGGATCTGGCCCGGCTTCACGATATCGTCCTGGCGGACCAGCATCCTGGTGAGGATGCCGCCCTCCAGCGATTGCAGAACCTGTTCGCGGCTGGTGGGCACGACCCGACCGGTGCCCGTCGCCACCTCGTCCAGCCTGGCGAAGAATGCCCAGACCAGCAGGGTGACGAACAGGGCGGTCAGTGCCCAGGTCATGCGTTTGGCCGCCAGCAAAGTCGCGGCGCCCTCGTCGGCGAAGGGCAGGTCGGCCGGGTGGGTCAGCGCGGTCATGCCGCCTGGCTCCGGCCCGCGCCCTGCATCGTGGCCAGCGCCGCCGCCTTGGGCTGGTCGAGCAATATCTGGCCCTGGTCGATGACGATGATCCGGTCGACCATCTCCAGAACCCGCATCCGGTGCGTCGCGACTACGACGGTGCGCCCCTGGCCCCAGGCGCGGATGCGGTCGATGAACAGCCGCTCGGACGATTCATCCATCGCGGCGGTGGGTTCGTCGAGCAGCAGGACCTGCGGCTGGCGGATCAGCAGCCGGGCGAGCAGCAGCGCCTGTTGCTGTCCGCCCGACAGGCCGAGCCCGCCCTCCAGCACCACATGCTCCAGCCCGTCGCGCAACCGCCGGATGAAGTCGACCGCGCCGACCATGTCGAGTGCGGCAAGGATCGTCTCGTTGCTCGCCGTCACCGCGCCCATGGTCAGGTTCTCGCGCAGCGTACCGTGGAAGAGGCGGCTGTTCTGGGTCAGCAGCGCGACGTCGCGGCGGACATCGGCGGGATCGATCTGGTGCAGCGTCAGGTCGTCGAGCAGGACTTCGCCCGACACCGGCTGCAACATGCCCGACATGCCTTGCAGCAGCGTCGACTTGCCCGCGCCGTTGCGGCCCAGCAGCGCGATCTTCTCGCCCGCCGCGATCTCCAGCCGGGGGACGGTCAATGCGGGCGGGGCGTTGGGATCGGCATAGGTGAACACCGCGCTGCGCAGGGCAAAGCGGCCATCGACCGAGGGCAGGGGGATGCGATGCTCGGTCTCGGGATTGTCGACGGGCAGCGCCATGATCTGGTCCAGGCTGTTCGCCGCGACCTTGGCATGTTGATAGCGGCCAAGCAGGTGCGAGACCTGTCCCATCGGGGCCATCATCCGGCTGGCCAGCATCGAGGTCGCGACCAGCGCACCGGTCGTGATGCTGCCGGCGATCACCATCGGCGCGCCGACGAAGATGACGGTGGCATAGACCGCGTTCTGCACGCTCTGCGCCCAGGTCGACAGGCTGGCGGTCAGGCCGCGCAGGCGCAACTGCGCCTCGCCCGCCACCGCGTTGCAGTGGTTCCACTGGCGCTGGAAGCGTTCCTCGGCCTGCAGCGTCTTGATGTCCTCGATCCCCTGCACCGCCTCGACCAGCAGGGCATTGCGCAGCGAGGTTTCGCGCATCGACTCGGTCGCATAGCCCCGCAAGCGACGCTGGGCGAGCAGGCTGGGCAGGAGCAGCGCGACCAGCGCCACCACCGGCACCAGCACCAGCCATCCGCCGATGAAGCCCAGGATGACGAGGAACAGCAGGAAGAAGGGCAGGTCCGCCACCGCCGCCACTGTGGTGGAGGTCAGCATGTCGCGCACCTGATCCAGATCGCGAAGCTGCGCGATGAAGGTGCCGGTCGAGGTCGGCCGCGCGCGGTTGCGCACGCGCAGCGCATGGCCAAACACCACGTCCGACAGGCGCAAATCGGCGCGCTTGCCCAGGATGTCAGTGATCCCGACGCGCAGGCGGCGGAGGACGAAGTCGAACCCCGTCGCCAGGATCACGCCGATGAACAGGATGTAGAGCGTCGGCATCGACTGGGCGGGGATGACGCGGTCATAGACCTGCATCGAGAACAGCACGCCCGCCAGCCCCAACAGGTTGGTGACGGCCGAGGCGGTGGCGACATGGCCATAGCCCTTCATGTCCTGCAACAGCAGGCGGCGGAGCCAATGGTCCTCGAACGGGCGGATATAGCTGTCGACGCGGATATCCGCCGCCGATCGCGCGGGGCGGGGGACGACGAACAACCGCGTCTGGTCGACCAGCATGGCCAGCGGCCGCTGCACACCCTGTTCTTCCTCCCCCGCGACCGAGAACAGCGCCTGGCCATCGGCGTCGATGCCGGTGATCAGCGCCAGCTCGCCATCGTTCAGCCAGGCGATGACCGGCAGCCGCCAGCTGGTCAGGCGGATCGCCCCCGGCGCGACGAAGCGTACCGTCAGGCCGCTCGCCCGCGCCAGGGCGCGCACCCGTGCCTCGTCATCGCCGCCGCCCTGCCACAGAGTGGTCAGGCGCGCGCGCTGCTCGGCGAAGGGCATGCGGTAATGCCGTGCGACCTGACCCATCATGTCGATCCAGGCGAGCGGATCGGGGGCGGTGGGGGCGCTTGCCGTCATAGCGTCACGCCCCCGACATCGGTGCCGGTCAGGCCGAAATCGTCGCGCGCCCGACCGGAATAATAAAGGCATTCGATCGCCAGCCGCCGCAGGTCGTGCGTGGTGTTCACCGCATCGAAGCGCGCCTGCTGCAACTCCTGTTCGGCGTTGAGCAGGTCGACCAGCGTGCGGGTCCCCATGTCGAGATATTGCAGGCGATAGAGCTTGCCCGTCTCGACCATATTGTCCTGGCGCGCCGCCAGTGTGTCGAGCAACTGCGACAGACCCGCCATCTGCGTCTGGGCGGCGGCCAGTTCCTGTCCGACCTCGTTGCGTGCGGCGCGCTCGGCCGCCTCGGCGGCACGGACGCCGTAATCGGCGCTGCGGATCCGGGCGCGCACCGCATTGCCGCCGAACACGTCGCTGCTGACGTTCAGCCCGAAATTATAGAGGCTGCGGTTCGAAAAGGGCGACGTGACGTCGGCCGATGCATCCCCCGCCAGCGCAACGGTGGGCAGGCGCGCGGCATGGACGCGGCGGCTTTCGGCGGTCGCCTGGTCGGACTGGGCGCGGGCGCGCATGATCGCGGGAATGTCGGTCCACTCGACGGTCGCGGCGCGGGTGCAGCTGGTCATCAGCCAGTCGGGAACGCCGGGATCGACCATGGGCGGCGTGTCGCGCCCCAGCAGATAGGTCAGGCCGGTGGTCCAGCGGCGCTGCTCCGCCTCGATCCGGGTCAGCGTGGCCTCGGCGGCGGCGACGCGCGACTGTGCCTGAAGCGCGTCGGAGCGGGTGGTCGCCCCCTTGGCGAAGCGTTTGTCGACCAGCGCGCTGATCTCGCGAATGCGTTCCAACTGTTCGCTGGCGATGGCGCGCAGCGCGGCGTTGCGCTGCACCTCTATCAGGGCATTGCCGGTATCACGGACCAGCCCGTCGACCGCGAGCAAAAGGTCGGCGCGGCCGATCCGCGTACCCGCGCGGGCGGACTCGACGGCCCCGGCGACCTTGCCGAAATCATACAGCATCTGCGACGCCGAAAGCTGCGGCCGGGGCCGCCAGACATTGCCGATCCGATTGTCATAGCCGCTGCCGACGCCCGCGCTGATCCGGGGCAGATATCCGGCGCGGGCGATCGACACATCCTCGCCGCGCGCCGACACCGTCGCGCTGGCCTGCGTGACCGAGGGGTGCCAGGCCAGCAGCTCGCGCATGGCGCTCTGCATCGTGACGGGAGCGCCGGGGATCGCCGACGCCGCCGCCTGGGGCGGGTTCACCGCCGCCGTCGCCAGCAGGCTCCCTAACGAGGCCGTCATGATCCCCATCCTCCCGTGCCGCCAATGGTAGCGTTCACGCCACTCTCGATACATTGCCGGCCTCTTTTCATCCGATATGGGAGAGCGTCTGGCTAAACTACGCCAGGAAAAGGAAAACGGCGCCGAAGGAAAACCCTTCGACGCCGTAAATCAACTCCGTTTCCGGATGGCTGCGCAAGATGGTCACATGATGTGCATGGTGACCGGCTTTTCATGCTCAGGATCGACCGAAACGGTCAGGTAGCCCAGCGGATCCTGTGGCAGGTCCGGCGTCGCGACCGGCTCCGAAGCGGTCGGTATGGCATGGAGGTCGTTGGCAACCGTGACAGAGTCGCTGGTCGGCGCATGGGCTTCCAGATAGCGCGACAGCACATCCTCGACGCTGCCCTGACCCTCCATCATCGACAGCGCCATCCGCGCGTCGCCGTGATCCGCCGTCGTCACAGCTTGGTGCTGCTCGGCGGTCGTCAGCATCATCGGCACCACATCGGCGGTAAACGACACCGAATGGTCCACCGACAGTGCGGCGACCGCCGCGCTCGGGAAGACCGGTGCCACGCCGTTGTTGGCGATGTCGATCGCGACATCCAGCCGCGCCGTCGAAACCTGCCCGTCGGGCTGCACGATCTGGTAGGTGAAGCTGTCGATCGGATCGGCGGCGGCATAGGCGACCGGGGTCGTCGGCTGGTAGGTGTAACGCCCCACCTCGTCGATGGTTAGCGAGCCATGTGCACCGGCCAGGGTCAGGCCCGCATCGCCGACATCGACGAAGCTGCCGCCGACCAGCAGCTTGATGCCTAGGAACGGCGTGCCCAGCGTGTCATTGGCCAGCACGTTGCCGCTGACCGGCGTCGCACCGGTGAAGGTGAACTGGTCGAGCCGGGTCACCGTCTCCCCGACAAAGACACTGGTCGTATAGGCGCCGCCCAGAGGGTTGGTGCTGCTGACGGTGTAGTTGTACGTGCCTGCCGCCAGGTTGGGGATCGTCACGCTGTAGCTTGCGCCGACCAGGCCACCGACCCCGGCGACCGCCGTCCCGTTGGCCGTGCCGACGACCGCCCCCGCCGAATTGGTGACGGTGAAGGCGACGCTGGGCAGGACCGACAGTCCGGGTGCGATTTCGGCACGTAGCGTGACGTTGGCCAGGCTGTTGGCATCGACCGTGAAGCTGTCGACGGTCTGCCCCGTCTGCGGTCCGCTGAGCAGGCTTGCAGTGGGGGTGCCGAAGGTCGTGTCGAGCACGGGCGGCAATGTCTGGACGACATTGACGAAGGTCGCGCTCGCCGTCGCCACGTCGTTCACCGCGACCGGCGAGCCCGTGACGTCCGGGCTGCCGATATTGATGGTCAGCGTGGCGCTTTCCCGCTCGTTATCGCTGGCGTCGAGCAGCGTGTAGGTGAAGCGGTCCGTCTGGCCCACCACATTGGCAAGGGCGTTCGGCGTATAGTTGTAGGTGCCGTCCCGGTCGATGATCAGCGTCCCCCACTGACCGGTGACGACCGTGTCGTCGGCCGTCACACTGGTGGTGACGCCGTTGACGGTGACGCTTTCGACGCGAGTCTGCGGGCTGACGACGTCGACCTGGCCGCCCGGGCCCGGATCGGAGATGACGTTGCCGTTCGTCACCGCCGGAACAACCTGGCCGACATCAGTGAAGTCGGAGTCGACCCCGGTGACGCGCAAGCCCCCGACCAGCCCGACCCCCGCCGTATTATCGAAGGTGACGAACGCCCGGTACTGGCCCGGATCCAGATCGGCGGCGGCGACCAGGTCGCCACCCAGCAGGCCGACCTGCAACAGCGTGGTGTTGCCGCCGCCATTGACCGCGACCCAGTTGGTCCCGTCGAAGCGCTGGAGCACCACCGAATAGCCGCTGGCGGCGCCCAGCGACAAGGTGGCGTCATAGGTGAAGGTGGTGGCCAGCGTATGACCCGGATCGACCGTGAACTGGACGTTCGGGATGGCCAGCACCTGCGCGTCCACATTGACCAGGCCCAGCGAGGCGAGCGCGGTATAGTTGGCGTTGCCCAGCGTCTCGTTGGTCTGGACGGGGACCAGGTCGACCGTGGCGGAGGCGACATTGTCGAACGCGCTGATGTCGAACGGCGCGGTGATCGCCACGCTGGTCGAGACGTTGCCCGCCCCGTCGCGAAGGCCGATAGCCAGCGTCTGGCCCGCCACCTGCGGGCTGAGCAAGGTGACGGCATAGACCCCGCCCGCCGCGACCGTGCCGGTGCCGATGACCGTGCCACCAGCGTTGCGAACCTCGACCGTCGTCCCGATTTCGCCGGTGCCGGTGACGATCGTTCCCGTGCCGTTGATCGCCGCAGTCGGGGCGGGGGGCTGCGTGATGTCGGGCGCGTTCGCGACGATCTGGGGCGAGGGGTTCCCCGCCGGATCGACCTGGGTCACGCTCAGCACCTGGCCATTGGCCTGCGCAGTGGTCAGCGCGGCGGTATAGGCACCGTTCGCGTCGATGACTGCGGTGCCGACAAGCTGACCCTGCGGATCGAGGATGCGCACCGTCGCGCCCGCCTCACCCGTGCCGGTCACCACCGTCCCGACGCCGTTGACCAGGGCGGTCGGCACGGCGGGCGGAGTGATGTCAGGCGCCGCCAGCGGGATGGGGGTGGATGTGTTGCCGGTCGCATCCGCCTGCACCACGCTCAGCGCCTGGCCATTGGCCTGCGGCGTGGTCAGCGTGACCGCATAGGTGCCATCGGTCGCCACCGTGCCCGTGCCGATGGCGTTGCCCAGCGTATCGCGGACCGTGACGGTCGCGCCAGCCTCGCCGGTGCCGCTGACGATCGTGCCGACGCCGTTGATGACGGTGGTCAGCCCGACCGGTGCGGTGATGTCGGGGGCCGGTGCTTGCGCCGCGGGCGAGACATTGCCTGTCGGATCGGCCTGGGTCAGGGTCAGGAGCTGCCCGTTGGCCTGGGCGGGGTTGAGCGGCGCGGTAAAGCTGCCGTCACCCGCCACCAATACGGTGGCGATGATCGTGCCTTCGGGCGCGCGGATGGTGACGGTGGCCCCCGCCTCGCCGGTGCCGGTCAGCGTCGTGCCGTCGCCCGACACGATGCCCGCCGGGGCAAGCGGTGCGGTGATATCCGGCGCGGTCAGCGGGATGGCGGGCGAAGTGTTGCCCGTCGCATCCGCCTGCGCGACGCTCAGGGCCTCGCCATTGGCCTGCGGGGTGGTCAGCGTGACCGCATAGGTCCCGCCCGCCGCGACGACGACGGTGCCGAGCGGATTGCCCAGCGCATCGCGGACCGTGACGGTCGCGCCCGCCTCGCCGGTGCCGCTGACGATGGTCCCCGCACCGTTGATCGCGGCGGTAAGGCCGGTCGGGGCGGTGATGTCGGGTGCCGGTGCCTGCGCAACGGGCGAGACATTGCCCGTCGGATCCGCCTGGGTCAGGGTCAGCAACTGGCCGTTCGCCTGGGCGGGGTTGAGTGGTGCGGTAAAGCTGCCGTCACCCGCCACCAATACGGTGGCGATGATCGTGCCGTCGGGCGCGCGGATGGTCACCGTGGCCCCCGCCTCGCCGGTGCCGGTCAGCGTCGTGCCGTCACCCGACACGGTGCCCGCCGGGGCAAGCGGTGCGGTCAGGTCCGGTGCGGTGACGGTGGCCGGGGCGGCGACATTGCCTGCCGCATCCGCCTGCGTCACCTGAAGTAACTGGGCGTTGAGCTGCGGCGTCGTCAGGATGGCGGTGTAGGTGCCATTCGCCGCAACGGTTGCGGTGCCGATGACGGCGGCGTTCGGATCGCGGATGGTGACGGTTGCCCCCGCTTCGCCCTGGCCGGTGACGATCGTGCCTGCGCCGTCGATCGCGGCGGTCAGGCCGACCGGTGCGGTGATGTCGGGCGCGGGTGCCTGTGCGACGGGCGAGACATTGCCGGTTGGATCGGCCTGGGTCAGGGTCAGGACTTGGCCGTTCGCCTGCGCCGGGGTGAGCGGTGCGGTAAAGCTGCCGTCCGCCGCGACCAGCGCGGTGCCGATGACCGCGCCGCCGGGCGCGCGGATGGTAACCGTGGCGCCTGCTTCGCCGGTGCCGGTCAGGGTCGTGCCGTCACCCGATACGATGCCCGCCGGAGCGAGCGGGGCGGTGATATCGGGCGCGGTCAACGCGATGGGGGCCGAGCCGTTGCCCGCCGCATCCGCCTGGACCGCCTGCAGCAACTGGCCATTGGCCTGCGGCGGGGTCAGAATCGCGGCATAGGTGCCGTCGGTCGCCACGGTCGCGGTGCCGACGATCGTGTTGGTCGCATCGCGGATGGTCACGGTCGTCCCCGCTTCGCCCTGGCCGGTAACGAGCGTTCCGGCGCTGTCGATCGCTGCGGTCAGGCCGACGGGCGCGGTGATGTCGGGTGCGGCGACGGCTGTCACCGGCGAGGTGTTGCCCGCCGGATCGGCCTGGGTCAGGGTGAGCGCCTGGCCATTGGCCTGGACGGGGGAGAGGGGGGCGGTGAAGCTGCCGTCACCGGCCACCTGCGCGGTGCCGATCACGGTGCCGACGGCATCGCGGATGGTGACGGTCGCGCCCGCCTCGCCGGTGCCGGTCACGCTCGTCCCGTCACCCGCCACCTGGCCGGTGGGGGCGAGCGGGGCGGTGATATCGGGCGCGGTCAGCGCCGCGCCGGGCGAGACATTGCCCGTCGCATCCGCCTGCACCACGGTCAGGGCCTGGTTGTTGACCTGGGGCGTGACCAGGACGACCGCATAGGCGCCCGTCGCACCGACCGTCGCCGTGCCCAGCACCGCGCCATTGGTGTCGAGGACCCGCACCGTCGCGCCGATCTCGCCGGTGCCGCTGACGACGGCGCCGGTGGCATTGATCGCCGCCACCGGAATGGCGGGCGGCGTCAGGTCGGGCGCGATCGCAACGGCGGGGGGTGAGACGTCGCCCTCGGCATCGGTCTGGGTCACGCGCACCGTTTCGCCATTCAACTGCGGCGTGGTCAGCGTCGCGCTGTAGCTGCCATCGGCGGCGACGGTGCCGGTGCCGATGACCGCGCCGCTGGCGTCGCGCACGGTGATCGCGGTGCCCGCCTGGCCGGTGCCGCTGACGCTGGCGCCGTCACCGGCGAACGTCGCGGTCGGGGCCAGCGGCGTGTCGTTGGGGATGAGGTCGGGCGCGGTGGCGTTGCCTGCTTGCGAGACATTGCCCGCCGCATCCGCCTGGGTCAGCGACAGGATCTGGCCGTTGGTCAGCGGCGGCGACAGCGTCACGCCGAAGCTGCCGTCCGCGCCGACCGGCACCGTGGCGATGACCTGGCCGACCGGGTCGGTGATCGTGACGACCGCGCCGACCTCGCCGGTGCCGGTCAGGGTCGCGCCATCGGCCGACACGCTGGCGACCGGCGGCGCGGGCGGGATGCGATCGAGCGCGGTGACAGTGGTCGAGGGCGACGAATTGCCCGCCGCATCGGCCTGGACGACGTTCAGCACCTGGCTGTTCAGCTGTGCGGCGGACAGGGCGACGGCATAGGCCCCCTGGCTGCCGACCACGCCGGTGCCTAGGATGGTGCCGTCGGCGGCCCGCACGGTCACGGTCGCGCCGACCTCGCCGGTGCCCGACACGATTCCTCCGGTTGCATCCAGCGCGGCGGCCGGCGCGGCGGGGGCCGTGATGTCGGGAGCCGGAGCATTGGCGACCGGCGAGACATTGCCCGCCGCATCGGTCAGCGTCGCGCCGACCGTCCCGCCATTGGCCTGGGCCGGGCTGAGGGCGACGGTGAAGCGGCCGTCCGCACCGATCGTGCCGGTGCCGATCACCGTTCCGCCCGCATCGCGCAGCGTGACCGCCGCACCGACCTCACCGGAGCCGCTGGCATTGGCGCCGTTCGCATCCAGGGCAAAGACGGGGGCTGCGGGTGCGGTGATGTCGGGCGCCGTCGCCGGCGTGGGGGGAGCGGTGTTTCCGGTCGTATCGGCCTGCGTCACCTGAAGCTGCTCGCCATCGACCTGCGGGGTGGTCAGCGCCACCGCATAGGCTCCGGTCGTGCCCGCCGTGCCGGTGCCGATCACCTGTCCCGCCGGATCGCGCACGGTCACGGTCGCGCCCGCCTCCGCCTGGCCGCTGACGACCGTGCCTGTGCCGTCGACCGAGGCGGTCAGCCCGATCGGCGCGGTCGTATCGGTGGCGGTCAGGGACAGGGCGGGCGAGACATTGCCAGCCGCATCCGCCTGCACGACGGCCAGCGTCTGGCCATTCGCCTGCGGCGCGGACAGCGCGACGGTGAAGGCCCCGCCCGCGTCGACGACGGCGGTGCCCAGCACGGTGCCGTCGGCGGCGCGGACGGAGACGGTTGCGCCCGCCTCACCGGTGCCGGTGACCTGCGCGCCGTCCGCCGACAGCGTGCCCACCGGGGCAAGCGGTGCGGTCAGGTCCGGTGCGGTGGTCGCGGCGGGGGCGGAGACATTGTTGGCCGCATCCGCCTGTGTCACCTGCAACACCTCGCCATTGCGCTGCGGCGTGGTGAGGATCGCGGCATAGCTGCCATTCTGGTCCACCGTGGCGGTGCCGATGATCGCGCCGCCGGGGTTGCGGATGGTGACGGTCGCCCCCGCTTCGCCCAGGCCGGTGACGATCGCGCCGTCGCCACTGATCGCGGCGGTCAGGCCGATCGGCGCGGTGATGTCGGGCGCGAGGACGCTGACGCTTGGCGAGGCATTGCCCGCCGCATCGCTCTGCGCGATCTGGAGGGTCTGGCCATTGGCCTGCACCGGGTTCAGCGTGACGGAGAAGTTGCCGTTGGCATCGACCAGTCCGCTGCCCAGCACGGTGCCGTCGGCGGCGCGTACGGTCAGCGTCGCGCCCGCCTCGCCGGTGCCCGCCAGCGTGGCGCCACTGTCGACGACCGATCCGGTCGGGGCGAGCGGCGCGGTGGTGTCGGGGGCAAGGACATTGGCGGGGGCCGAGACGTTGCCCGCGGCATCCGCCTGTGTCGCCTGGAGCGTCTGGCCATTGGTCTGCGCGGGGGTAAGCGCCGCCGAATAGCTGCCATTGGCGGTCACGGTGGCAGTGCCGATGATGGTCCCTGCGGGATCACGGATGGTGACGCTGGCGCCAGCCTCACCAGTGCCCGAGACGATCGCACCGTCGCCACTGATCGCGGCAGTCAGGCCGATGGGGGCGGTGATGTCGGGGGCGAGCACGGTGACGGACGCCGAAGTGTTGCCCGCCGCATCGCTCTGCGCGATCTGGACGGGCTCGCCGTTGGCTTGGGCCGGGTTCAGCGTGACCGCGAAATTGCCGTTGGCATCGACCAGTCCGCTGCCCAGCACGGTGCCGTCGGCGGCGCGCACGATCAGCGTCGCGCCCGCCTCGCCGGTGCCGACCAGTGTCGCGCCATTGTCGATGACCGATCCGGTCGGGGCAAGCGGCGGCGTGATATCGGGTGCGATGACGTTGGCGGGGGCCGAAACATTGCCCGCCGCGTCGGCCTGTGTCGCTTGTAGCGTCTGTCCATTGGCCTGTGCGGGGGTAAGCGTTGCCGAATAGCTGCCATTGGCGGCCACGGTGGCGGTGCCGATGATGGTGCCCGCGGGATCGCGGATCGTGACGCTGGCGCCAGCCTCGCCAGTGCCCGAGACGATCGCGCCGTCACCGCTGATCGCGGCGGTCAGGCCGGTGGGTGCGGTGATATCCGGCGCGAGCAGCCCGGTGTCGGGTGAGGCGTTGCCGCCACGGTCGGTCTGGTTCAGCGTCAGCGCCTCGCCATTGGCCTGGGTCGGGGTGAGGGTCGTCGAGAAGCTGCCGTCGGCCGCCACGGTCGCGGTGCCGATCACCGCGCCGCCGGGGTCGCGCACGGCGACCGTGGCGACGGGTTCGCCGGTGCCGGTGACGATGCTGCCATCCGCAGAGATCGTCGCGACGGGGGCACCCGGCGCGGTGACATCGGGTGCCGCGACATTGCTGGGAAGCGAGATGTTGCCCGCCGGGTCGGTCTGATTGGCGGACAGTTGCTGCCCATTGGTCTGCGGCGTGGCCAGTGTCACGGCATAGCTGCTGTCGGCGGCGACCACGGCCGTGCCCAGCAACGTGCCGTTGCCATCGACGATACGCACGGTCGCACCGGGCTCGCCATTCCCATAGACGGATGCGCCGTCGCTTGACAGCGTGGCGAGCGGAGGGGCGGGGGGCGTGATGTCGGGAGCGGTCAGCGCGACCGGGGGCGAGACATTGCCCGCCGCGTCGCTTTGCGTGACGCTCAGCGCCTGTCCATTGGCCTGCGCGGTGGCCAGCGGCGCGGTGTATCCGCTCTGGGCATCGACCGTGGCGGTGCCGATGACGGTGCCTGCCCCGTCGCGGACCTGGACGGTGGCGCCCGGCTCACCGGTGCCGGTGATGCTGGCGCCGTCGCTCGCGACGCTCGCGGTGGGCGCGCCTGGGGCGACCAGATCGGGGGTCGGCGCGGTCGCGGAGGGTGAGGTGTTGCCCGCCGCATCGCTCTGCGCGACGGACAGGGTCTGGCCGTTGGAGGTTCCGGCGGGCAGCGCGACGCTGAAGCTGCCATCGGCCGCCACCGTGGCGGTTCCGATCGGCTGGCCCGCCGCGTCACGGACCTGGACCGTCGCCCCTGCTTCACCGGTGCCGGTCAGCGTCGCCCCATCCGCGCTGACCACCACCACCGGGGCGGCGGGGGCGGTGGTGTCGGCGGCGGCAATAGTGGTCGCTGGCGAGGTGTTGCCCGCCGGGTCCGCCTGGGTGACGGTCAGCGTGCCGCCATTGGCCTGTGGCGTGGTCAGCGTCACGCTATAGCCGCCGTCGGCAGCGACCGGCGTCGTACCCAGGACCTGCCCGCCCGCATCGCGGACCGTGACGGTCGCCCCGGGCTCACCGGTGCCGGTGACGGTCGCACCGTTGCCCGTGATCGTCGCGGTTGGGGCGACCGGCGGCGTGGTGTCGGGGGCGTTGAAGGTGGCGGCCGGGGACACATTGCCCGCCGGGTCGGCCTGCGTCACCGTCACGGTGCCGCCATTGGCCTGCGGCGTGGTCAGCTGCAGCGTGTAGTTGCCGTTCGAGCCCACCGTCGTGGAACCCAGTGGTTGCCCGCTGGCGTCGCGAACTGTGACGGTCGCGCCGGGCTCGCCGGTGCCGGTGATCGTCGTGCCCTGGCCATTCACGGCGGCGGTTGGGGCGGAGGGGGCGGTCATATCGGGCGCGATGACGGTGGCGACGGGGGAGGTATTGCCCGCCGGGTCGGTTTGCGTGACGTTCGCGGGCTGGCCGTTGGTCTGGGGCGTCGTGACCGGGATGTTGAAGCTGCCGTCAGCACCGACGGTGCCGGTGCCGATTACATTGCCCTGTGGGTCGGTTACCCGGATCGTCGCGCCCGGCTCGCCCCGTCCGGTGACGCTGTCGCCGCGCGCGGTGAAGCCCGCGGTCGGCTGGCCCGGCGCCTGTGCATCGCCCTTGTCGGAATCGTTGCGACCCTTGCCGCCCGACACCGCCGCGATCAGGCCACCGATGCCCGCTGCACCAAGCACCGCAGGCAGGATGAAGCCGCCCCCCCGATCATGGGTGTCGTTCGCGGTCCCCATCAGGTCGTCGATGTCGCGGATTGCGGTGAAGCGGCCCGAGCCGCTGGACGAGGGGTGGGCCAGCCATTGCCCACCCTGCTGGTCGCGCAGCACCAGGTCGCTGTCGCCGCCCTTCTGCTCGCCATAGAAATGGTCGACGCGGATCGTCTGACCATCGGTCAGGCGGATGACCAGGTCGTCGCCTTCGCGCACCATCGTCGCGATCCGGGAACGGTCGAGGTCGAGCCGGACGACGCTGGGGGCGCCCAGTTCGATGAGGTCGCCATTGGCTGTCGTCGAGGCGCCGGTCGCCTTTGCGATGATCTGGGTCTGCATGGCCTGTTCCTCCCATTATCGTATCGATACGATCCGGCACGACGGCCGGGCGGGGGACCGCGCTCATGGTGATTCCATGCAACCGCAGGACGTCCCCCTTGTGACGATCGAAACGTCAGGATTTGGGAGGATGACGCCGAAATTCCGTTTTCGGAGCTGATACAGTTGGTTAGCGCATGATAACGACCCACCCGGCGTGCGGGTGGGCAGACGATCGTCAGCGGCGGGATGGACGCCCTGCCGTCAGGATCGGGGCCTCCGCGTCGGTCATGCGGATCGGGCGTATCGTGCCGTCGGGGGCATAGTCCACCCGGTCGATCGCCACGACCCGCTCGCCCTGGAAGGGCCCCGGACCGGGCCCGCGGTCCCAGCGGTGATAGACGATCAGGGTGCGACCGTCCGGCGTCGTCACGAAGCTGTGATGGCCCGGCCCCTGATGTGCCCCGTCGCTGGTCAGGATCGCCCCGCGATACCGCCAGGGCCCGACAGGCGACGGGGCTGTAGCGTAATGGACGGAATAATCCGGTCCGTTGAACCGCCCATGGCTATAGGACAGGTAATAGGTTCCGTTGCGTTCGTGCAGGAATGCACCCTCGGTGAATTGCGGCGGCGTGACGACCTTCACCTCGCGCGCGATCGAGATCATGTCGGACTTGAGTTCCCATACGCGCAGCGTCGCGCCTGCGCTGCCGCCTGCATAGAGATAGATTTTCCCCGACCGGCGATCCTGAAAGACCATCGGGTCGATCGCCTCGAACCCCTTGCCGCCGGTGACCAGCGGGCGGCCGCTGTCGCGGTAAGGACCCTCGGGCCGGTCGGCGATGGCGACGCCGATCCGGCTGGGCGTCGGGTTTTGCGGTCCGACCGAATAATAGAGATACCATCTGCCGCCCCGCGTCGCGACGCCGGGGGCCCAGAGGAAATGCTCGCGCGCGCCGTCGTCCTCGATCCACTTGATCTGGTCGCGCCGGATCAGCTCGCCGCGCGGCCGCCAAGTCTTGAGGTCGCGGCTGGAAAAGGCGCCGAAGCGATCGGCGGCCCAGCTTCCTCCCGGTCCGCCGGTCGGAAAGATCCACATCTCGTCGCCGATCATCACCGCATGCGGGTCTGCCCCCTGGAATTGCGGGTTCCGGGCCATGACCGATCCGGTCGCGGCGAGCGCCAGCGCGGCGGCGATACAGGAAAACGGCCTCATCCTCGTCCTCTCCTCGAAACGGGTGCTCTCATGTCCGGCCCCTGGTTCGGGGCAGACATCACTTGATAAGTCCGACTTTTTCAAGGACATTCCACCCCAGCGAGGAAATGGACCGGGACGAACCACCGGCCATTCAGCGGGAGAGACGGGGATGAGGACGCGGCTGTACCTGGGCGTGGCGATCGCCGCGATGCTGCCTGCGCTGCCCGCCGAGGCGCGGGGCCGCTGGACCGAGGCGCAGGCGCGCGCCTGGTATGATCGCCAGCCCTGGCTGGTCGGCGCGAACTATACCCCCGCCAGCGCGATCAACCAGTTGGAGATGTGGCAGGGCGAGACATGGGACCCCCGGCGCATCGACCATGAACTCGGCCTGGCGCAGGGGATCGGGATGAACACCATGCGGGTGTTCCTGCACGATCAGCTCTGGGCCCAGGACCCGGCGGGGTTCCAGCGCCGGATCGACCAGTTCCTGACGATCGCCAAGGCGCATGGTATCCGCCCGCTCTTCGTCCTCTTCGACAGTTGCTGGGACCCGGACGCGAAGCTGGGGCCGCAGCATCCGCCGATCCCCGGTGTCCACAATTCGGGATGGGTGCAGGGGCCCGGCATGGCGGGGCTGCGCGACCGGGCGAACTGGCCGAAGTACCGGACCTATGTCCAAGGCGTGATCGGCGCGTTCAAGGACGATCCGCGCATCCTGGGCTGGGACCTTTGGAACGAACCCGACAATGGCGCCGATCAATATAAGGGGCGGGAGGGCAAGGAGCCGCTGGTCCGCGCGATGCTGGCCCAGGTGTTCGACTGGGCCCGCGCGGCGGAACCGTCGCAGCCGCTGACCTCGGGTGTGTGGCAGGGGGACGACTGGACACCCGGCGGCAAGGGTTCGGCGATGGACAGGCTGCAACTGGCGCAGTCCGACGTGATCACCTTCCACGACTATAGCTGGCCCGAGACGTTCGAGCGGCGGGTGAAGCAGCTTCAGGGCTATAATCGCCCGATCCTGTGCACAGAGTATATGGCGCGCGGCAACGGATCGACCTTCGACGGCTCGCTGCCCATCGCCAAGCGGTACAATGTCGCGATGATGAACTGGGGCTTTGTCGATGGCAGGACGCAGACGCGGCTGCCCTGGGACAGTTGGAAACGGCCCTATGTGCTGGAGGAACCGACCATCTGGTTCCACGAGGTGTTTCGTGGTGATGGCACGCCGTACCGGCAGGCGGAGACGGATTTGATCCGGCGACTGGCGGCGGTGCCGAAGGGCGTGGTTCCGGCGGTGCGGTGAGGGCGAAGAGTTACCCCGCCCGCAGTCGGTACAGGCCCGCCCCGTGCGGCGGGAGCGTGCGCGCCATCCGGCCCGTAACCGGACCAAGGGTCTTGCCCTCCCACAAATCGGTCGCGGCGATCGCACCCGACAGGCCCAGCATGGCGAGCGGGATCGCCACTTCCTTCGGTTTGTCGGTGGTATTGAACAGCGCGAGATAGCGGTCGCCGGGTGCGCCCTCCGGCTTGGCCGACCAGATCCGCGCACCGTCCTCGACGAAATGCGGCTGGTTGTCGGTGGAGGCCTGGTTCACCGCCAGCACTGCGCGATTGGTCAGCAGCGCCAGCGTCGGCGCATCGAGATAGCGCAGGTCGCCGCCCATGATCAGCGGCGAGCGCGCGATCGACCACAGGGTCATCAGCGTGCGCTGCTCGTCGGGCGTGAACTTTGTATCGCGCTTGCCCAGTGCCAGGCGGCCGAGCGGCAGCATGTCGGCATCGGGCCAGCCGCCGGGGCCGCGATGCGGCGTCCAATTCTCCAGCCGGGTGAACTGCGCCTCCAGCATGGTCCACTCGTCCCAGAAATCGTCCGAGATGCGCCACATCTGGGCGAAGCGACGGACATGGGCCCCGCGGATGACCGGCGTCTCGCCCGGCGACAGGCTGAGCATGATCGGGCGTCCGCTCGCACCGATCGCCTTGTGTGCCGCCTCGATCTCGGGCGCGTGCGCGTCATAGGGGCGGCTCATATCGTCCATCTTGACGAAGTCGACGCCCCAGGAGGCATAGAGCGCGAACACGCTGTCATAATAGGCCTGCGCGCCGGGCTTGCTCATGTCGACGCCGTACATGTCCGGGTTCCATGGGCAGATGCTGGTCGTGTCGGCAATATCGGCGGCGCGGTAGCGAGTGCCCAGGATCGGCAGGTTCCGCTTGACCGCCAGGCGCGGGATGCCGCGCATCAGGTGGATGCCGAACTTCATGCCCATCGCATGGACGTCAGCCGCCAGCTTCGTGAAGCCCGATCCGTCGGCGCTCGAGGGAAAACGGTTGGGCGCGGGGATCAACCGGCCATGGCCGTCCATCGCGGGCATGGGCGCGCTGTTATAGGTATAGCTCGACGCCTCGGGCTCGTACCACTGGATGTCGACGGTGAAGATGTCATAACCGAAGGGCAGCAGCTTTTCGCGCATGATCGCCGCGGTTTCGCGCGCCTGCGCCTCGGTGATGGTGGTGGCGAAGCTGTTCCAGCTGTTCCAGCCCATTGGCGGGCGCGGGGCGAGCGGGGCGGGGGGTGTCGTGGCCGCACCCAGCGGGGCCGTCTGCGCCCCCAGCACCATGCCGCCGGTCAGCGCCGCGCCCGCCAGCGCCTGTCGGCGGCTGATCCCGCCTTTGTCGATCGTCATGCCGTCCACTCCCGTCGGTCTCTCGTTCTTTTTCTAGTCGTACATTTGTAGAGGTTGAACGGGCCGGGGCAAGCATCTTGGCTACGCTGTCGACCGAGCCGGTGGTGCATATGAAAAGTCGGACATTACCGAGCCTGGGCGCGCCGGACCGATCGAGCATGGCTACGCAATCGGCGCGGCTTGCTGTAACCAGCGCACGCGGATATCGGCGACAGGCGGGCGGACGGGTGGACGAACAGGAACGCGAACGACGGCGCGCCGCCGAGTTGCAGGCCAGCCACGAGCTGTTGCAGGCGACGATGGATGCCTCGACCGACATGATCCAGGTGTTCGTGGCGATCCGCGACGCGGCGGGGCGGATCGTCGATTTCCGCTGGGTGCTGAACAACCATACCTCGGAAACCAGATATGGCGAGGTGCGCGGCGAAAGCCTGTTGCAACGCAATCCGGGCGTGGTCGAGGAAGGGATATTCGACGCCTTTTGCCGCGTCACCGAAACCGGCCTGCCCGAACAGGCCGAGCGTCATTATGTCCATGAGCAGTTCGACGGCTGGTTCTATCAGACCGTGGTGAAGCTGGGCGACGGCGTGGCGACCACGACCCGCGACATCAGCGAGTGGAAGGCGACCCAGGCCGAAATCCTGCGGCTGCGCGAAGAGGTGGTGCAGGTGAGGCTGGCGGACAGCGAAAGCCAGCTGGCGGCGATCTTCGCCACCGCGCCGGTCGGACTGTCGGTGATCACGCCGGAGGGGCGGTTCCTGCGCGTCAACGACGAGCTTTGCCGGATCGTCGGCCGCCCGGCCGAGGCGCTGTTGAACGCCAGCGTGGCCGAGATCACCCATCCCGACGACATGGCCCCCAGCCTGATCGCGATCACGCAGGCGGCGGCCACCGGGCGTCCCAGCACCCTCGACAAACGCTACTTCCGGCCCGACGGTTCGCAGGTCTGGGCCAGCAGCACGATCTCGCTATTGCCGCCGACCGGGGGGCAGGGGAGCCGCTTCCTGGTCGTCACCGCCGACCTGACCGACCGCCGCAAGACCGAGGCGGCGCTGCGCCGGAGCGAGGCGTCGCAGCGCGTACTGATCGCCGAACTGCAACACCGGACCAGCAACCTGATGGGCGTCGTCCGTTCGATCGCCGACCATACCGCGCGGGGGACCGACGACCTGGCCGGTTTCCTGGCACATTTCGACGACCGTATGGCCGCCTTGTCGCGTGTGCAGGGGCTGTTGTCGCGGCTCAACGATCATGACCGGGTGTCGTTCGAGGATCTGATCCACACCGAATTGGCGGCGATGGGCGGCCGGGCGGGGCGGACCACGCTGGAGGGGCCGACGGGCGTCCGGTTGCGCTCGACGACGGTGCACACGCTGGCCATGGCGATCCACGAGCTGGCGACGAACGCGATCAAGCATGGCGCGCTGGGCCAGGCCGATGGGCGGCTGGCGATCCGCTGGTCGCTCGATCCGTGCGGGGCCGATGGCAAGCCGTGGCTGCACATCGACTGGCGCGAAAGCGGGGTGGCGATGCCGGAGCCTGATATACGGACGGATCGTCACGGCCAGGGGCGCGAACTGATCGAGCGAGCGCTGCCTTATCAGTTGAATGCGCGTACCACCTATGCGCTGGGGGCGGACGGGGTCCACTGCACGATCGCCATTCCCGTGTCGGCCAGCATGATCGAGGGCGTCGCCTAGGGTGTTCCGCCCGGGGGCCTCGATCAGCCCTGCCAGCCGGGGCGCAGCGCCACGCGCAGGATACGGTCATTGGCCGCCAGGAACAGCGCACGGCCGCCCTCGCCAAAGGCGCAGTTGGCGACCGGCGAGCCCTGTTCGATCAGGCCCAGCGGCTCGGCGTCGGGCGTCATCAGCATAATGCCGCCGGGCACCGAGCAGACGAGCGTACCGTCGCGCGCGACCTTCATGCCGTCGGGCAATCCCGCGCCGCCCGCCGCCCGCATCGCCCTGGCGTCGAGCAGCACGCGGCGGCCGCTCACCTGTCCGTGCGTATCCACGTCATAGACCATGATGCGCGGCGCGGCCTCGTCCGACACCGAGACGTAGAGTTTCCGCTCGTCGGGCGACATCGCAATGCCGTTCGGCTTGGTCAGCTCGCCGTCGATCAGGTCGATGCGACCATCGGGGCGGCGGCGATAGACGCCGTTGACCGGCTGTTCCTTCAGCGGTGACCGGTCGCCGTCCTGAAAGCCGTAGGGCGGGTCGGTGAACCAGATCGCCCCGTCGCGCGCGACATGCATGTCGTTGGGGCTGTTGAAGCGCTTGCCCGCATAACGATCGGCCAGCACAATGCGGCGGCCGGTGGCCAAGTCGACGCGGTCGAGGCTGCGCCCGCCGCTATTGGCGATCAACAGCGCACCACCGGCATCCAGCGCCAGGCCATTCGCGCCGGGTTCGCGGACCAGCTTGGGGTCGGTGCCGGGCGCGCCCGACGGGTTCAGCACGACGGAAAGGCCGCGTCCCCGCTGCCAGCGGCGCACCAGATTGGCGGGGGGATCGGAAAACAGCAGATACCCGCCGCGCGGCACCCAGACCGGCCCCTCGGCCCAGCGGATGCCAGTCGCGATCACCTCGGGCTCGGTGCCCGGCGCGATCATGCGGTCGAGCGCGGGGGACAGGCGACGAAGACGCGGCGCGCCCTGTGCCGCCGCGACGGGCGCGGCCATGAGCGCAAGGCCTGCGGCCAGGACGGAGCGGCGATCGGGTGTCATGTCCATGATGATGCGCGAAGCCTGGAAGCCGCGCAAGCCACTGATCCGCCTGCCGGTTTGGGTCATCGGGGCGGGGCGATGGAGGGGGTGGGCGGAACCCTTTGGACGGGCCGACGCTGTGGTCGCATGACCCAGAAGGAAAACGACATGGCGGAGCAGAAGACGGCGACCCTCTACCGCATGGTGCTGCCCAAACATACCTGCCCCTTCGGCGTGCGCGCCAAGGAGATGCTGGAGGGAGCAGGCTATGAGGTCGACGACCGCATCCTGTCCTCGCGCGACGAGGTCGAGGCGTTCAAGGCGGAGCAGGACGTCGCCACCACCCCGCAGATTTTCATCGATGGCGAGCGCATCGGCGGCAGCGACGCACTGGAGGCTTATCTCGCCGATTAGGCGCGATCGTTTCTGTTCTGCCGTTCAGGCGACAGCCGGGCGAAAACAGGCCTGCTCTCCCGAACCCCATACCACCCCGGCGAAGGCCGGGGTCCAGTTGGGAAACGGCAAGAGGGGCGTCCAATGATCGCCCAACTGGATCCCGGTCTTTGCCGGGACGGCGCTTGGGGGACATGGGAAACCTTCGCAGGGGAAGAGCGGATGGCCGAAACGCTTCAGGCGGATGGCGGCATCGCCCCCATGGCTTCCGCTGCTTCGGTCATCGCCTCGCACAGAGCATGGGTCGCCAGGATATTATCGGCATCCGTCGCCACCCCGTCGCGGGCGGCGCTCAGGAAGTCGAGGCACATCGCCTCGAACCCGCGCTGCCGGCCGACCGAGGTCCAGTCGCCGCGTCGTGTCCGGACCTCGCTTCCGGCCAGATGCACCTGGTCCGCCATGTTCAGCACCGACCGGCGGAGGCCGCCCCCCATCACGTCCAGCCGTTCCTCGTTCAACCCGCTGTCCCGGTGCATCATGCCGATCGCGGTGAAACCGTCGCCCGCCAGCATCAGTGTGATCGCGGTCAGCAGGCCGTCGACGACCCTGGGTTCGATCACGCGGCGGCGTATCGGCCCCGGCGCCATGAAGAGCAGCGTGTCGGCGACATGGATGAAGTCGTCGAAGATCACACGGCGCGCGACGTCCGGCTGGCGGTGGCGGTGCTTCTCCATGACGATCAGGTCCGCCGTTTCGTCGCGCAGCGTGGCGTAGCAGGGCGCGAACCGGCGGTTGAACCCGATCCGCAGCAAGGTGTCCTGCGCCGCCGCCAGCTCGACGAGCCGTTCGGCCTGTGCCAGCGTATCGGCCAGCGGCTTGTCAACGAAGGTCGCGATTCGCGCCTCGAGCAGTCGCCGGACCAGTGCGGGGTGCGCCTCGGTCGCGGCGTGGACGAAGGCGGCGTCGAACGCGCCGGTCGCCAGCGCCGCGTCCAGCGTGGCATGATGGCCCGCCACCCGCCAGGCGCGGGCGGTGTCGTGTCGCACCTGCGCATTGCGCGTGACGAGATGCAGGGCGATGTCGGGGCGGGACGCCAGGACGGGCAGATAGGCCTTGTGCGCGATATCGCCCAGACCGATGACCAGCACGCGCATGTCCGTCTCTCCTTCGACCCACCGCCATGGAACCGGGGAGGGCTTTCGATCCGTCCGGCTTTCCGCCGTCACGGGGCCGCGTGTCAAACGCCGATGGGACCGCCGTGCCGTCCTCCGCCGTCTTGTACCGCACGGCGCCTTCCCCTATCGATCGCAGCGGCGGTGCCGCGAGGTGCTGTCATGATCGCGTCGGTTCCTCCGGGAGGAGGATGAAAAGGGAATCCGGTGAAGGCGAGTGGTCGCCGAAATCCGGGGCTGTCCCTGCAACTGTAAGCGGCGAGCAAGGCGTGCACCGGCGGGATGATCGCATCCGGCCAGGCCACTGGGGCAACCTGGGAAGGCCGCACACCCGGCGACGACCCGCGAGCCAGGAGACCTGCCGACGTCTGGTCGCTCATGCCTGGTCCAGGGGATGGCCGAGGCACGGTGATGATCCGACGAGCGACGCCAAAGGTGCGGCGGGGGCCGCATGGATGGGTGTGCGCGTGGCCGGTGGCGTCCGGCGGGCATGGCCGTCGCCGCGTGTGCGGAGGGCCCCCGTCGATGTGCGTCAGACGCCCGAAGGACAAGACGATGTCGTGTATTTCCCTGAATGCCGCCGCCCCGGCGATATTGCTCGCGCTGGGTGCCGCCCCCGCGATCGGACAGGTGGCCGAGCCCCGTGCCAATGAGGGGGGCAGCGACAGTGCCACCATCCTCGTCATCGGCGAAAAGGACGGTGGCGTGCTGACCATGCCCAATGCGACGGCCAGCCGGTTGAACCTGACGCCGCTGGAAACGCCCGCCAGCATCGCGACGCTGGACGGCGACACCATCCGTGCGCGCGGGGACCAGTCGCTGGTCGATGCGCAGACCCGCGCACCGGGGATCACCAGCGTCGCCAATCTGGGCAATGGCGGCACCGCGCTCGCCGCGCGCGGCTTTGCGGGGCAGGGGTCGGTGCTGCAACTGATCGACGGCGTGCGGCTGTTTCCGGCGGCGGGGACGATCACCTTTCCGACCGACCCTTGGATGGTCGAGCGGGTCGACGTGCTGAGCGGCCCGGCCTCGGTCCTGTACGGGCAGGGCGCGCTGGGCGGTGCGGTGAACGTCGTGATGCGGCGGCCCGACGCCCGGCGCACCTCCGTGCAGGGTGAGATCGGCTATGGCGCGCAGGACAGCCTGCATGCCGCGGCCGGAATGGGCGGGCCGATCGGCGACACGCTGGCCTATCGGATCGACGGCAGCTGGCGGCGCTCGGACGGTTATGTCGATCGGGGATCGTCGCGCAGCCTGGCGCTGGCGGGGACACTGCGCTGGACGCCGCTTCCGACACTGGCGATCACGTTGCGCGGCGATCATGGCGACCAGCGGCCCATGGCCTATTTCGGAACGCCGCTGATCGCGGGGCAGCTCGATACGCGTAACCGGCGGGCGAACTACAATGTCGCCGATGCGCGGCTTCGCTTTCGGGACGATCGCGCCACGCTTCAGGTCGATTGGACGCCAAACGACTGGATCAGCTTCTCCAACACCACCTATCGCCTGACCAGCGACCGGTTCTGGCGCAATCTGGAAAGCTATGCCTGGGTCGCGCCCGTGGGAGCGGGGTCGGGCACGATCCAGCGCAGCGACAATTATGGCATCCGCCACGATCAGACGCAGTGGGGTAACCAGGCGGCCGTCACGCTGAAGACGCCGATCCGGGGCGCGGTGGGCAATGCGCTGGTCCTGGGCTTCGACGCCAATCTGGTCCGGTTCACGCACGAGAATAATTTCGGATCAGACGCGCAGGTCGACATGGTCGATCCCTTCCGCTTCGACCCCGGCCGGTTCCTGGATACGCAGGGGATCGCGCCGCGATACCGCACGCGGACCGGCGAATGGGCGATCTTCGCCGAGGACCGGGTGACGCTGGGCGGGGGAGTGTCGATCGTCGGCGGCGTGCGGCACGAACAGGACCGGGTGCAGCGCTGGTCGATCGCCTATCCGCAGGGAACACCGGCCGAGACCTTCGCCCTCGATCGCACCTATCGCAACACGACCTGGCGCATCGGCACGGTGTGGCAGCCGCAGGCGACGCTGTCGCTCTACGCGCAATATGCGACCGGGGTCGATCCGCTGGGCACGCTGACCACGGTCACCACGGGGCAGGTGGCATTCAGCAATGCGCGCGGCCACCAGGTCGAGGTCGGCGCGAAGGCGTTGTTCCTGGACGGGCGCGGCACCGCGACGCTGGCCGCCTATCGTATCGTCAAGACCGGGCTGCTGGCGCAGCGGACCCTGTCGAGCCCGATCGAACAGGTGGGGCAGCGATCCGCGCAGGGGATCGAGGCGGCGGTGACGCTCGACGTGACGCGCACGGTGGGCATCGACGCCAATGGATCGGTGCTGGATGCGCGGTTCGATGATTTCCTGTCGGGCGGCATCAGCTATGACGGCAACACGCCGCCCAACATCGCCGAGACGATGGCCAATGTCTGGCTGCGCTGGGATGCCACCCGGCGGGTCCAGGCGCGCGCCGGGCTGCGCTATGTCGGGCGACGTTTCTCGGACAATGCCAACCGTTTCCGCATCCCCGGCTATGCGACGGTGGATGCGACGATCGCCTATGCGCTGACCGATCATCTGGCGGTCGATCTGCGGGCCGCCAACCTGTTCGACAAAGCGTATGCGACCACCAGCTATGGCGACGAACAATGGCTGCTCGGCCGTCCGCGTTCGATCGACGTGGCGCTTCGTGCCGCTTTCTAAGGCGACGCGGCGGGCAATCTTGCGCTGGCTGTTCCTGACCCATCGCTGGGTCGGGATCGTCACCTGCCTGTTCTTCGCGATGTGGTTCGCCTCGGGGCTGGTCATGCTCTTCGTGCCCTATCCCGCGCTGTCGCCCGCCGCGCGCTGGCAGGGCGCGGCGGCGATCGACTGGGCCAGGGTCGACGTTGCGCCACCTCTGGCACCGGGCGCGGCGGGCCTGGTGCTGGAGATGCGTGGGGCAGAGCCGGTCTGGCGGATCGAGCAGGCGGACGGGACCATCCGGACCCGCGCCGCACGCCGCGCCGCCATACTCGCCCCGGTGGACGAGCAGCTGGCCCGCCAGGCCGCCGTCGCCTTTGCCGGAACGCCGGTCCGCTCCGCCGAGCGGCTGATGCGTGACCAATGGACGGTGGCGGGCGGTTTCGACCGGCATCGTCCGCTTTGGAAGGTGTCGCTCGCCGACGCGGCGGGTACGGTTCTCTATGTCTCGTCGGCCACCGGCCTGCCGGTACAGCGGACCACCGCGAGTCAGAGGATGTGGAACTGGCTCGGTTCGGTGCCGCACTGGCTGTACCCGACCATCCTGCGGCAGGATCAGCCGCTATGGCGGCAGGTCGTCCTGTGGGTGGCGGGGCCGGGTATCGCAGTGGCGCTGACAGGGTTGTGGATCGGCATCTTGCGTGCACGCTTCGGGCAACGGCGTTACCGGGCGGGGCGGATCAGTCCCTATCACGGCTGGATGCTCTGGCATCATGTCAGCGGCTTGGTCGGCGGGCTGTTCCTGCTCAGCTGGATCGTCAGCGGGTGGCTTTCCGTCGATCCGGGGCGGCTTTTCGCCGGGACCACGACCGCGCCAGCGGCTCTGGCGCGCTATCGTGCGCTGACGATGGCGCCGGGACTGACGCTCGCGCGGCTGGCGGCGGCGGCACCGCAGGCGCGGACGGTCGAGATCATCGGTAGCGCCGGGCAGATGCGGGTCGTGATCGACCGTGCGTCGGACCGGGCCCGCATCCTCGAGGCCGCGACCCTGGCCGCGCCGCATGGGGGTGACCGGATGTGGGGCCATGCGACGGCGGCGCTGGTCCCGGATGGTCGCCTCTGGCAGGTCGATCGACTGGGCGAGCGTGATGCCTATTGGCCCGCGACCGCAACGCTGCCGGTGCTGCGTCAGCGTTTCGACGATCCCGCACGGACCTGGCTCTATGTCGATCCGGCCACCGGCGAGGTCCTTGCGCGGCAGGACCGGGCGCGGCGGCTCTATCGCTGGGTCTTCGATCTGCTCCACTGCTGGGACTGGCCCTGGCTGCTCGAGCGGCGGGTGCTGCACGACGGAATGATCCTGATCCTTTCCGCCTTCGGGCTGATCCTGTCAGTCACCGGTATCCGGCTGGGTTATCGCCGGGTCATGAAGCGCGCCTGAGCCGCCTGCACCGCGCGGGCAAGCGGGGCGGGGGGCTTGATGACCTTCAGGCTGATCGTGGTGTGGGTGCGGGTGACGCCCGGCAACAGGGTCAGCTGGTCGCGCAGCAATCCGTCCAGCGCCTCGACGTCGCGACAGGCGATCTTGAACAGATAATCGGCCTCGCCCGCGATCGAGTGGCATTCCAGGATCGCGGGATCGTCCATCACCGCCGCCTCGAACGCATCGCGCTGGCTGGCGTCGATCGCGACCTGGACATGCGCGACGACGCTGAGGCCCAGCGCGGCGGGGTCGATCTCGGCGCGATAGCCGCGAATGACCCCCGCCTCCTCCATCGCCTGCACCCGGCTCCAGCACGGCGTCTTGGACAGGCCATGCTCGGCGGCCAGCGTCGCGAAGGACTGTCGGCCGTTCCGCTCCAGCGATTCCAGTAGGCCGAAGTCGACGGGGTTCAGCTTTGTGCGGGACATCGGTCTGCTATTTCCCTGTCGAACGGAACATCGTTCCGCCCATGCTATCACCCACCCGCGATTTTGCGAACAATGTCCCCGTATGGCCGGTATAAGGTCCGGGCCATGGAAGCACGCGATCCCCGGCCCGCCGACATGACCTATGGCGATTATCTGCAACTCGACCGGCTGCTCGCCTGTCAGGCGCCCCTGTCGGGAACGCATGACGAGTTGCTGTTCATCGTCATCCACCAAGCGTCCGAATTGTGGCTGAAGCTGTGCCTGCACGAGCTGGAGGCGGCGCGGCATGCGATCATCGCCGACCGGCTGGGGGTGGCGTTCAAGATGATGGCGCGGGTCGCGCGGGTGCAGGCCCAGCTGATCCAGAGCTGGGACGTGCTGGCGACCATCACCCCGGCGGATTATACCGCGATGCGCGGCAAGCTGGGTTCCAGCTCGGGCTTCCAGTCGGCGCAGTATCGCGCGCTGGAATTCATGATGGGCAACAAGAACCCGGCGATGATCGCCGTCCATGAGCTCGATGGGGCCGCCCATGCGATGCTGGCCGAAGCAGCGGCGCGGCCCAGCCTGTATGACGAGACGCTGCGCCTGCTCGACCGGCGTGGATTCGCGATCCCGGCCGACCGGCTCGAGCGCGATTTCACCCAGGGCTATGTCGCTTCGGATGCGGTCGAGGCGGCCTGGCGCGCGGTCTATGCCGAGGCGGACCGCTATTGGGACCTGTACGAACTGGCCGAAAAGCTGGTCGATCTGGAATATCGGGTGCAATTGTGGCGGTTCGGGCATTTGAAGACGATCGAACGGATCATCGGCTTCAAGCGGGGGACGGGCGGCACGGCGGGGGTGCCGTATCTGGCGCGGGTGATCGACCAGGTGTTCTTCCCCGAGTTGCTGACCGTGCGGGTCGCGTTGTGACGGAGAAAGCGATGACGGGCATGATCACTTTGGATGAGGCGCGGGCGCGCGATGCCGCCGATCCTCTGGCCGCCAGCCGTGCGCGGTTCGACCTGCCGGAGGGGGTGATCTATCTGGACGGCAACTCGCTGGGCGTGCTGCCCTCGGCGACGATGGCGCGCATGGAACGTGTGGTGCGCCACGAATGGGGCCGTGACCTGATCGGCAGCTGGAACACGGCGGACTGGATCGGTGCGCCAGCCCGCATCGGCGACCGGATCGCGCCGCTGATCGGCGCGGGGCCGGGGGAGGTGATCGTCGCGGATTCCACCTCGGCCAACTTGTTCAAGCTGCTCGCCGCCGCGCTGGCCGATCGGCCGGGACGCCGCACCATCCTGTCCGAGCCGGGCAATTTTCCCACCGACCTCTACATGGCCTCGGGCGTCGCCGAGTTCATGGGGGCGACGCTGAAGACGGTTCCGTCCGACCGGATCGTCGAGGAGATCGACGCGGATGTCGCGGTCGTCCTGCTGACCCATGTCCATTACAAGACCGCGCGCAAGCTCGACATGGCGGCGATCACCGCGGCGGCGCAGGCGGCCGGTGCGCTGACTTTGTGGGATCTCAGCCATAGCGTCGGGGCGGTTCCGGTCGACCTGAACGGCACCGGTGCCGACCTGGCGGTCGGGTGTGGATACAAATATCTGAACGGCGGGCCGGGGGCACCGGCGTTTCTTTATGTAGCAGAGCGACATCAGGCGCGTCTGCGTTCGCCTTTGTCGGGCTGGATGGGGCATGGCGCGCCGTTCGATTTCGACGACGCCTATCACCCCGCGCCGGGTATCGCCCGCTTCCTGTGCGGAACGCCGCCGATCCTGGGCCTGGCCGCGCTGGAGGAAGGCGTGGCGCTGTTCGATGACGTCGATTTCGCAGCGGTCGTCGAGAAATCGGTGGCGCTCTCGACCCTGTTGATCGAGCAGGTCGAGACGCGCTGTGCCGGGTTCGGCCTCGAACTCGCCACGCCGCGCGATCCGGCGGCGCGGGGCAGCCATGTCTCGTTCCGCCACCCCGAGGCCTTTGCCCTGTGCCAGGCGCTGATCGAACAGGGCGTGGTCGGCGATTTTCGCGCGCCCGACATCCTGCGCTTCGGCCTGACGCCGCTCTATCTCGGTTATGCCGATGTGTGGCAGGCGGTCGAGCGGCTGTACGATATCCTCGCCAACCGCCGGTGGCAGGACCCGCGCTTCCGTGTCGTCAAGCGGGTGACATGAGCGGCACCGGAACGGGCTATCAGCCGCTCGTCTGGGACGACCTGACCCGTCGGCCGCGTCCCGAGCCGGACGCGACGATCGCCTACGGCTCCGACTCGCTGCAAAAGGTCGATATTTGGCTCCCCGGAGGCGCGGGGCCGCATCGGACCGTGTTGATGGTGCATGGCGGCTGCTGGCAGACCGAAATCGCCGATCGCCGCCTGATGAACTGGGTCGCCGATGATCTGCGCCGGAACGGCTATGGCGTCTGGAACATCGACTATCGCGGTGTCGACCGGGCTGGAGGCGGCTATCCGGGCACGTTCCTCGATACCGCCGCCGCCGCCGATGCGCTCCTTGTCGAGGGCGCGCGGTTCGGGTTGGCGACCTCACCGGTCGTCGCAGTCGGCCATTCGGCGGGCGGCCATCTGGCGCTTTGGCTCTCCGGGCGGCCGCGCCTGCCGAGCGGCAGTCCGCTGGCCAGCACTGATCCACTGCCCATCGCGCACGTCATCAGCCTGGGCGGCCTGCCCGATCTGGAGGATGTGGCCGCCAGCCCCGACAATGGCTGCGGCACCGAGGTCGTGGCGCGCCTGATCGGTGCCGACCGCAGCGATCCCTATACCGACACCTCGGTCCCTCGATTGCTGCCGCTTGGCGTGCCGCAGGACCTGGTCAACGGCCGCGCGGACCGCATCATCCCGTTCCGCATGGCGACCGACTACATTACCCGCGCGCAAGCCGCCGGGGACAGGGTTATGTTGCATGAGGTGGCGGATACCGGCCATGTCGAATTGGTCACGCCGGACACATCGGCCTGGAACCTGACCAAGCGCCTGATCGCGCTGGCATTCGATAGCTTGGGCGGGGCCTGACGACGGCAGCCCGATGTGTCGGGTACTGTTCAGCGCGGTACAGAAATTTTCCGACCTGCCAGCCTGCCATTCTGGTGGCTGCCGGTGACCCTCGCCAGAGGCGTTGTTCCAACGGGACAAGCACGCAATTCTTGCAGGCTTCGTGAGGCTCTTACCCATCAGTTTGTACGCACGGCCTGTACCCGTGTGCGTGCTGATATGAGCCCTCTCTTCGTATCCGTAAAGGCAAAGCTGGTGGAAGCACGAGCCTATTGTGCGGTGTGAGGTGTGGAACGCAGGCGGAGCATCGGGACCCCCAGAAAAAGAGCCTTGCTATGACTACATTCATCCCGGGTATTGCCATCAGTCCACGACGCCAGCGCCTCATCGACAGGATGGACATACGGCGCTTCCAGATCGAACAGTATGACTTGGCAGTGCTGGCGCGGTCGTTGGCTGGGACCACGTGCCTGAATCATTAGGCTGCGTGTCCGTCGCGGGCCAGCGCGCAGCCCTGGTCGCCACCCGCGCGCTACGCAACGCCGCCAAGTCCGCTCGATTAGATTGCCATGGCCACCACAGAGCTAAGAATGTCCAGCGGCCGATGGGCATGGGTGCCACACCCGATGTCGATGAAATCTTGGGCACTACCAGTCCCGCCAACCAAGCCGCCTATGCAGCGCACTTGAACCTCCATCAGTTGAAGGTCATGTCGGCCACCGAACATTGCCGCACCGTCGTCAGGGGAGCAAATGTCGAGGCCTGCACCGACTGCGGGTTACTGGCGGGTCGTCTATAGCTCCTGTTGAAATAGGCACCGCTCGCAGTGCCAGGACACGGATGTACGCATATGGATCCGGACTGAAAGGGGGCGGCTCAGTTGTCGCAGCGCCCGCATCTCTGTCCTTTTCAGGCGAAAGCGAGGACAAGCAAGCTGTGATGCCGATCAAGTCGACTCTGCGGGTTCTCGTGATCTAGCGGTGACCCGGCCCCGGTTCTTCAGCTTGTTGAAGAGCCGTTCAACGCCACTGCGCGTTTAATTGCACCAGCCCCGCGCAGTTCAATCGAAACACGTCGCGTCGAGCAAATGCCTCTCCGATCATACGGGATAAGTCCATGTTTACCCTGCGACAATCGTCTGGTCCCAGCCCCGATGGATGGAACCTGCGGCGCACAGGGTCGTTGCCGAGCGTCGGTCAAATCAATCTGCCGACCGAGAAAAACTGGCCAAGACTAAACCCATGAAAAATAATGATAATAATAGTTACGCTTTATCCAAAAGTGTATCAGATGGCAAGCTGTTAATCGCCTTGGCCATTTTTCCGGGCCTCCCGTCTCATCCTTGACCTTGTCGCAGCCACTCTGAGTGCGCTTCCATTTATGATTATGGGGAAAAGTATCGTCAGATACTGTCGGCTTAAGCGTTTGCGGCGCGCTATCTGAAACGCATCCGATCGGTATCGGCCGCGCTTCGGTGGAAGAACTTTGCCGCTTACCGGACGTTTCATCACAGGTGATGTGCCGCGAAAGTGGGGGCTGCTCCCTCGTGCCGCCACATACGTGACGCGATTTCCCGCTCCTCTGGTCCGACAGCGCTAGTATAGATGGCCGTCGTCTTAATGTCCGCATGTCCCAGCCACCGCTGAACCAACGTCAGCGGTACGCTTGCCTGGATCGCCCGCACGCCAAAGCCGTGGCGCAATCCCTTGGGACTGGCATAGCTTCCTTGGACCATTGCATCGCTCATGACTTCGCAGATGCGGCGATATCCGGTCATGCGCGACCAAGGCCATAGACGATCATTCGTTCCATTAAGAGTTTGGAACCAGCATTGTAGGATTTTCAAATATGAGGCGGGAAGCGGTACAGCTCGATATACACATTTTCCCCGCTTCTTAAGGCAACGGATGACGACGTGCTTCGCTTCGAAGTCGATACTGTCCTTCGTCATAGCCAAGGCTTCCGATATACGGCAGCCAGTAAAGGCCATCATGCAGCAGAATGTCTTGATGTCGGTGCTGCACGATCGGGCGACACGGATAAACGCGTCTATTTCCTGCGAAGTCAGATACTTCCGTTGGCCATGCTGGTTGTAAATCGTCCCGGGCATTGGTTCTTTTCCTCGCGCTGGGCTGCTTTCTGAGGAACACGTTGAGTTCGTTTCGATATCATAACGACGCTCCCGGGCGACTGATACACTTTTGGATATACAGTAACAGACTCGGTGGTTCGATCCCGACCGCTGCCGAGCTGGGGGTTGCCGATGGCTTTGCGCGCGAGAAATAGGAGGCAATCGGCCATCGCATGCGGCGCGCTATGCTCGCCGATCCGGCCGGATCGTTACGCCGCACATTTTCAGTTCCGTATTGCGAATTATCAGCACCTTTCGTCCGCTTATGGCGGCGCGACGGCCGACGCCGTGGTGTCGGCGGTTTGCAGTCATCTGGTGCAGGTTGTGCGAGGTGCTGGTTCGGTCGAACGGGTCGCGGCCGAGCTGATAGAAATCCGCCTCGTGTCGCTGCCTGCGTTTGATGCCGAATCCGATGGGTTGGCCTGTCAGGCATGGGTCGACGGGGTGTGTGGTATCCTGCCGACCGTGCCGTTCGAAACCGGTGCTGGTCCGGTCCACTTGTGGCTGTCTGGGTGCTGGCGTTTGGCAATCGACGGGGCGGAGTTCGGCGAATGGTGCTTTCCCTTTGCCGGTGCGCCCCCCGGTGAAGGTGATTGGTGCGTCCAGTATCGTGGGGACATGGCGCTGGCGTCGCGTACGCTGGCTACGCTCGACCCGTCCGGCATCGGTGATGCGGATGGCAATGTGCAGTTGTGCTGGCAGGTCGTGTGTAATGCGGAAGACGGGCGTATCGCCTATTTCGAGGCATTGGCACGGCCGTCCGACCGTCATGGTGCATTTCCGGCTGCCGATGACTGGATCTTGGCCCTCGAACGGACGGGGATGGTGCGTCTGTTTGACCGCCATATGGTAAGACAGGTCCTGGCCGATCTGGAGCAGGCGCCGGACGATGTGAGCCTGGCGGTCAATCTGTCCGCGCTAAGCCTATGTACCGATCCCTGGTGGGCGGATGTCATGGAGCGGCTGTGCGCCCGACCGAATGTCGCTCGGCGACTATTGCTCGAGATTACCGAAACGGCTGCCGTGCCCGACTTTTCGCGGGCGATTGCGCTGGTCAACCGGCTGCGCCGACTGGGATGCCGGATCGTGATGGACGATTTCGGGGTCGGCCACGCTTCGATCCGTCAGCTGCTCGCCTTCGCTCCGGATATCGTAAAGGTGGATCGCATTTTCGTATGGCGGGCAGGCATGTCGTCGCGCGACCAGCTGCTATTTGCGCGACTCTCTGCGCTGGCGGCGTCGGTGGGTTCCATCGTGGTGGCGGAAGGCGTGGAAACGCCTGAACAGAGTCGAATTGCCCGGGATGCCGGTGCGCTTTGGCAACAGGGTTATTTCTGGGGGCGGCCATTCTATTCTCGCCCTTGGAAAGAAGTAAGGCGTCATTCGTCAATAGTCCCTGACCGGCCGATCGGCCGGTACCGTCCGGTTAGCTCACGTCTGGCGGTCGGGCGATGACGATTGCACATGTTCCGGATCGCCGGGTGGTGCGATGGCTTTCGCCGCTCAAGGTTGTATCATTGCCATATAGAAAAGTAATTGATGTGGGAGGTCAATCGTGACTGATTCCAAGCATCGATACGCCATAGAAAAAGATAGAATGCTGCGTGAAGAATTTTTTCGCATTGATGACGATGTCGAAAATACTTCGTTATTTTTTCGCGGAGTGGTTTTTGCGGCATCTTTGTCGGTTCCGTTCTGGGCTGTCGTTGCATTTTGGCTGATATGAATCGCAAGCTCCATGGCTGCGATGACGATAGCCACTTGTCCAACACGCATCGAAAGGAAAGGCTATGTTGGTATCGACAACCAAGTCGTTAATCGCGGCGTCCGCCATCATCTCGCTGGCGGCCGCTGCGCCGCCCACGGCAAGGAAGGCGGCGCGCGTTGGCGCCAGGGTCGGCGCGCAGTCGGGAGGGGCGGCTGGCACGGCGGGGGCAACCGGTGCGGCGGGCGGCGGCCTGCTGACCAACACGCTGTTCCTTGCCGCCCTGGGGGGTGTGGTAGCGACAGGCGCGATCGTTGCGGCGGCGGCCGGAGACAACGAGCAGTCGGTCAGCCCGGCATCGTGATCCGCCCCTAACGGGGGACCGTAGAACATTTCGAATGACGTAGTCCCAGATCCGCAGCGTCGGTTCTGGGGAGGGGGACGCACGTGCTAAATCCGGCTCAACGCCCAATGGGCTATATAGAGGAACCGGCGATCGTCGATGCGCCGGGATGGGGGGGCGCCATGTTCTCCGGCAAGCCCATTCGCTTCGTGTTTCTGGGGGGGCAGTTGTGCCTGGCGGATGCCATCGCCTTCATTGCGACCGCCAGCCTGTCCGCGACCCTTGGCATGACGATCGGCGGGACGGTCCATCCGCAGCTGCTGTGGATGCTGGGCGCTATCTACTTCGCCGTCGCGGTCTATGGAGCGGCTTATTCCCCGGCGATCGCCGCCGACGCAGTACGCAGCGTGCAGCGGGCTTGGCTTGCGCTGCTCATCACCTTCTGCGCCGCGGCGACCTTCGCAGTCCTGGAGGGGCGGTCGATGGACCACGTGTCCACGGCTTTGCTCCCCTCCTTGACCGGTCTTGCCTTCACCCTGGGGGGAGCGCGTAGCGCGCTGGCGTTGCTGTTGGGGTCTGCCTGGTGGAGTGAACGATCGGGGCGGCACCGCACCATCCTGATCGTCGATGGCGAGGCAAGCCTGGTTGCCCCGATGGACGGTTTGGTGATCGATGCCGTCCGCCACGGTCTGCGCGCCGATGTCCATGACCCCGGCGTTCTGGAGCGGCTCGGCGCACTGGCAGGCAGGGCCGACCGCCTGGTCGTTTCCTGCCCGCAGGATCGTCGCGCCGCCTGGGCAGCTGCATTGCGCGGCGCCAATGTCCCGGTGGAATTGCTGGTCGAGGAAGTCGCGTCGCTGGCTCCCACGGGCGCAGGTAGCTTCCATGGACAGGCGACGCTGAAGGTGGCGGGCGAGCCGCTGTCGTTGAGCGACCGCATCACCAAGCGGCTGTTCGATATCGTGGTGGCTGGGATCGGCCTGCTTCTGCTGACCCCGTTCCTGCTGTTCACTGCGCTGGCGATCCGGCTCGATAGTCCCGGCCCGGCATTGTTCCGTCAGCCGCGGATCGGCCGGGGTAACCGACAGTTTCGGATGCACAAGTTTCGCAGCATGCGCGTCGAGACGCAGGATCTTTCGGGCAGCCGGCTGACCCAGGGACGCAGCGACGATCGCGTGACGCGGATTGGTCGGATCATCCGATCCACGAGCATCGACGAATTGCCGCAGCTGATCGACGTGCTGCGTGGGGACATGAGTATCGTCGGGCCCCGGCCTCATGCGTTGGGCGCGAAGGCTGGCGACAAGCTCTATTGGGAAGTCGATACCGCTTATTGGCACCGCCATGCCGTCAAGCCCGGCATGACCGGACTGGCGCAAGTCCGCGGGTTCCGTGGCACCACCTTTGTCGACGCGGACTTACAGAACCGGCTCGACGCAGACCTCGAATATCTTCGCGACTGGTCGCTGGGGAAAGACATCAAGATCGTCTTCCGCACCGTCATGGCTCTGGCCGGTCGATCGGTCTTCTGACCGCCTCATTCAACGCCCGCCCGGCGCACCGGGCAAGCTTTCGCGCGCAAATCACGAGCAGGGGTTTCTTGTAATGCATATTGCTGTTTTCGGTCTGGGCTATGTCGGCCTTACGGCGACGGCTTGTCTCGCCAGGGACGGCCACAGGGTGAGCGGTATCGAGGTCAACGAGGCCAAGGTTGCCGAGCTCAATGCGGGCGGATGTCCGATCACCGAACCGGGACTGCACGAACTGCTTCGCAAGGGGCGGGAAGACGGCCTTCTGAGCTATTCGCAGAGCGCGGACGGCGTCATCAACGAATGCGACATCGCCATCGTCTGCGTCGGCACGCCGAGTGGCCCCGACGGATCGCACAACATGACCTATATCAGCGAGGTCAGCCGTCAGATCGCCAACGCCGTCACGTCGAACCGCGCAAATCCCCTGACCGTTGTGTATCGCTCGACGATCCGCCCCGGAACGCTCGATACGCTTATCAGCCCCATCTTCGAGGCCGAGTTGGGCGACCGGCTGAACGACGCCGTCGAGCTGGTCTACAATCCCGAATTCCTGCGTGAAGCGACCGCGATCGAGGATTATTTCCACCCCCCGAAGATCGTCATCGGCACGGTCGACGGCAAGCCCTCGGCCAATATGACGGCGTTGTACCGGGGGATCGACGCGCCCTTGTTCGTGACGCGGTTTCGGGAAGCCGAATTCACCAAGTTCGTCGACAATACGTGGCACGCGGTCAAGGTGACCTTCGCCAACGAAGTCGGGCGCACCGCGGTCAAGCTCGGCATCAGCGCGCGCAAGGTCCACGAAATCTTCGTGTCGGACACCAAGCTGAACATCTCGCCCTATTATACCAGGCCCGGTGGCGCGTTCGGCGGTTCCTGTCTTCCCAAGGATGTACGCGCGCTGCAATATATCGCGGCGGATGTCGGATCGCATACCGCGATGATCGATTCCGTCATCCGGTCGAACGAAAGCCACAAATATTTCCTGTTCGAATATGTGCAGGAACATGTCCGGCCAGGCGGCAAGGTTCTACTCGTCGGGCTGTCGTTCAAGGCGGAAAGCGACGATCTGCGCGAGAGCGCCAATGTCGACCTTGCACGCAAGCTGCTGGAGGCGGGCTACCAGCTTTCGGTCTATGACCCGGTGGTCGTCCCTGCCAAGCTGATCGGGCAGAATCTGGGCTATGCCTATAGCCAGCTTCCGGCCCTCAACAGACTGTTCGTTCCCCGCGATGTTGCGGAAACAGAGGATTGGGATCTCGCCATCGATACGGTCGGGCTGATCGCCGATCTGAACGTCAATGCGCGCCAGCATGTCAGCACCAATCGGCTGCCGTGATGGTCGACGCACTTCCCAAGATCATGGACTGTCTTCCGAGCGACCGGCCATTGCGGGTGGCGTTCGTCTATAGCCGATTGCCCTTTCCCATGATGCGCGGCGACCAACTGACCGTCGCGCATCTCCTCAGTTTCCTTGCCGCAAGGGGGCATCAGGTCGATTTCTACACCCTGGCGAAGCATGGCGAGGTTTCGCCGGTCCAGCGGGACTGGTTGAACAGTGCGTGCCGCCATGTCCGCATTCATTCGCACGGGATCGGTCAGATCGCGTGCGGGCTGATCAAGGGGCTGTTCCACCGCGAGCCCGTGCAGGTGGCCATGTTTCGCAACCGGTCGCTGGCACGGGAAGTGAAGGCGAGGGTGCAGGCGGGCGAGTATGACGTCGTCTACAGCTATTACATCCGTAGTGCGCATGCGGTGCCCCATGCGCTGACCCGTGTCGGTCGACCAGATGATGCGCGTGCGCCGGTTTCGTTCCTGGCGATGCAATTGTCGCAGTCGCTCAATTCCCGGCGCATATTCGAGAATGAGCGTCATGCCTTAAAGCGACTCTTGTATCGCATCGAGACGGCGCTGTGCGAACGCTATGAGGCGCGCGTTTGGCAGCGCTTCAATCGAGCGGTGCTGATCGGTCCCGCCGACGTCGCCAAGGTCGAGGCGGTCTGTACCGCGCAGAAGCAGCGTCCGATCGACAATTGGGTCTATGGCGCACACGGCACCGACCTGACCCGGTATCGCCCGGCGATAGCGGCGGAGGTGGTTGCCGGTCGCGTCGTCTTCTCCGGGTCCATGCTCTATCAGCCCAATGTCCAGGCGGTGCTGTGGTTCGTCGATCATTGCTGGCCGATCGTTCGTGCCGCCGTTCCAGGTGCCACGCTGATCATCCAGGGGCGCGATCCGACGGCGGCCATTCGCGATCTCGACGGTCGCAATGGGATCACCGTCACCGGTACGGTGCAGGACGTGGGGCATTTCATCCGTTCGGCAACCGTCTGCATCAATCCGATGCGTGCAGCCGGCGGCATGCAGAACAAGCTGATCGAATATATGGCTTGTGCCAAGGCGACGGTGGCCACCTCGATCGCGAACGAGGGTATCATGGCGCCGGACGACACGCTGCGCATCGCCGACGATGCCGATGGCTTTGCCGCGGCCGTAATCGCGCTGCTGTGCGATCCGAACCAGGCAATGGCGCTGGGGGCCGCCGCGCGTGCCTATGTCGAGCAGCACTGGACGTGGGAAGCCCATTTCCTCAAGCTCGAACAGGCCTTTTACGACAGCCTGCGCCCTGAAGTGACAGCGGGCGCGCCGATCCTGTCCGGCGCGGGGATCGCGGCTTGATGTCGCAAGCCATGGGGACGGCGTGGGACGGACGTGCGGCCATGTCGGTGGCCGCGCCCGATATGCTGGGGCGCATCGCGCTCGCGGTGGCGCTGGTGCTTTGCTGCCTGCCTTATCTCGTCTTTGGGCCCATCGCCGCGCCATCGCAGGTGCAGCCTTGGGCGGCGCTGCTGTGCTGGGCGTTCCTCGTGCACCGGCTTTTGACCGCGACGTTGCGCGTCACCGGATTCCACCTGCTCGTGCTGTGCTTCGCCTTGTGGTTCATGCTCTATGTTTCCGAACCCGGCTCGGTCGGTCTCGACTATTATCTCCGCCGCTCGGCCAGTTTCGTCATCTGCTGGGCGATCCTGGTCGCCGCCACCTATGTGTCGCCATCCTTGTTGTGGCGGGTGCTGGCGTTCACCTTGCCGTTGTGGACCATGTTCGCGCTGCTGGGATTTGTCAGCAAGGGGGCTTATCTGGCCGTCACGCGCCCGCTGGTTCCGACTGCTAGCGGCATCATTGGAGGACGTGGCGCCACCAGCCTGGCGCCGGAAGCCACCGATTTCGGCTTTACCATGGCGTTCATGCTGTTGCTGACGCTGGTAACGCGCAAGGCGCTGTCGCGCGACGGGGCGGTTGTGCCGGTCTGGCCGGTGGGTCTCGCGCTGTTCAACGTGCTGCTGTCCCAGTCCGGCTCGGGCTTCTTCGCGGTGATGGTGCTGGGCGGGCTATGGTATCTCACCCAGCGCACGGCGGGGCGGGGGCGCCTGTGGCCGCGCTATCTGGTCGTTGGCCTGATGGTCCTGGCCGCATTGTTCCTGATCGGCACCATTCCCGAAACGGGCGTTCGTGGCGTTGACCTGATCTTGCTGACTCTGCGCTCGCCGACGGGCTTGTTGGACACGACATTGTCCTATCGCATCGTTCAGAATGCCGTCGGCATCCTCGGCATGATGGACTCGCACGGGCTTGGCTATGGGGCGGGCGCGTTCCTCAAGCTGGGGGGGGCAATCTATGCGCGGCACGACCTTGGCACCTTCTTCGGACTGACCGGCTATTACGCGACCAGCGTTCCGCTGAGCTTCGACGGATCGCCGCTGGCTTATTTCCCGGTGCTGTTCCTCGAATATGGCCTGATCGGCCTGACATTCGCGGTGCTCCTGTTCCGCACGGTCGCCCTGTCGGGCATATCGTTTCGGCCGCTCTGCCTCGCGATGATGTTCATGACGTGGGTGCAGAGCTTTCCGGCGGCCTATCCGCCCTTCTGGCTGCTGATCGGACTGGCGCTGAACCCCGACTTCTGGATCGCTCCGGTCCGGCAAGGCGGTGTGGCATGAGCGGCGTATCCACCAGCGCGACGGCGCGCTTCGGTTATGTCGCCGGTCTGGACGGGTTGCGGCTGCTCGCCGTCGCGATCGTCATTGTTGCACATTACCAACTGCTGCCGAGTGTTCCGGGCGGATTTGGCGTTTCGATCTTCTTCTTCATCAGCGGTTTCCTGATCTCGCGCCTGTTGTTGGCCGAGGAAAAGACCTATGGTCGGATCGCGCTCGGCCGGTTCTATGTCCGACGGCTCATCCGGCTGTTGCCGCCGCTGCTGTTGATGGGCGTGGTCGCCGTTCCACTGCTCGTGTGGATCGACCCTGTCGGTTTTTCCTGGTCACAACTGCTCCTGTCCTTCGCCTATCTCGGCAATGTCCAGAAGATCGGTGCGCGACTATTGGGATGGGATGCCGGCTATGACGCGCTGGAGCCGCTGTGGAGCCTGGCGGTCGAGGAACATTTCTACCTGCTCCTGCCGCCGGTATTGCTGTTCGTACGCAGGCGGACAAGCCGGATCATCCTGCTGGCGGCGATACTGGGTGGAGCGCTGGCGTTGCGCATGGCCGTCTGGTCGATGGCACCGCAGCAGGCCGACAGCATCAACTACAACTTCACCCTGACCCGCATCGACGCGATCGGCTGGGGCGTATTGTTGACGCTGTTGCTCGATGCTGGTGTGCTGCGCGTTTCCTGCTTCGAACGACGTGCTTACTGGCTGCTGTGGGGCGGATCGGCCGCCATGATCGCGTCTTTGGTCCACTGGGCCAATTGGTATGAGGTCGCGTTCAAATATACGCCGCAGAGTGTCGCGATCGGCGTGGCTTTCTGCGGGCTGATCTTCCCTGAGCGAACGCTATGGGTGCGTCGGATCGCCGAATGGTCGACCGTCCGCTACCTCGGACGGATCAGCTACGAGCTCTATCTCTGGCATTTTTCGATCTATTTCATCGTGGGGCATTTTCTTCCCGCGCCCTATCCACGGGCTCTCCTGTCCCTGGTCCTCACCGCAGCCGTTTCGGCATTGGCCTATTCGGTCACGACGCAGCGACTGGGCCCTCTTAGGAAACGTTATGGTAGTCATCCCGTTTGATGCCGGGCGGCGGCAATCGCCCGGCATCGCCGCCCTTGCTCGCGCTGTCGCGTCGGCGCTTCCGCTGGGATGCGGCGCGGTGCTGGCGCTGTTGAGCGGCTGCGCCCGGCCCGACATGCCCCGCGACGGTGCGGCCTATCGGGTGATCCCGGTCGTCGCGCCGGAAGCCGGGCGGGAATATGTGCTCGGCGCTGCCGATGTCATCAGCCTGACGGTGCTCAACGAACCCGATCTGAGCTTGAAGGAGGTGCAGATCACCAGCGGCGGCAACATCTCGTTGCCGCTGATTGGGCAGGTTAAGGCCAGTGGCCTGACGACCGACGGACTCGCTCATGCGATTGCCCGCCGGCTGGGACAGCACATGCTGATCAATCCCGATGTGGCCGTCAACCTGTCGACCGCCGCGTCGCTGAAGCTGGTTGTCGAGGGCGCCGTCAACAAGCCGGGCATCTACCCGTTGCAGGGCAAGACCAGCCTCTTGGGCGCGATCGCGATGGCCGAGGGAACGACGCGCGTATCGGCATTGGGAGAGGTCGTCATATTGCGCACCATCGACGGCCAGCCGATGGGCGCAGTGTTCGATGTGGGGAAGATCCGCCGGGGCAAGATGCCTGACCCGGAAATGCAGCCCGGCGACACGGTGGTGGTCGGTTTTTCCGCGCTCAAGGCGGCGTGGCGCGATGTGTTGAGCACCGCGCCGCTGGTCGCCGTTTTTCGGCCCTATCGATAAGCGCGGCACGGCCACGCGCCTGTGCCGATCGCACCCTGATCGGATCTGTCATTGATGCCCACATTCTCAAAGGCTACTCCAGTAACTGCGGCCGGCAGCGATGCGGCCGTGGAAGAATCCTGGCTCTTCTCCGGCACGCAGATCGACCTGGAGGGCGTGCGGCTCGCGCTGATGCGCAATCGCTGGTTCGTCTTGGCCATCTGCTGCGCAGGGCTTTTGCTGGGGTTGAGCGTGACATTGCTCACCACGCCGACCTATCGCGCCGAAGCCAGCCTGCAAATTGACCAGCAGGCGTCGCGCGTGCTCGACGCGCCCGATGTCGAACCCGTGCAGGCGGTGCAGGACGCAGACCGCTTCCTCCAGACCCAGACCGAAATCCTGGGCAGCCGCACGCTGGCGATCCGCGTTGCCGAGACGCTGGGTCTGTTCAAGAATAGAGCGTTTCTCGACGCCATGCGCGTCAAATGGGATGACCGCGCCCCGGGGCGGGGGGATGCCGACGCTGCGCTGCGCGAACGGGTCTTGGCGACCTTGCGCGAGCATCTGAACGTGACGCTGCCCGATGGGTCCCGCATCGCCAGGGTGACGTTCGACAGCCCCGATCCCGCCCTGGCCGCAAGGATCGCCAACGCCTTTGCCGATGCGATGATCGCCAGCAACCTGTCCCGCCGGTTCGACACATCAGGCTATGCCCGGCAATTCCTGCGCGAGCAGCTTCAGCAGGCGAAGGAGCGTCTGGAGGAATCCGAGCGGAGCATGGTGGCCTATGCTCGATCGACCGGCATCATTGATACCGACGCGATCAAATCGGCGAACCAGCAGACGAACGGCACCCCGTCGCTCGTCGGGGCGAGCCTAGTCGAGGCCAACAACGCCTTGTCGCAGGCACGGGCAAGGCGGATCGATGCGGAACAGTTTTGGCGTAACACCCAGGCGGCTCCGGTGATGAGCCTGCCCGACGTGCTCTCCAATCCTGTCATGCAGACGATGATGGAACGGCGCGCCGAACTGGATGCGAGCTATGCCGAGCAGAGTCAGCGCCGGCAGAGTGATCACCCCGACCTGATCCGCCTTCGGGGCCAGATCGCCGCGCTCGACCAGCGACTGGCAAGGCTTGCGGGGAACATCCGTGACTCGATCCGCAACCGCTTCCTGACCGCCGAATTGCAGGAACGGCAGATGCAGGCGGAAGTCGATCGGCTGAAAGGTGCGACGTTGACCGAACAGGATCGGTCGATCCGCTACACGATCCTGCGGCGCGAGGTGCGCACCAACCGCGAACTCTATGACGGCCTGCTCCAGCGGTTCCGACAGGTAAGCACGGCGGCGGGCGTATCGTCCAACAACATCGCCATTGTCGACCCTGCATCGGTGCCCGAACGGCCGGTCGTGCCGCAACTGGGCGTCAATCTGGGGTTGGCGCTGTTGGGATCGCTGATCGTCGCGCTGGGCTTTGTCTATCTACGTGAGAATCTGGATGATGCCGTGGGTTCCGTCGAGCAAACAGAACGCAAGCTCGGCGTCACCGGTTTGGGCATGGTACCGCGACTGGAGGCTGGGCTGGTGTTCCGTGAGGAACTGGAAAAGCCCAATTCGGCCCTGACCGAAGCGATCCACACGATCCGCTCGACGGTCGAGTTGTCGGACAGTGCCGGACCCCCACGGACGACCTTTGTCACCAGTTGCGGCAAGAGCGAGGGCAAGACCAGCATCACCTATGCCTTGGCACGGGACTTCGCGCAGACCGGTCGTCGGGTGCTGCTGGTCGATGCCGATATGCGCCGCCCTTCGATGCACAAGCTCTTCGGGCTGGAAAACCGGAATGGACTGGTCGACCTGCTCCGGCGCGATGCGGAGATCGCCGATGTCGTGCACTCCACGACGATTCCCAATCTCGCGTTCATCGCCACCGGCGGATCAGCGGCCAACCCGGCCGAGTTGCTTGCGCTGGGCACGCTGCCCTGGCTGATGGGCCAGTTTGAGGAGCGGTACGACCTGGTGCTGCTCGATGGTCCGCCCGTGCTGGGGCTTGCCGATGCGCCCAGCATCGCCGCCCATGTCGATGCCACGCTATTCGTCGTGGATAGCAGCAAGGCCAATCGCCGCACCATCCGCGCCGCGCTGCGCCGCCTGCATCTGAGCCGCGCGGTCCTGCGGGGCATCATCCTCAATCGGGTCGAGGTGCAGGCGTTCGGCTATGGCTATGCCTATTATAATTACAGTCATGACGACGCCCCTCGAAAGCGTTCTTGGTGGCGTCGATGATGCGATCGCCCCCAGCCTCTCGCGCCGATCCGTTGCGCGTGGCGATCATGCTGACGGTATTGGCGGGGGCGGTGCTGATCCTCGTTCGGATCATGGGCTTGCTGTCCGATCGCACGGACCCGGGGCAGCGGCTGGCGGTCTCGCTCTATGACCAGGCGGCGCTGCGGGACCTTGCGCTCGCCGAACGCGCGACCGGGCACGGGGACTCGGCCGACGCGCTGGCCGAACTGAGCGGGAAGCTGGGCTGGCGAGACGGGGAGACGCAGCGACTATTGATCGATGCGGCGATCCGACGCGGCGACGATGGAGACGCGATGCGCCATGTCGATGCGCTGCTGCGACGCAGGCCCGCGCTCGAACCCGCCTTGCTGCCAGCGCTGCATGCGGCCGCGGTGGACGGCCCCGGGCGAACCGCCCTGCTGCAGCGTCTGATGGCCCGGCCGGCATGGCGCACCGCGTTCTTCCAGCGGATCGACGGCATCCCGCCTGCTTTGCGCGACGCGCACGAGGCCTTGCTCGAGCTGTTGGCACGGCAGGGACAACTCGACCGGAAAGGCGAACTGGTGTCCTATGTCCAGGCGCTTGCCGCGACAGGAGAGGCGGCGCGCGCGCGCAATCTTTGGCTGCGGTTGACCGCGGCGGAGCAAGGGGCGGTGCTCGATCCGGATTTCCAACGGCTCCGTCTGGACAGAACGGCGGACCGGATCGCGCCGTTCGAATGGACGACGCGGCGCCAGCCGGGCGCGGACATGCAACTGGTTTCGCGGGCGGGGGGGCGTTCACTCATTGTCGGTGTCGACCGATCGGCTTTCGGCGCGCTGCTGCTTCAACAACTGGTGCTTGGGCCGCGGCGATATCGGTTGATGACTGTCACCCCATCCTATCAGGCGATGGGACTTGGCGTGCTCCGCTGGACACTGCGGTGCCTGCCCGGCGGCACGATGGTCGCCATGGCGGGGGCACCGGAGACGTTTGGCTGGCGCGAGGATTTCGCGGTGCCGGTGGACGGCTGCACGACGCAGATCCTGGCGCTGGAAGCGCGGCGTGCCGATGGTCCGTCATACAGCGAGGCACGCTTCGACCGTGTCACGATCATGCCGGTCGGGGAGGAGGGTCGGTGACGTTCCACGACCGTTCGGCCGGTAGCGGTCGACTCGTCCTGCGCGCGGCGGTGATCCTAGTGGTCGCGTTCGTGCTCGGTGGTGGAGGCAGCGGCCATCCGGTTGCGGAACTGCTCATCGAGGCGGTGGCCCTGACCATACTGGCATCGCTCGTGCTGCGGCCGTTGCCGTCGCGTTCGCCGGGGGCTGTCATGCCCCTGGTACTGCTGCTGCTCGTCGCGGTGCTGATCGTCGCACAACTCGTGCCTTTGCCGCCCGGTTGGTGGCGCGCTCTGCCGGGGCGGTCGCTGGCCGCCGTCATCGCCGATCACGTGGGATTGGGAGATAGCGCCTATCCGATCAGCCTTGATCCCGCTGCGACGCGACGATCGTTGGTCGCGTTGTTGCCCTCCGCTGCGATGCTGACGCTGGTCATCCATATGGACCTGCGCCAGCGGACCCTGCTCGCCTGCACCGTGATTGGCTGTGCGCTGGCCAGTCTGATGCTGGCCGTGGTGCAGCTTGCGACGGCAGGGGCATGGGGGACCATCTATCCCGAAGGGCATGTCGGCTATGCCACCGGCCTGTTCGCCAATCGCAATCATCAGGCGGCGTTCCTGCTGGTCGCGACCGCTCTGACCGGCGCATTGCCACAATCGCGTTCGATGGGGGCCTTTCTGCTGCTATCGCTGGCGGTGGCGCTTGGGGCGGGGGTGATCGCCACCACGTCGCGCGCCGGATTCGTGTTGCTGCCGATCGCGCTGTTGCCGGTGTTACTGGGCCAGTGGCGCGTCCGCTGGTGGTGGATGGCGCCGCTATGGTGCCTGGCAGTGACCGCCGCGGTATCGCTCGCACGGCATAATACGGTCATCGCGCTGGTGGTCGAGCGCTTGCACAGCGGCAATCTCGAGCGTTTCCGCTTCTGGGGCGATAGCTGGACGGCGATCACGCGCTTTTGGCCGGTCGGGTCTGGCTTTGGCACATTCGAGACCATTTTTCGGTCGGTCGAGCCGCTTGATCATGTGGGTCCGCATTACGTCAATCACGCGCATAATGAATATCTCGAACTGATGCTCGAGGGCGGTTTGCCAGCCATGCTGCTGCTGCTGCTTGCCGTTGTCTGGGCGATCAGGCGCTGCGTCGCCATTCCCCGGCTTGGCCGGGATGCCAGGCGGCTAGCCTGGGCTTCGGCAGCCGGATTGCTGGCGCTGCTGCTCCATTCGCTGGTCGATTATCCGACGCGGATTCTCGCGATCCAGTTGCTGGCCGCGATGCTGGCCGGCTTCCTTACCGAGCCTGCGCCGTCACTGTCCATGATCGGCCAGTCCATCCCTCGGCTTCGGGCGAGCTTCCTTCCATCGATCGACAAGGCCGGTATCCGATGATCTCTCACCCGATGGCGCATGCGCTGCGTCGTATTCCCTTGCCCGTGCTGGCGCACCAACTGCGCCGCAAGCTGCGCGATCATGTCGTGCCCGTGGCGCCCCGCCATTATGCCCGTCGGCTCGCGCGATGGACCCATGCCACGCCGGAATTGCCACAACCATGCGTGTTGGATGCAGGCCTCGCCGACCTGATCGGTCGCTACTATCGGGTCGATGCCGCAGCTCGCGCCGAAGCGGCGCGCGGCACCTTTCGGCTGATGGGGCGGCAGGTCGATTTCGGCGGCATGACCGACATCGACTGGCGGTACTGCCTGCCCGAGGAGAAGGATCATCATCTCTGGCGCATGAAGCTGTGCCAGCTCGAAGTGATGCATTCTCTACTGGCGGAGGGCGATGCCGACGACGCGCAGACCGCGCTTACCCTGCTCGACGCATTTGAACGGGCGACGGGGTTCGATCTTCCGGCACCGTTCCAGACGATCTGGTCGCCCTATGGCGCATCGCACCGCATTCTGGCCCTATTGAGCGGCCTCGCCTTGGCACAAGCGCGGGGCAAGAGCGATCCGCAGCTCCATGACCGGGTCGCCGGGCTGCTGCGCCGCGACGCGGCATTCGTCCGCGCCAATGTCGAACATGATCTGCGCAACAACCATACCGAGCGCAACCTGGCGGCACTGTGTCTCTATGGCATGGCATGCGGCGGCTATGGCGGGGCGGCAAACCGGCGTCTCGATCGCGAGGTCGCGGCGATCATTGCCCAGACCATTTTGCCCGACGGCATGCAGATCGAACGATCGGCGATGTATCAGGGACTGAGCGTGATGGCGTTGCGCATTTTTGCGGCGACGCCTTTTCTGCAAGCGGAAACAAGGGCTTTAGCGCGAGATCGTGGCGACGCGGCGGCTCGCGCCTGGGCGTTGCTTTCGCATCGGGATGGGCAGATCGCGCTGTTCAACGACGCGTGGATGGGCGAGGTGCCGCCGGTGGCGAGCGTGCTGGCCGACGTTTTGCGAACGGATGGCAGTTCGTCGTTACCCGATGCGGGCTATGCGCACCTTGCCCATGGTGTGATCGATGTGTGGATGGATGCCGGGGCGATCGGGCCAGTGTGGAACCCGGGGCATGGTCATGCCGATTTCCTTGCGCTCGAACTGGATGTCGCGGGGGAGCGCCTGTTCGTCGATCCGGGTACGTCGCAATATTCGACCGGTCCGCGCCGTACCCATGAGCGGTCGGCCGCCAGCCATAATGGTCCTTGTTTCGACGGAGCTGAACCCGTCGACTATCTGGGCTGTTTCAAGGTCGGTCGCCTCGCCGCGGCGCGGCCGCTCGACCGGCGCGAACTGGCGGGTCTGCCCGATCACACGATCGGCGGCGTATTGCGGACCGGGGCAGGCAAGGTCCGTCGGCTGGTCACGCCATTGCCAGACGGTGCGCTGCTGATTGCAGACGGTTGGTCGTCCGGACCTGCCCCGACCCGATCACGGTTCCTCATTCCCGCCGATTGGCAGATCATGATGGAGAACGCCTCGCTATTTCGTCTGTGCAAAGGCGCGACCGTGGTCTGGCTGGATATTCTGGAGGGAGCGGCCGTACTCACGCGGCCGGATCATTGGTCCCGCCACTATATGACGCTTGAGCGGGCGCACGTGCTGGACATCCTGCCGGTAAGCCATGACGATTGGCGGTTCGGCATCATGCGGCTTCGCACCACGCCGTCTGCTTCGGCAGAACGGATCGAGACGCTGCAACTGCTACGCGAACGGGTGCGTGAGGGGCTATGACCATCAACGCTGCTTTCGCATGGACATCGCTCAAACTGTGGATCGAGCGCGCCGTCGGGATTGCGCCGGATGCCCTTCATGCCTTTGTCGGCGTGCTGCTGCTCATGCTGTTCCATCTGCTCGTGCGGCGGCCGTCGCTGGGCTGGCCGTGGTTCTGTGTGCTGATCTTTGAACTGATCAACGAAGCGCTCGACATGTCTCGTCCGGCCGGAGCGACGGAAAGCGATATGGCTGCGTCGCTGCATGACCTGTGCATCACTCTGTTTCTGCCGAGCGTCCTGTCGCTGCTTTGGCCGCTACTGGTGCGGGCCAGTCTGGGCGAACCGGTGGAACGCCCGCTGCCCTCCGCCAAGGCGGATCGAGAGGAGGGGGCGTGATGAGGCTGGCCGCGACCTTCATCCTTCACGCGTTCCAGATCGGCTATCCGGCGTTCATCACTTGGCTGGCCGCGGCGATGGCCAGCCAGGCGACCGGGTCGGAAGTCGTCTTCTATCTCGGGCTGGGATCGCTGATCCTGGTCGGGCTGGAATATGGCTTTCGCTATTCGGGCGCGCGGGAAATATCGCTGGCGCTGGGCGATGCCCCGCGCATCGCGGCACTGATCGCCGCCATCCTGCTGATCCAGACGGTGCTGCTGCTGGTCACGCTGCTGGTCGCCGGAGGGGTGATGAGCATTTCCGTGCCGGCGATCGGCGTTGGCCCGGCAATGTGCGTGCTGGTGTTCATGATCATGAACGGCATCATCCCGACCTGGATATTTATCGCACTGTCCTTGCAGAAGGAGTTTCTGCTCTACACCGCGCCGGTGCGGCTGATCGGCCTCGCCGCCGCGGTGACGGCGGGGCATTTCCATAGTCTGGACGGCCTGTTTCTGTCGCAATGCGTCGCCATGTTCGCAATCCACGTCGCCGGGCTGACGCTCTTGTGGCGCAAGGGCTATCTGGAGCGTGTATTGCCGCTTCGCCTCGCCACCGCGCTGCTGCGCGACGGGCGCGACGTTTTCGTGATGAAGCTGGGCGTGTTCTCCTACACCAGCGCCGGCGTGCTGGTCCTGGGGATCGTCCAGTCCCCCGAAATGGTCGGCGCGTTCGGGCTTTGCCAGCGGCTGGTGACGGCGTTGCAGCAGGCGTCGGCGCCGTTGTTCATGTCGGCCTATCCCTTAAGCGTTCGCCATGTGGCGGGAGAAAAGGGGCTGGCGAACAGCCTTTTGCGGTTGAACGGCGGGGCGCTGCTGTCCTCCCTGGCGATGAGCCTGGGGATCGCGATCGGCGGTACGTCGCTGTTGCGGTTGATCCAGCTCGACCATTATGCCGGTATTCTCGACTGCATCCGCATCATGGCACCCTTGCCCATGTTGCTGGGAATATCGACCTTCCTCGTCAACAATGCCGTCCTGGCCGCCAAGCGCGATGACATCGTTCGCACGGTCACGCTGGTGTGCGGCGGCATCGGCATTCCTGCCTATTTCATGATGTCGCAACATTATGGCCTGATCGGCACGGCAATCACGCTGACCGCGATCGAGGGCTGCGTGGCGCTGACCTATTCGATCATCTGCCTGCGGGCGGGTCTCCTTCCCCCCTTGCTTTACTGGAGGTGCCGCCATGAAAATTAGCGTCGTGACGCCGACCCTCGCGCTGGATGATTTCCTGACCGAAGCCCGGCAATCCGTCGCGCGGCAGGATTGCGATTGCGAGATCGAGCATCTGATTGCCGTCGATGACCGCCATGTCGTGCTTCCCCCCGACGAGATCACGGGGCGGTTGATGACCCGCTTTGTCTACAATCGGCGGGGGAAGGGCCCCGGCGGCGCGCGGAACAGCGCGCTGGATCATGCGACCGGTGCGATCATATTCTTCCTCGACGCCGATGATCTATGGCCCGTCGACTATATCCGGCGTGTCGTTGCGGTTTATGCGGCTCATTCTGCGGTCGATTGCGTCTCGGTCGCGGGTCTGAGCTTCGGCGAGGCAATCGAACGGCCAAAGCTGACCATCCCCGCGCTGCCAAGCGGGATCATTCCCCGTACGACGATGGCATGGAACCCGATCGGTGGGCCCAGTGGGTTCAGTTATCGCCGCAATGCCGCGACCGGATCGGTCCGCTTCCAGGACGCGATCTACTTCCAGGATATTCTCTTCTATCTCGACCTGTTGCGGCAGGGGAGCGTCTTCTGGCGCGAAACGGGCGTATATTACTGGTACAGGCGTTCACCGGGGCAACTGATCTCCACCATCGCCATCGACAAGGTGCGCGCGTCGAGGATCCTGGTCGAGCAGTCGATCGCAAGGTGGTGCAACGCCGGCCTGACGCGGTGGGAGGCGGGAGTGGCCCATGTCCAGATCCAGCGCCTGAGCGCCAATCGCGAACGCCGCCGGGACTGGCGCAATACGTTGCTTCTGGTGGCGATGGCACCGGGCTGGGCCATCGCACAAGTTCGACGGCAGGCGCAGAATCGGCGTCTGGCCCAATGTCAATTGCGGGGGGCGTTGACCATGCCCGGCCGACATGCGGCATCCAGACCGGTCGGGTCGACTCCTTGCCACGGCAAGCAGCAGGACACGATCGACCAACGAGATTAGCGCCGCTGCCGATCCTATAGCGTGACGTCCACCCCCTTTTTTGCCCGATATGAGCGTGAGTTTTCTGGCGCCCTGAAGCTTGCTGGCAAGGAACTGAGACACGAATGAAGGAAGAGCAGATCGCCTTTGCGCTGAAGCAGCGTGAGGAGGAGAACCGCAAGCTGAAACAGCTGGTCGCTGACCTGAGTGTCGACAAGGCATCAAGTATGAGCAGGTTGCCGCCGCGATGACGCGGACCTCGTCATTCGGCAGCGCATCCGGGACCATTCACGTGAACACTGGTCTAGAATTCATCTTGAGGGCGCTCTACCGCTGGGCATATGAGAACGGCGTCACGCTGGACTCCAGTTGGCCGAGCAAACCAACGGACAATGCCTTTGTTGAGTCGTTCAACGGCCGTCTGCGTGACGAGTGGCTGAACCCCCACGGTTTCCTGTCGCTCGCAGACGCCGCGGCCAAAATCGCCGCCGAATGAACGCCGGATGCTCGCCTTCGGACTGGGTGATAGATCGGGGGGGGCTCAAGGCGATCATGCACTGACGATCACGCTAATCGACCCTATGAGGACGAAGGGCCTTTATGAACAAGGATGGGTGAAGCGTCCATCAGGACGAGAAGCCGAGCAAATCGGCCAATCTGCCGAATGCTGGTGACCCCTACGAGAATCGAACTCGTGTTTTCGCCGTGAGAGGGCGACGTCCTAACCGCTAGACGAAGGGGCCGTTTGCAGTGGAGGCGCGCAATTAGCGGGGGTGGGGTTGGGCGTCAAGCGGTTCCCGGCCGAATTATACCGAAATGTGAAAAGCGCGGGGCGACGGTCTCTGCCGCCCCGCGCTTTTCATGTCGATCAGGCGGCGTCCTTGCGGCGCTCCGCCATTTCCTCGTTCAGCATCTCGGCCAGCAGGAAGGCCAGTTCCAGGCTCTGGCCCGCATTCAGGCGCGGGTCGCAATGCGTATGGTAACGATCGGCCAGCGACTGTTCGGTCACGTCGATCGCGCCGCCGGTGCATTCGGTGACGTTCTGGCCGGTCATCTCGGCATGGATGCCGCCCGCATGGGTGCCCTCGGCACGGTGGACGGCGAAGAAGCCACGCACCTCGGCCAGGATGCGGTCGAAGGGGCGCGTCTTGTAACCGGTCGCCGCCTTGATCGTGTTGCCGTGCATCGGATCGCACGACCAGACGACCGGATGGCCCTCACGCGTGACGGCGCGGACGAGCTTGGGCAGATGCGCCTCGATCTTGTCATGGCCGTAACGGGTGATCAGCGTCATGCGCCCCGGCACGCGACCGGGGTTCAGCGTGTCGAGCATCCGCAGCAGCGCTTCGGGCTCCAGGCTGGGGCCGCACTTCACGCCGATCGGGTTGCCGATGCCGCGCAGGAACTCGACATGCGACGACCCCTCGAAACGGGTGCGGTCGCCGATCCACAGGAAATGAGCCGAGGTGTCGTACCAGTCGCCGGTCAGCGAATCCTGCCGGGTCAGCGCCTGCTCATAGGGGAGCAGCAGCGCCTCGTGGCTGGTGTAGAAGCTGGTCTGCGCCAGTTGCGGCACCGAAGCCGGGTCGATGCCGCACGCCGCCATGAAGTCGAGCGCCTCACCGATGCGGTCGGCCATCTCGCTATATTTCTGCGCCCAGGGGCTGCGGCCCATGAAGTCGTGGGTCCAGCGGTGTACCTGGTGCAGGTTCGCATAGCCGCCCTGCGCAAAGGCCCGCAGCAGGTTCAACGTGGCGGCCGATTGCGCGTAAGAGCGCAGCATCCGCTGGGGATCGGGAATGCGCGCCTCGGGGGTGAAGGCGATGTCGTTGACATTGTCACCACGATAGCTGGGCAGTTCGACGCCGCCGACGACCTCGGTATCGGCCGAGCGCGGCTTGGCGAACTGGCCCGCCATGCGGCCCAGCTTCACCACCGGCAGCTTGGAGGCGAAGGTCAGGACGACCGCCATCTGCAGGATGACGCGGAAGGTGTCGCGGATGTTGTTGGCGCTATGCTCGGCAAAGCTCTCCGCGCAGTCACCGCCCTGGAGCAGGAAACCCCGGCCCGCGGCCACCTCGGCCAGCTCGGCGGTCAGGCTGCGCGCCTCGCCCGCAAAGACCAGCGGCGGATAGGTCGCGAGCGTCTTGGTCGCGGCGTCCAGCGCATTCTGGTCGGGATAGCGGGGAAGCTGGCGCGCTTCGGCGTTGGTCCAGCTTTCGGGGGCCCAGTTCGCGGCCATGATCGTCCTGCTCTTTCGTCTTCTTGGTATGAGGGATCGCCCATGCGCCGAATCCGGCCCATACGCAACGAAGTTGGCGTTTGGGGCCCCCAAGTCACGCCCTTTGTTGCGCCTGATACGAGTTTGCGCCCAGCCGTGGCGGATTGCGGCGGCCCGCTTTGCGGATCACCGAGAGAAGGATTAGCAGGGGGCACCATGTCGCGTAGCTCCATCCTGTCGTCGGCGGTCGTCGCCCTGTCCGCCCTGCTGCTGTCGGTGCCGGATCGGGCGCCTGCCGCGCCCCTGGTGTCGATCGCGAAATCCGACGACACCGCGCTGTTCGGGGCGATGCGCGATGCCGATCTGCGGCTGGGCGCGATCGCGTGGCGGCTGGCGACGGCCAATGCCGCCATCTGTCCCGACCGTGCGCCGACCCCGGGCCTGCTGATCCATGCGATCGACCAATATGATCCGGCGGTGCGCCGCGACCTGCCCGCGATCTTCGGCTTTGAAGGGCCCGTCGCGGTCGAGGCGGTGGTGCCGGGCAGCGCTGCGGCCAGGGCGGGCATCCTCGCCAACGACACGATCGCGGCGATCGACGGAAAGCCGCTGCTCCCCAATCCAGCGGGTGTCGCACAGGCGAACACGGCGACCCGCGACGGGGCACAGCGCCAGCTGGCGGCAGAGCCCGCCGACCGGCCGCTGCGACTGACCATCATCCGCCAGGGGCAGAAGCGGGAGGTGACGGTGGCCGCGCAGCCGGGATGCCGGTCGCGTTTCGAGATGCTGATGGGGCCGGGCCTGACCGCCTCGGCGGACGGCGATATCGTGCAGATCGGTTCGCGCTTCTTCGAGAGGTTCGACGACCGGATGATCGCGGTCGTCGTCGCGCACGAATTCTCGCACAATATCCTGCATCACCGCGACCGTCTGGATGCGGCGGGGGTGAAGCGGGGCATCCTTTCCGAGTTCGGGCGCAACGGGCGGATGTTTCGCCAGACCGAGACCGAGGCGGATCGGCTGGGCGTCGTCCTGATGCGCAACGCGGGTTACGATCCGCAGGATGCGGTGCGCTTCTGGCGCGAGCATGGCGGCGAGGTCGATGGCGGTATCTTCCGCAGCCGGACCCATCCGTCCTCGTCGGCGCGCGCCGAGCTGGTGGCGGCGGAGATCGCCGCGATCCCTCCGGGTGCGCCGACGCCTTATCGCCCGCCGTTGCTCGACCAGTCGGGTAAAGCGCTCGATTGATCCGCGTGCGCGCCAAGCGCCTGCACGATCAGGCGTTTAACCAACTATTTGGAGTCGGCGGTTAGAGTTGGGGGCAATCGGGAGCGTCAGGGCTTTCGACCTGCCGGGATTTCACATGCTCTCTTCCATGCCCATACCCAAGAAAATCGGTTTGGCCTTCGCCGTTGTCCTGCTGTCCGTCCTGGTGATGATGGGCACCTTGTGGTGGGTGCTGTCACGGATCGAATCGACCAGTGCGCAGAGTGTGGCTGCGCAAGATGCCTATACCGCCACGCTGAACATGGAGGGCGGCGTCCAGCGCGAGAACAGTCAGATGCGCGGCTTCCTGATCACCGGGGACGAAGACTATCTGAAGCAATATTACGAATCGCGCGCCAGCGAGGGTGAGGCGGCGGCGATATTGGCCAAGTTCCTCGCCAGCAATCCACAGGCGCAGGCGCAGGCGGCGGACTCGCATGCCAGGATCCAGGAATGGCGGCGTGACATCTCCGACCCGCTGATCGCACGCAGCCGCACCGACCGCGAAGGGGCCCAGGCCTGGCTTCGCGCCAATAGCGAGCGGGTGCGCGTCACCTCGATCCTGCAGCCGTTGCGTGATCTGCGCACCGTGATGAAGGTCACGATGACGGCCGCGCGCGCCGATCGCAAGGCGACGCTGCGGGCGGGGCAATGGAGCCTGGTCATCGGTGGCCTGGTCATGATCAGCGTGGCGATCGCGATGGCGATGATGCTGTCGCGTGCGCTGGGCCGTCCCATCGTCCGGCTGACCGAGGTGATGGATACGCTGGCACGCGGTCGCAACGACATTGTCGTCCCGGATGCCGAGCGAGGCGATGAGCTGGGCAGCATGTCGCGCGCCGTGGTCGTGTTCCGCGACGCCGCCGTCGCCAAGGCACGCGCGGACGCCGAACAGAATGAGATGGTCGACCGTATCGGCCATGCGCTTGGCCGCCTGGCCGACTCGGACCTGACGACCCGGCTGTCGGGCTTCCCGCCCTCCTATGCGGCGATCGAACGCGACTTCAACACGGCGGTGTCGCGCCTGTCGGGTTCGCTGGGGGCGGTGCGGGTCAATGTCTCCGGGATCAACAGCGGCGTGATCGAGATGAACGAGGCCGCCGACGATCTGGCCCGCCGTGCCGAACAGCAAGCGGCCAGCATCGAGGAAACCTCGGCCGCGATGAACGAGATCGCGCAGTCGGTGACGGTGGCGGCGAACAAGGCGCAGTCGGCCGAAGTCATCGTCCGCAAGGCCAGCAGCGATGTCGCGCACAGCGAAGAGATCGTTCGCCGCACCGTTTCCGCGATCGGCGACATCGAACGTTCGTCCAACGAAATCGCCGACATCATCGCGGTGATCGATGGCCTGTCCTTCCAGACCAACCTGCTGGCGCTGAACGCGGGCGTCGAGGCGGCGCGCGCGGGTGACGCCGGCAAGGGCTTTGCCGTCGTCGCCTCCGAAGTCCGCGCACTTGCCGAACGCTCGGCCGAGGCGGCCCGCGATATCAGCGCGCGGATCACCACCACGGTCGACCGGGTGCGCAGCGGCGTGGAACTGGCCAACCGGACCGACGAGTCGCTGCGCCTGATCGCGAGCGGGATGCACGAGATCAGCGGGCTGGTCGAATCGATCGCGGGCGGCGCGTCGGAACAGGCGACCAGCATCCAGCAGGTCAATCTGGCGATCAACGACATGGACGGCGTGACCCAGGCCAATGCCGCCATGGTCGAGGAGGTGACCGCCGCCGTCCGCGCATTGTCCGCCGAAACCCATGCGCTGGACGATCAGATCAACCGCTTCCGCATCGACGAGATGGCCGCCGCGCCGTCCGCCCCGATCGTGCCAATGCGTCGCGCCGCCAGCCCGGCCCCCGCTCCGGTTCGGCGCGCGGCCGCGCCGGTGCAGGGCAATCTGGCCGTGAAGCCGAGCGATGACGACTGGAGCAGCTTCTGATCGTGTCCTGACGCCGCCCTCTGGTTCTGGAAGGCCCGTGATCCCATCCGGCGGATTGCGGGCCTTTTCCATGTCCGTGCGCTTCGTCGCGGTGCGGGTGCGGCGGGGGGAAGGGGGCGGGGATTGAAAGTCGCGGGCGGTCGGGGCAAGCCGCTGCCATGGATATTCCTCAACGCTACGCCGATTTCATCCAGTGGATCGGCGACGGTACCGGCATGGCCGACAGCCTGTTGCACGTTCATGCGGGCATGGCGGTGCTGTTCCTGGCGCGCATCCTGACCCGCAAGTCGCTGGCCACGCCGATCCCGCTCGCCTGCGTCGCCTTGGCCGAGGCGGGCAACGAGATTCTCGACCGGCTGCATTACGGGTCGTGGCGCTGGGCCGATACGCTGGGCGATATCGCCAACACGATGTTCTGGCCGACCGTGCTGTTCATCGGCCTGAGAATGCGATCCCCACGCGGGCGCCGCTGACCGGTTTCTCCTGCCAAGTTCCAATCGATGTTCGACGAGCAGGGGTTTCATTCCTCTCCTGCAAAGGGAGGGGGACCATCCGCAGGATGGTGGAGGGGTGTCCCCGCCATCGATAGCATAGTACCCCTCCGTCAGACCTGACGGCCTGCCACCTCCCCTGCGAGGGGGAGGGGTGCGGATCAGCCCTCCGGCAGCACCGGTTTCCAGTCCCAGCCCAGCGGATCGCCGTCCATCACCTCGACGCCAGCCGCGAGCAGCGTGTCGCGGATCGCGTCGGAGCGGGCGAAATCCTTGTCCGCCCGCGCGGCACGGCGATCGGCCAGATGCGACTCGATCGTCGCCTCGTCCAGCGTCGCCGCCTTGGGCCGAAGGCGAAGGTCGGCGCGAGTCAGTGTCGCCAACTGCAACCCCAGCGTGGCGTCGAAACCGCCCAGCGCCGCGAGCCGCACCCCCGGCGACAGCTTCTTATCGGCCAGCATCTCGTCCAGCACCGGCAGCGCGCGCGGGGTCGCGAGATCGTCGGACAGCGCGGCGTCCAGCCGTTCGCGATAGGTGGCCGCGTCGCCCTTTTCGGGGGCATCGGCACGGGTGCGCAGTCCCTCGACCGTCTGGACCAGCCGCTTGAGGCGGACCTGTGCCGCGGCCAGGCCGTCCCAGCCGAACTCCATTTCCGACCGATACTGCGCCTGCAGGCACATCAGGCGATAGGCGAGCGGGTGGAAGCCACGGTCCATCAGCGCCTGGAGCGTCAGGAACTCGCCCGACGACTTGGACATCTTGCCGGTCCGGTCGACCAGGAAGTTGTTGTGCATCCAGATATTGGCGCCGCTGTCCGCCGTGCAGCTATGTGCCTGATTCTGCGCGATCTCGTTGGGGTGATGGATTTCGCGGTGGTCGATGCCGCCGGTATGGATGTCGAACTGCGCACCCAGATATTGTTTGCTCATCACCGAGCATTCCAGATGCCAGCCGGGCGCGCCGGGACCCCATGGGCTGTCCCATTCCATCTGGCGCTGCTCGCCCGGCGCGGAGGCGCGCCAGATCGCGAAGTCGGCCGGATGCCGCTTGCCCGCGACCGGATCGATCCGGCTCTCGCCCTCATCCTCCTGATGCCGCGCCAGACGGCCATAGTCGGGCACCGTCGTCACGTCGAAATACAGGCCGTCGGGCAGGCGGTAGCAGTGCTTGTCCTCGATCGCCCTGGCGAAGTCGATCATCTGCGGCACATGCTCGGTTGCCAGCGGGAAGCGGGTCGGCTCGGCGATACCCAGGTCGCTCAGGTTTCGCTTGAAGGCATCGGTGTAATGCCTGGCGATCGCCCAGATATCCTGGCCGCTCTTCTTCGCGGCGGCCTCCATCTTGTCGTCGCCTGCATCGGCGTCGGAGGTCAGGTGGCCGACATCGGTAATGTTGATGATGTGGGTCAGCGGCCAGCCCTTCCACCGCAGCACGCGCGACAGCGTGTCGGTGAAGACATAGGCGCGCAAATTGCCGATATGCGCGTAGTTATAGACCGTCGGACCGCAGGAATAGACGCGGACATTGGCCGGATCGATCGGCCGGAACGTCTCGGGCTGGCGGGTCAGGCTGTTGTACAGAGTCAGCGGGATGCTGGACGAAGAAGCGGTCGCGGTCATGCCGCCTGCCTTAGCCATGTCGGATGCGGCCCGAAAGAGGGCCCCGGTCCGGTTGAAGGCGGACCGGGGCTGGCGCGATGACAGGGGAGGCACCGCGCCGTTTCGTTCCTGCACCCGATAAAGCACAGAAACATGTCAGGGTGTCCGACATACGGGAGTTAGCCGGACAGGCGTGCTTATAGGCGGGTCAGCCTCTCCACGGCATGACCGCTGGATGACAATGGCATTCATTTCAGGGCGTATTTCAGGAGGCTGGCATTGTGTCGGGCCGACGTGTTCGCCAGGGCGCTCACCAATCGGGCGGCGCAATTCGCGATCCAACGGGTTGTAATCGCCCTACCGCGCTGCTAGGAGCGCCCGACGATGCGGCCACAGTTGTTCTGCGGCCGCTTTATCCTGTTTTGCCGGAGCAATTCGTTTTTATGCAGATCATCGTTCGCGACAACAATGTGGATCAGGCCCTTCGCGCGCTCAAGAAGAAGCTGCAGCGGGAAGGCGTGTATCGCGAAATGAAGCTCCGTCGCCACTACGAGAAGCCGTCGGAAAAGCGCGCTCGTGAGCGTGCGGCGGCGGTGCGTCGTGCTCGCAAGCTGGAGCGCAAGCGCGCCGAGCGCGACGGCGCCCGGTAATAGACCGAGCGATTGAGGTCTCCCGCCCGATGGCCATGCCGGCCCGGGCGGGGCCTCGATCCGATCGGTGGCCGGTTCCCGATAGAGCGAATCGGCCCCTTGCCTTAAGGGTTGCCGCTTAGGGTGATCCGTTGAACGCCCACGCACAAAGCGAGAAGCAGGCATGTCCGTAACCGCTGTTCCCATTCGTCCCGTCCGGCGTTCCTATCTGGTCTGGATATGGGTGGCGGTGGCCGTCGCTCTCGTCGTGGCCGCGCTCTTGGCGCGTCAGGGCGATGCCGCCCTGCTGCGTGAAGCGCGTGGTGCGGGCGTGGTGACGACCGCTTCGGGTCTTCAGTACAAGGTGATCGAGCCCGGTCAGGGTGGCGCGCACCCGACCGCGACCGACGTGGCGCTGGTCAACTATACCGGCCGTCTGATCGACGGCACGGTCTTCGACGCTTCCAAGCAGCCGACGCCGATGCCGCTTTCGAGTGTGCTGCCAGGCTTCGCGGAAGCGCTGAAGCTGATGCCCAAGGGTTCGAAGTACCGGTTCTGGCTGCCCGCCAAGCTCGGTTATGGTGATCGTGCCAACGGCCCGATCCCGGCGAATTCGATGCTCGTCTTCGATGTCGAGTTGATCGACTTCATCCCCGAGTCGGTGCTGCGGCAGATGCAGGCACAGCAGTCGATGATGGGCAGTATGCCCGGTGGGGCACCCGGCGGCGCTCCCGGCGCGCCGTCGCCCCGCTGATCGACCAGCCTCACATCCTGCCTTGATCGAACCGAGATCGCCGGAGCCCGCAAGGGTCCCGGCGATTTTGTTATGTGCGGCGTTCATCAACCAGCCTTGTGTCACATTCTTGAGGCAGCGCCGTGCAGTGGCCACTGCGGCTATACCCTGCGATCCGTCACCCCTTATTCCATGTCCTCCCGCCAAGGAGAGGGCATCAGCCGTCTGACGAAGGGGGGTATCTACCGAATATGTGCCCGTCGACAGCACTGAGCAAACCTTATTCGCCCTTTGAAGGCGAGGAGTGAATATAGCGCGCCGGGACTGTCGCCCCCGTTCTGAGGGGCACTTATACTGCGCTGCAAGACGAAGTGGGGCAGGCTGCGCCTAACCGCAAACGCTCGCCAACGGCCTGTGAGCATCGGTTTTGCGACATTGCTTTGCAGAGGGTGGGGGGGAGGCCCCGGTCGCGCTGGAGAAGGCAAGAGGTCAGCGGTGATGCATCGGCCGAAGCATCAAAATCTGCGGACCAAGCTCTACAAGCACGCTTCAGGGCGGACGGCAATACGGTCGACTTGGCCTCTGCCACCAAGTCGTCGCTAGAATTTGATCCACCTGATCTGAAATATTGTCCCGCCGTCCCGGCTTCCCGTCGGAGCGGTGCTTCAGCTTGACTGGATCAAAATCCCAAATTCATGTCGGAGGCGTCAGTTGATACGTAGGTCTCGCCAACACATCACAAGAGCAAGGCGACGGCATCAGTACTATGATCTTCACTAGACAAAAAAAATAGCGGCCCGAAGGCCGCTATTCCTCTCAGCCGTAAGGCTGAAGCAACTTAGTTGCTGTCCGGCGAGTCGTCCGAATCGGCGACCACGACGATGCCCGCAACAACGGCAGCAGCTGCGAGAACCGCAACCAGGATGCCACCGCCGGCCAGGCCGTTCTTCTTAGCAGCCGGGGCCGAAGCGCGAACCGACTTCGAAACCGAAAGGCTGGCAGCCGGATTCGCAGCCATTGCCGGAGCAACGGTCATCGAAACGGCGGCAGCGGCGACGAGAAACTTCCCAAGACGCATGTCGAACTCCCTTAAAATTGTCAGTGGGCACATGGCACGTCGACCGCGACATGGCAACCCTACCAACGTGTGTAGGGCAGTTATGCTCCCACACCGATGCGGCAATGCAACATTACTTCGCCGCACAACGGCTTATAGTGCGCTTTACCGCTAAACGGAATGCCCCGGCAAACGTTTCGCCTCGGTAAAGAGCCGTCAGGTGGAAAAAACATGACGCGTGGCATCTTCCAGCATCAGCGCGGTCAGGCGATCGCTGTGATAGGCGCCGGTATCTATACCAATTCGATGAGGCAGCATCTCCGCCTCTTCGGCCACGGTGTGACCATGGACGACCATCTTTTCCAACGGTGCGCGGTGGTCGAGAAAGGGGTCGCGAATCCAGCGGGTTTCGGCCAGCTTCTGCTCGGACAGCGGCACGCCGGGGCGGATGCCCGCATGGACGAAGACATAGTCGCCCATGATCAGGATTTCCTGCAATCCCGCCATGAAATCGCGATGCGCCACGGGCACCCGCGCGTTCAGGCGGTCGGCGACTTCGGCATAGTCCAGCCGCTCATAGTCTTCCGCGCTCACGCCATAGCTTATCAGCGTCTCTCGACCGCCGATCCGGCAGAACAGGCGTAGCGCCTTGTCGTCGCCATCGATCGCACGAAGGAAGATCTCTTCATGATTGCCCATCAGGCAATGGACATGCGGATCGGCAGCGGCGAGCAGGCGGACGCGCTCGACCACGCCCGCGGAATCGGGCCCCCGATCGACCAGATCGCCCAGGAACACCAGATGGCGCTCGGCAGGCGGCCGGGCCGCGTGATCGGCGTCGATTCTCGCCAGAATGTCATCGAGCAGATCGAGGCGACCATGAATGTCGCCGACCGCATAGACGCGCCGCCCCGGTGCCATGACCGGCACGAAGGCCGGCGCGCGCTTTCGTAGATTCAGTAACTTGGCAAGCATGAAGGGTCTGGTTTCCGCAACTCGCGGTTGTCCTTAGGCTTCCCCGCTTCCCCGTGCAATGCGGCGTGACGGTCAGGCCTGGTCGGGCCAGAGCCCCCGCGTATCCAAGACCGCCTTGCCTCGCCGCTCGTCCAGGGGCACGGATCGGAAAATATCGTGATCGACCAGAACGACCATCGCCTCGCAAGTTTCCAGCGCGGTGTCGATATCGATCAGCCGGGCTCCGGTGCCGTCAAAGGCGCGGGGCAGGGTGGTGGCATAGGGTTCGACGATATGAATGCGCTCGCCGAACCGGGCCGCCAGCGCCGCAGCGACCTTCAGCGCCGGGCTTTCGCGGAAATCGTCGATATTGGCCTTGAAGGCGAGGCCCAGACAGGCGACCGGCCCGTCCTGCGCCTCGACCATCGCGGCGGCGGTGGCGATGACATGCTCGGTCTTGCCATCGTTCACTTCGCGCGCGGTGCGGATCAGCGGCGTGTTGGCGGGGTCGGCTGCCACCAGGAACCACGGGTCGACCGCGATGCAGTGCCCGCCGACGCCGGGGCCGGGCGACAGGATGTTGACGCGCGGATGGCGATTGGCCAGCCGGATCACCTCCCACACATCGACGCCCAGCGTATCGGCGACCAGGCTCAATTCGTTGGCAAAGGCGATGTTGACGTCGCGAAAGGCGTTTTCGGTCAGCTTCGTCATCTCCGCCGCGCGCGCGGTGGTGGTGACGCAGGCGCCGCGCACGAAGCGCCGGTAAAAGGCCAAGGCCTTGCGGGCGCAACGCGGCGTGATGCCGCCGATCACCCGGTCATTGTCGATCAACTCGACCAGGATGCGACCCGGCAACACGCGTTCGGGGCAATAGGCGATGGCGATATCGGCCTGTTCGCCCGGCCGCGCCGCGCCCGGCATCCGCAGGTCGGCGCGCAGCTCCGCAATCAGGTCGCGGACCTTTTCGGTGGTGCCCACCGGCGAGGTCGATTCGAGGATGACCGTGTCCCCGGTCTTCAGCACCGGTGCGACGGCGCGCGCGGCATCGAGGACATAGGTGATGTCGGGCTGGCGATCCTGGGTGAAGGGCGTGGGCACCGCGATGACGAAGACATCGGCGGGCGCGACGGACAGCGACGCCTTCAGGCTGCCGCGCGCGACGACGCCGGACACCAGGCCGTCAAGGTCGACCTCCTCGATATGCACGCGGCCCGAATTGATCGTCTCGACGACCGAGGGAGTAACGTCGACGCCAGTCACCATGGCACCGGTGCGGGCGATGACGGCGGCGGTGGGCAGGCCGATATAGCCCAGGCCCATCACCGTGACCGAAAGCTCAGAGTCCAAGGGCATGCGCGATGATCCTGCTGATCTGCCGGGCGGTATCGCCGCGGCCATAAGGGTTGTGGGCCTTGGCCATGGCGGCATGGCGGGCGGGCTGGTCGAGCAGCGCCAGCACTTCATCGACGATGCGGTCCTCGTCGGTGCCGATCAGCCGCGCCGTGCCCGCCGCCACGCCTTCGGGGCGTTCGGTGGTTTCGCGCATCACGAGGACCGGTTTGCCGAGTGCGGGCGCCTCTTCCTGTACTCCACCCGAGTCGGTCAGGACGATATGCGCGGCGTCGAGCGCGCGGACGAAATGCGGATAGTCGAGCGGGGCGATGCGCGCGATCGCCGGGTGATCGCCCAGCACCGCGTCCATGACCGCGACGACATTGGGGTTGGGATGGACGGGAAAGAGGATGCCGACATCGGGCCGATCGGCGATCCGGCGCAGCGCGCGGGCGATCGCGGCCATGCCGTCGCCGAAATTCTCCCGCCGGTGGGTCGTAACCAGGACGATCCGCTTGCCCGCCAGTCGGTCCAGCACGGCGTCGAGCCCCCCGGCCAGGGCGGGGTCGGCGGCGATCCGTTCCTTCGTCCAGTGCAGTGCATCGATCACGCTGTTGCCGGTGACGTGGATCCGCGCCGGGTCGATCCCCTCGGCCTTCAACGCACCCGCCGCCGTGTCAGTGGGCGCGAAATGCAGCGCGGCGATCGGCGCGATCATCCGCCGGTTCACCTCTTCGGGCCAGGGCTGGTAGATGTCGCCCGAGCGCAGCCCGGCCTCGACATGCGCCACCGGGACCTTGCGATAATAGGCCGCCAGCGCACCCGCCATGGCGGTGGCGGTATCGCCCTGCACGACGACCATCGCAGGCCGTTCGGCATCCATGACCTCACCAAGGCCGGTGAGCAGCCGTGCGGTCAGCCGGTCGAGCGACTGGCCCGGCTCCATGAGGTCCAGATCGTGATCGGGCTTCAGTCCGGCGATATCGAGCACCTGATCCAGCATGCCGCGATGCTGCGCCGTGACGCAGATTCGCACCGGTGCCGCGCCGCTTTGCGCCAGGTCATTGATTACCGGGAACAGTTTGATCGCTTCGGGCCTTGTGCCGAAAACGATGAGGATCGGTGCAGCTGTCATCGGCCGATTCATAACCTGTCGTTTTTAAGGACACCCTAACCGCATAGGCCCCGCAATGGGCTATGTCGCTACGCAACATATGGTTAAGGACGAAATGATTCAGGGAGGTTTCATGACGATCAAGAAGGTTCGCAAGGCGGTATTTCCGGTGGCGGGTCTGGGCACGCGGTTCCTGCCGGCGACCAAGTCTATGCCCAAGGAGATGTTGACGGTCGTCGACAAGCCGCTGATCCAGTACGCGGTCGAGGAAGCGCTGGAGGCAGGGATCGAGCAGATCATCTTCGTCACCGGGCGCGGCAAGGGCGCGCTGGAGGATCATTTCGACATCTCCTACGAGCTGGAAGCGACGATGAAGGCGCGCGGCAAGAGCCTGTCCGTCATCGAGTCCATCCGCCAGAAGCCCGGCTCGCCCGTCTATGTCCGTCAGCAGGAACCGCTGGGCCTGGGCCATGCGGTGTGGTGCGCGCGCGAGATCGTCGGCGACGAGCCGTTCGCGGTGCTGCTGCCCGACGAGTTGATGGTCGGCGGCTTCATGAAGCAGATGGTCGAGGCCTATGATCAGGTCGGCGGCAACGTCATCGGCGCACTCGAAGTGCCCGACAGCGAGACCGACAAGTACGGCATCATCTCGCCCGGCAAGCAGGACGGTCGCCTGACCGAAGTGACCGCGCTGGTCGAAAAGCCCAAGGGCAAGGCGCCGTCGAACCTCATGATCCCCGGCCGCTACATCCTGCAGCCCGAGGTGATGCAGATCCTCGACGCGCAGGAACCGGGCGCGGGCGGCGAGATCCAGCTGACCGACGCGATGGCCAAGCTGATCGGCAACCAGCCTTTCCACGGCTTTACCTTTGATGGTCAGCGTTACGACTGCGGCGACAAGGCGGGCTGGCTGACCGCGAACCTGGCGCTGGGCCTAGCACGCGACGACATCGGTCCCGTGGTGCGGGAGTTCGCCAAGACCTTGCTCGGCTGATCCGGGTTTATCGGGTCGTGGAAGAGGGGCGGGGCCGAAAGGCCACCGCCCCTTCTTATTCCTCTCCAAGCTTGCTTGGGGAGGGGGACCGCCCGGCAAAGCCGGGTGGTGGAGGGGCAGAGCTGCCTTGGCGACGGTGTTTCGGCCCGTATGGGGTCTGCCCCTCCACCCCCGGGCTGACGCCCGGCGGTCCCCCTCCCCATCGGAGATGGGGAGGATTGGGTCTCCCTATGGCCGTTCCCCCCGCCGGGCGAGCCAGCCGAAGGTCAGCAGGATCACCGTCGGGCACAGCATCGTATTCCAGACGTCGAACCAGCTCGCAGGCAGATTGCCCTCGTCGGTGGCGTAGAAGGGTTGGAGCAGGTCATAGGCTTCGTTGATCGTCTCGATGATCAGCACGGTTAGCCAGCAGCGCCAGTCCCAGGGCTTGCGCCGCAGGATCAGCGCCGACAGGGTCAGGATCGCCATGCCCGCATAGGCGTGCAGCGTGCTGTCGGGCAGGCCGGTGATCTGGCCGATCCAGCCCTTGTCACCAGTCCAGTCGAACCAGCCGGGCGGTGGCGCGGGGCGGGCGCTCATGCCGCCACCGCATGAGGTTGCGCACAGCGACAGCCGGGGTCCTTGGGTAGGGCAAGCGTGCGGAAGCGCAGACCGAGCAGGTCGGCGATCAGGATGCTGCCCGCCGTATCGCGCCCGAACGGCGCAATAGCGCGTAGCGTTTCCAGTGCGGCCAGGCTGCCCATGATGCCTGTCACCGGCCCCAGCACACCGTCATCGGCACAGGTCAGCCCGTCCTGGTCCGCCGTGTCCCCTACGAAACAGCGGTAACAGGGCTTGTCCGCCTCCCACCCGCGATAGAGCGCCAACTGCCCCTCGAACTGTCCGACCGCAGCGGACACCAGCGGAATGCGCAGCGCCAGTGCGGTGTCCGCCACCGCCAGCCGGGTGGCGAAATTGTCGCATCCGTCGAGGACCACGTCGGCCCCCTCGATCAGTGAGGCGACGTTTTGGGGCGTGACGCGCGTGCGGTGCACCGTCACCGCGACATGCGGGTTCAGTCGCGCGACCCGCGCGGCGGCGGCGTCCACCTTGGGGGTGCCGCAATCGTCGGTGGTGAAGATCGTCTGGCGCTGCAGATTGGACGGCTCGACCACGTCGTCGTCGATCAGGGTCAGCGCACCGACCCCGGCGGCGGCGAGATACTGCATTGCGGGCGAGCCGATGCCGCCTGCACCGATCACCGCGACCCGGCCCTGTTTCAACCGGATCTGCCCACTTCCGCCAAATTCACGCAGCACCATGTGGCGGGCATAGCGGGCCAGTTCGTCGTCGGTCAGGATCATCCCGGCCATGTATAGGTGATGACGGTGCGATACCAGCGATCGCCCTCCATCATCGTGCGGTGCGCCAGGTGACGGATCATCCGCTGGGTCACGCCCGCGCTATATTGCTCGACCGTGGGGCAGCCGATCGCCAGCGGCACCACGTTCTCGGCGCCAGCGTCGGCGGCACTGATCCGTACGGCCAGCGGCACGACCAGGACATTCTGGCCATCGACCTGCCGCGACCGGGGACAGCGGCCCGCCGCCACCTCGCCCCGAACGAAGCGGACCATGTCGGGCTCGGCCGGGGGCAGGGTGATGGCTGTCAGCGTCGACCAGTCGTGCGGCGGCTCGGTTGCGGCGGCGGGGGGCAGCGTCACCTGGACGAGCGCAGCGAGCAGCAGCGGAGCGATCATCGACCGGTCGATCCGAAGCCGCCGTCACCCCGCTGCGTCGAGTCGAGCTGGTCGACTTCCACCAGCGTGGCGCGCTGGACCGGGGCGGGGACCAGCTGGGCGATACGCTCGCCGCGCACGACTTCGAACGGCTGCTCGCCCAGATTGGCGAGGATCACCTTCACCTCGCCGCGATAATCCTCGTCGATGGTGCCGGGGGTGTTGAGGCAGGTGATGCCGTTCTTCAGCGCAAGGCCCGAGCGCGGGCGCACCTGCACCTCGTAACCGGGCGGAATCGCGATGGAGAAACCAGTCGCCACGGCGACCCGTTTGCCGGGTTCCAGCGTCAGCGACTCGGCGGCGACCACGTCCATGCCCGCCGCGCCGGGCGTCGCATAAGCGGGGAGCGGAAGCCCTTCGCCATGGGGCAAGCGTTTGAGGGCAATGGAAATCGGTGCAAGCGTCATGGTCGCCCTTGTAGCGCATCCGCGATGCGTTGCGCGAGCCCCCTGGCGACGTCGCCTTTGGCCATCCGCTCCCAGCTTTCCACGCCATCGGCGGTGACCAGGTGGACCCGGTTCGCCTCGCCGCCGAACACGTCGCCCGACACGTCGTTGGCGACGATCCAATCGGCGCGCTTGCGCAGGCGCTTGGCGACGGCGTGTTCGATGACGTTCTCGGTCTCGGCGGCAAAGCCCACCACCAGTTCCGGCCGGTCGGGCGAGGCCGCGACGGTGGCGAGGATGTCGGGATTCTCGACCAGCGCCAGCGCGGGTGTCGCGCCGCCGTCCTTCTTCACCTTCTGCCCCGCCGCCTCGACCCGCCAATCGGCAACGGCGGCAACCATCACGGCGGCATCGGCGGGCAGCGCGGCCGCCACCGCATCGGCCATCTGGCGTGCGGTTTCGACATCGACGCGGGTGACGCCCGCCGGGGTCGGCAAGGTCACCGGCCCGGCGACCAGCGTGACGCGTGCACCCAGATCGGCGAGCGCGCCCGCCACCGCAAAGCCCTGTCGCCCCGACGAGCGGTTGGCGATGTAGCGGACCGGGTCGATCGGTTCGTGGGTCGGACCCGCCGTGACCAGTATGTGGCGTCCCGCCAGCGGACGGTGTGCGGGGGCCAGCTTCGCGGCGATTGCGGCCATGATGGCGGACGGCTCGGGCAGGCGGCCGGGGCCGAATTCGCCGCAGGCCATCATGCCCTCGTCCGGGGTCATCACGTCGATGCCGTCGGCGCGAAGCTGTGCGACGTTGCGCTGCGTCGCAGGGTGCAGCCACATACGTACGTTCATCGCGGGCGCGACCAGCACCGGCGTGTCGGTCGCCAGCAGCAACGTCGTCGCCAGGTCATCGGCATGGCCGCCCGCCATGCGTGCCATCAGGTCGGCGGTGCCGGGGGCGACGACGATCAGGTCGGCCTCGCGGCTGAGCTTGATATGTCCCATCTCGGCCTCGTCCTTCAGGTCCCACAAAGTGGTGAAAACCTGGTTTTCGGACAGCGCGGCCAGCGTCATCGGCGTGACGAAATGGCTGCCCCCCTCGGTCAGGACGCAGCGGACGCCATGCCCCGCCTTGCGAAGCAGGCGGATCAGTTCGCAGGACTTATAGGCGGCGATGCCACCGCCGACGATCAACAGGATATGGCTCATCGCACGACTCGCGTTACGGTGATGCGCCGCCGGTCGCGTGCGGCCAGGACCAGGTCCCGTATGCCGTCGGGCGCGAAGACGATGCCAAGGAAGAACAGGGGCGACAGGCCCAGCACCATGGCGGGCGATCCGGTTACCGCTGCCAGCAATGCATAGACGATCATCGTCGCCCCTACCCGCCGCGCCACCGGTTGCCGCCAATGCACCCAGCCCAGTGCGGCCAGCACCGCCAGCGGCACGACGACCGCCATCGGCAGGAAATCGACCGCATGGGTCGCGGCAATCGACGCGATCAGCGTGCCGGGTGCGATGGGATGGAAGGGGCCGTCCATCGCCGGATCGATCGCCGACACCAGCCCGGACAGGGCCTGGCCATGCGCCGCCAGCACCAGCAGCGCGATGGCCAGCGCGACGACCCAGCCGATCGCCTCACGCCGTGCACCCGCCCGCGCCGCGAGCACCAGCATGACGATCGCATGGGGCAGCGCCATCGGGGTCAGGATCATCGCGGCCAGACCCAACGCCGCCGCGCTGGTGCCGCCCTCCGGCCGTCGCTGGACGAGTGAGAGGGCGATCAGAATCCCGGCCCAGCTTTCGGGTACGGTCACCATCGGCAGGTCCGCGAGCGGAACCAGCCCCGCGATCAGCAGGACGGCCAGCAGCGCGGTGGCCATCTGCCCTTCCAGAACGGGCACCACCCGCCGCAGCCAGCCCGCAATCACCATCAGGCCCAACAGTAGCATCGCACCGCGCCACACCAAAGGCGGCAGTGCGGCGAGCGTGACGAACAGGGCGGGCAGCGGCACCGCGAACAGATCGGGCCGCAGCGCCCGCTCATTGTCGCGCAACGCATCCAGGGCGGCGGGATAATAGGACTGGCCATGCCGGACATGGTCCAGGATCGTGGTCGTCACCGGGGCCAGGCGCTCGGCCACCGGCTCGAACGCCCCTTGCGTGGCATAGCCGATCGCGACCAGCAGGATCAGCAGCGCCAGGACGCCCCGCGCCAGCATCGGCGACAGGCCCGTCAAACGTCCCGGCTGGCTCAACCAGAGCGGCCGGATCGTGCGGCGGAGCGGGGCGGGGGGCGCTGTGCCCTGCATCCTGACCCCTGTGGCCTTACCGGAGCACGGCCAGCGTCGCCGCCACGCCCGCCGCCGCCGACAGCATCGACAACAGCGCGTAGCGCCAGCCGCCGCCGATCCGCACGACCTCGATCTGCTTGAGCGGCGGGGCGGGAGGCTCGCCACCGGGCGCGGGGTAGCGCGCCTCGATCCGGCGGACCAGTTCGGGCAGGCGGGCCAGCGTCTGCACATCCTCGATCAGCCGGTCGGCGATCTTGGCCTCGGGGCCCAGCTCGGTGCGGATCCATTCGCGGACGAAGGGAGCCGCCGAGTCCCACAGGTTGATGTTCGGGTCGAGGCTGGTCGCCACGCCCTCGACCATCACCATCGTCTTTTGCAGCAGCAGCAGGTGCGGCTGCGTCACCATGTCGAAGTCGCGCGTGATCGAGAACAGGCCGTCGAGCATCATGCCGATCGACATGTCCTTGACCGGCAACCCGCGCATCGGCTCGCCCACCGCACGCAGCGCGGTGGCGAACTCGGCGACATTGTGATGGGCGGGGACGTACCCCGCCTCGAAATGAATCTCGGCGACGCGCTTGTAGTTGCCGGTGATCAGGCCATAGAGGATCTCGGCCAGCCAGACCCGTGCACGCCGGTCGATCCGGCCCATGATGCCGAAGTCGATCGCGGCGATCTTGTTGCCGGGCAGGGCGAACAGATTGCCCTGGTGCATGTCGGCGTGGAAGAATCCTTCCGCGATCGCCTGGCGCAGAAAGGCGCGGACCAGCGTCTGGGCCAGGTGCGGCAGGTCGTATCCCGCCTCGACCAGCGCCGGGCGGTTGGACAGCTTGATACCGTCGACCCACTCGACCGTCAGCACCTTCGCTGTCGAGCGCTGCCAGTCGATCTTCGGAACCATGAAATCGGGCTCGGCGGTCATCGCTTCGGCCAGTTCGGAGGCCGAGGCCGCCTCGCGCCGGAAGTTCAGCTCGCGCAGCGTCCAGCGCCGGAAATTCTCGACCGTCAGGCGCGGGCGCAGGCGCGCCGCCTCGCCGCTCATCCCTTCCACCTGGGCGGCGGCCCATTGATAGGTGTCGATGGCGCGGGCGAAGTCTTCCTCGACGCCGGGGCGCAGCACCTTGACCGCGACGGTGCGGCCATCGGTGGTGACGGCACGATGCACCTGCGCGATCGAGGCGGCGCCGACCGGGGTTTCCTCGATCGAGGCGAAGAAGTGCGAGGGCGGGCGGCCCATGCTGGCTTCCATCGCGGCGCAGATCGTCGCGAAGGGCACCGGGGGCAGCTGGTCCTGAAGCCGCAGCAGGTCGTGCGCGGCGTCGTCGCCGACCAGGTCGGGGCGGGTCGCCAACGTCTGGCCCAGCTTGATCGCCGCCGGGCCGATCGCCTGGAACGCATCGGCATAGGCGGGCTTGGCGGGCTGGCGCGTGCCGAAGCGGGCGACGCGGGCCAGCCGCCGCACGGGCGCAGGCGTATGGGGATCGCGCTCGATCCCGCGCAGCGCGCCATGCCGCGCCAGCGTCCGCCCCCATTTGAGCAGACGCCACAGATGCACCACCGGCTGGGTCACAGGGCGAATCCGCCCGCGCGTCCCTGCATCAAATCTTCCACCCCGAATGGATCGCGACCAGGCCGCCCATGATCGGCTCGACCTTGGTCTCGACGAAGCCCGCCTCGCGGATCATCCGCTCGAAGGTCGGCATGTCGGGGAAGCGGCGGATCGATTCGATCAGATAGCGATAGCTGTCCGCGTCGCCCGCCAGCATCTGGCCCAGCTTGGGCACCAGCTTGTGCGAATAGGCGTCATAGACTTCCGAAAAGCCCGGCCAGACGGTGGTCGAGAATTCCAGGCAGAAGAACCGCCCGCCCCGCCGCAGTACCCGGTGCGCCTCCTTCAGCGCCGCCGGGATGTCGGTGACGTTGCGGATGCCGAACGCGATCGTATAGGCGTCGAAGAACCTGTCTGGGAAGGTCAGCACCTCGGCATTGGCCTCGGTCCAGACCAGCCCGTCGAACCCGCGATCCGCCGCGCGCTTCATGCCGACTTCCAGCATCGCCGGATTGATGTCGGCCACCGTGATGCTGGCCCCCGACTCGGCCAGGCGGAAGGCGATGTCGCCGGTGCCGCCCGCCATGTCGAGGATCTGGTCGCTGGCGCGCGGTTTCACCCGGCGCACGAAACGGTCCTTCCACAGGCGGTGCATACCGCCCGACATGGCATCGTTCATCAGGTCGTATTTGGCGGCGACGTTGGTAAACACGCTGCCGACACGGGCGACCTTTTCGTCGCGGGGTACATCTTCATAGCCGAAGGACACGGTATCGCTCATGGCTTTGCCCTAGCCCGGCCTTGCTGGCGGGGCAAACGCTACCTAGCTGTCAGGCGCACGAAAGCCATTCAGAGAGAAAATGCCCGAACTTCCCGAGGTCGAAACCACGGTCCGCGGCCTGACCCCGGTGCTGGCGGACGCGCGGCTGACCCTGGTCGAGCCGCGCCGACCCGACCTGCGCCATCCCTTTCCCGCCGACCTGCGCCAGCGGATGACGGGGGCGGTCGTCACGTCGCTGGGGCGTCGCGCCAAATATGGCCTGATCGACACCGACCGCGGCGACACCATGATCTTCCATCTCGGCATGTCGGGGCGCTGGCGGATCGATCCGGGCGAGCCGCTGGCGCATGATCACCTGCTGCTGGAGACGGGGGCGGGGCGGCGGCTGGCGCTGAACGATCCACGCCGATTCGGTTTTGTCGATCTGTGGCCGACGACGGAGCTGGTCAGCTATCCACCGTTCCTGGCGATGGGGCCCGAGCCGCTGGGGCCGGACTTCACCGCTACCTATCTGGCGGCGGCGCTGGAGGGGCGGGCCGCGCCGATCAAGGCGATGCTGCTCGACCAGCGGATCGTGGCGGGTCTGGGCAACATCTATGTGTGCGAGGCGCTGCACATGGCCCGGATCACGCCGGGGCGGGCCGGGGGCCAGATTTCGAAGGTGCGACTCGCCCGGCTGGTCGATTCGATCCGCACGGTGCTGGAGGCCGCGATCCTGGCGGGCGGTTCGTCGCTGCGCGATTATGTGCGGCCGGACGGCGAACTGGGCTATTTCTCGAAGGAGTGGCGGGTCTATGGCCGCGAGGGCGATCCTTGCGAATGCGGTGCGATCGTGCGGCGGCGAACCGATTCGGGGCGCTCGACTTTCTGGTGCTCCAACTGCCAGCGCAGTTGACGGCATCGCCGCTAACCGGTAAGGGCCCCGGCTTCAAAGCTGGTGCGTCGCGCCGCTATCCCTTTTGATCGAGATTTAGAGGTTTTCATGGCGAACACGCCGCAGGCCAAAAAGCGTATCCGTCGCAACGAGCGTCGCGCCGTCATCAACGGCAACCGCGTCAGCCGCATCCGTACCTTCGTGAAGAAGGTCGAGGCCGCCCTGGCCGCCGGTGACAAGGAAACCGCGACGGTCGCTCTGGCCGCGGCGCAGCCGGAAATGGCCCGTGGCGTTGCCAAGGGTGTGCTGCACAAGAACACCGTCTCGCGCAAGTTCTCGCGCCTGACCAAGCGTATCGCCGCACTGGCCTAACAGCCTCTCGGTTTTCGCGACGAACGAAACCCGCCGGGGGCGGTCCCCGGCGGGTTTTTTCGTGCGTCCGTCATCCAATCCTTAACGTGTCGGGCAACGTGATCCGCGGGAACCATTCCGCGTTTCGCGCAACGCCAGCTTTCACCGCGATTCGAGTAATTCGGGTTTCGGGTCGATGACGCGCGTCCTGGTTAAAATGCAGCGATTTCAAGTGTTTGTGAGATAGTTGGACGGGTTTCTGCGGGCTTTTGGCTGTCAATCCGGTTTATTTCAGATTTATGGCCGGAGATGGTCTTGATCCGACCCCCTCATCGCTCATAATCGGTTTCCCAGCGGCGGTGCATCGTGCCCCGCGTCATGGACATAGCGAAGTGACAGACCGGGTCGAATCCGTTTGATTCGCCGATGGGTATCGTGTCGCCAAGTGGTTTAGAGGCCCGATCGCCCATCATGGGCGTCGGCAGAAGTGGAGTGCGCGGGTGACGAATTGGCAGGCGACGCGACCGACGACGGACCAGGCTCGTGCCTGGGCGCGCGTCCGCGCGAACCTGCGCGAATCGGCAGGCGCCCGCCTGTTCGACCAGTGGCTCAAGCCCATGGAGCTGATCGAGGGGGACGAGCTCGATACGGTTCGCCTCGCGCTCCCCTCGGCCTTCGCGACCAACTGGGTGCGCAGCCACTATGCCGACCGCCTGCACCTGGAATTCAAGGCGGTGCTGCCCGAGGTCCGGTCGGTCACGATCGAGACCCGTGCGCCGTCCAAGGTCGCGCGGCTGACCAGCGTCGAGACGTTCGACGCCGCGCCGCGCGCGGCGACCGCCGCCCCGACCGCACCCGTCGAGGTGGACGAGCAGCCCTCGCTGTTCGGCATGCCCGCCCCGGCACCGACACCCGCAGCGGCGCCGCGTCCGGCTCCCCGCGCCAAGGCCGCCGCGCCGGTGGTGGTCGCGCCTGCCCCGGTGGTGCGCGTGCCCAGCGACCGGCCGCCGCTCGATCCGCGCCTGACCTTCGACCGGTTCGTGGTCGATTCGTCGAATCGGGTCGCGTTCAACGCCGCGCTCTCGCTCGCCGAGCCGGGTCCGCCGCGTTTCAGCCCGCTGTTCCTTCATGGCGGCACCGGGCAGGGCAAGACCCACCTGATGCACGCCATCGCCCATGCCTTTCTCGAGTCGCATCCCGATGCGGTCGTGCTGTGCATGTCGGCCGAGCGTTTCATGTTCGACTTCGTCGCGGCGATGCGCGCCCGTGACACGCACAGCTTCAAGTCGCGGCTGCGTTCGGCCGATCTGCTGCTGATCGACGATCTTCAGTTCATCGCGGGCAAGGATTCCACCCAGGAGGAGTTCTTCCACACGGTCAACGAACTGGTCGGCGCGGGCAAGCGGCTGGTCATCTCGGCCGACCGCTCGCCCCAGTCGCTGGACGGGGTCGAGCCGCGAATCATCGGCCGTCTGGGTGCCGGGCTCGTCGCCGACATCAAGGCGCCCGACCTGACGCTGCGTCGCACGATCCTGAACCGCAAGGTCGCCGACCTTCCCGAGATCGTGGTGCCGACCGATGTGCTCGACATGCTGGCCTCGCGGATTCGCGGCAATATCCGCGAGCTGGAAGGCGCGTTGAACCGCGTCGTCGCCTATGCGCAGCTGACCGGCGACAAGATCGACATGGAATTCGCCGTCGCCACGCTGGGCGAGGTGCTGCGCGGGGCGCAGCGGCGGATCACCATCGACGAGATCCAGAAGCTGGTCAGCCGCCATTTCGAGCTGAAGCCGCTCGACCTGGTGTCGGCCCGCCGTGCGCGCGCCATCGCCCGCCCGCGCCAGATCGCCATGTACCTCGCCAAGCGCCTGACCACCCGCTCGCTGCCCGAGATCGGCCGCAAGTTCGGTGGGCGGGATCACTCGACGGTGATCTATGCGGTGCGCAAGATCGAGGAACTGCGCGACACCGACCGCGATATCGACAATGCGGTGCGCGTGCTGATGAAGGAACTGGAGGGCTGATGTCCTTCCGGGCGGGGTCGGGGCGTGGGCTTCGACTTCGCTCAGCCTGAACGGGGTTTTGGATAGAAGCCCGTTCCCTCCCGCGGTTCAGCCTGAGCGAAGTCGAAGGCCAGGGGGATCCATATCCGCCAACACCCGGTCCAGCCCCGGCGACCGGCGAAACCGGATCACCCGATCCTCCATCCCCGCCAGCACTCGCAAGATCCCCGGCCGCACCGCGCGTCGCCATTGCCAGCAATAGGCCAGGAACGCCCAGTCCAGCCGCTCCGGACATCCCGCCGCGCTGTCGGGGCGCTGCTTCCCATGATGGCGTGCCACACGCCGGAGGATGCGGGGGATCGTCACGCGGCGCGGCAGGTCGAGCAGGATAATCCGCTCGGCGCGCGCGAGCCTGTCGGCGATCGCGGGGCCATAATGCGCACCGGAATAATTGCCGTCGATCACCCACGCGGGCTGCGCGGCGATGGCGACCATGTCGGCGATGAAGTCCTCTCGCGGTCGCGCGACCCAGCCGGGATCGTGGAACAGCGCATCGGCGTGATGGACGGGCAGGCCCAGCCGTTCGCCGAGCATCCGGGCCAGCGTCGACTTGCCGCTGCCCGGCGGCCCCATCACCATGATACGGGTGATGGGGCCGGGGGGCATCAGACTTGAAGGCCCATGGTCCGCTGCACCTCGAGCAGCAGCGGCGCGGCCAGATGGCGGGCCTTCTCGGCGCCACGCTCCAGGATGCGGCCCACCTCGCCGCGATCGTCGAGCAGGCGGGTCAGCCGCTCGCGGATCGGGCCCAGCGTGGCGACCGCGAGGTCGGCCAGCTCGGGCTTGAACGCACCGAAGCCCTGGCCCGCAAACTGCGCCAGCACATCGGCGGGTGTGCGGTCGGACAGCGCGGCATAGATGGTGATCAGGTTGCGCGCCTCGGGCCGCCCCTCCAGGCCGTCCATCGTCTCGGGCAGCACGTCCGGGTCGGTCTTGGCCTTGCGGAATTTCTCGGCGATCTGGTCGTCGGTGTCGATCAGCTTGACCAGCGACATTTCCGACGGGTTCGACTTGGACATCTTCGACGCCCCGTCGCGCAACGACATGATGCGCGGCGCGGCGGCGCTGATCAGCGGTTCGGGGAGGGTGAAGACCTCGCGGCCATAATCGTTGTTGAACTTGGTCGCGATGTCGCGGGCCAGCTCCAGATGCTGTTTCTGGTCCTCGCCCACCGGCACGTGCGTGGCGTTGTAGAGCAGCACGTCGGCGGCCATCAGAACGGGATAGTCGTACAGGCCGACGCTGGCGCCCTCGCGGTTCTTGCCCGCCTTGTCCTTGAACTGGGTCATGCGATTCAGCCAGCCGACGCGCGCGACATTGTTCAGCAGCCAGCTCAGCTCGCTATGCTGGGGCACGCGGGTCTGGTTGAACAGGATCGAGCGTTCGGGGTCGATCCCGGCCGCGATCAGCGTCGCGGTCATCTCGATGGTGTTGGCCGCCATCGCATCGGGCGCGATCCATTCGGTCAGGCCGTGCAGGTCGGCGATGAAGTACATCGTCTCGCCACCCTGGGCCTGGATGTCGTCCTGCATCGCGACCCACTGCTTCACGGCGCCCAGATAATTGCCGAGGTGGAGATTGCCCGTGGGCTTGATGCCGGAAACGACGCGCATGATGGTCCTCAGTTCTTGCGGCGAACGAGCCGCTTGATGTCCGCAAGCCGGAATGCCCCGGTCGCGAAGGTGGCCACCGCATAGACGAGCATACCCGTGGCGACCAGTATGATGAGCGCACCCCAGCGTTCGATGTTGGAGCCGGTGACATAGGGCTGGAATCGTTCGTTCAGCAGCGCCATCGCCACGCCCATCAGCAGGGCGGCGACCCCCATCCGCCACGCCCGCCGGCGAAGCTGTGTGTCGGCGACGAAATGCCCGCGCTTCGCCAGGGTGCGATACAGAAGCGCGACGTTGACGGTCGAGGCGATCGCGGTGGCCAGCGGCGGACCCATATGCTGGAGCGGCCAGATCAGGATCAGGTTCAGCACCAGATTGACCAGCATCGACCAGGTGGCGAACCGGACGGGCGTCCGGGTGTCGGCGCGCGCGTAGAAGCCCGGCGTCAGCACCTTGACCAGGATATAGCTGGGCAGTCCGATCGAAAAGGCGGCGAGGGCCTGCGCGGTATAGAAGCTGTTGGTGGCGGTGAACTTGCCATGCTGGAACAGCGCAGCGGCGATCGGCTGGCCACATACGATCAGCGCGACGGTGGCGGGCAGGGTGAGCAGCAGGGCCAGCTCCATGCCGCGATTCTGCGTCTCCATCGCCTCGGCCTCGCGGCCCGCGCCCAGCATCCGCGAGATGGTGGGGAGCAGCACGGTGCCCAGGCCGATGCCGATCAGCCCCAGCGGCAACTGGTTCAGCCGGTCGGCGGCATAGATGTACGACACCGACCCCGCAGGCAGGAAGCGCGCGGCGAGGCCGGTGGAGATCAGGAGGTTGATCTGCACCGCGCCTGCACCTGCGGCGGCGGGCAGGATCAGCTTCATTAGCCGCTTCACGTCGTCGTTGATGACCGGGCGCTTCAACCGCAGGCGGACACCGGCGCGACGGCACGACCACCAGAGCCACAGGAACTGCAGTATCCCGGCCACCGACACCGCGATCGCCTGGTTGCGCGCGGTCGGCAGCGGGTTGTGGTCATGGAACAGCAGAAGCGCGGCGATCAGCGTCAGGTTGAGCAGGATCGGCGCGGCCGCATTCACCCAGAAGCGATTGAGCGAATTCAGGATACCGCCCAGCAGCGACACCAGGCTGATGAACAGCAGATAGGGGAAGGTCAGGCGGTTGAGCAGCACGATATAGTCGAACTGCGCGGCCGTCCCCTTGCCGTAGCCGAAGGTCTGGATCCAGGTGACGGGCCAGGCCGCCAGCTCGACCAGCACGGTCAGCACGATCAGGACGGGCAGCAGGACCGACATCGCGTTTTCGGCGAAGGCCAGGCCCTGGGCCAGTCCCGACCCCGACGCCGCCTTGTCCCCCTCTGCCACCTTGCGGTTGAACATCGGGATGAAGGCGGCGGAAAAGGCCCCCTCGGCAAAGAGGGCGCGGAACAGGTTGGGCAGGCGAAACGCGATCTGGAAGGCATCGGAGGCGAAGTTGGCGCCCACGAAGCGGAAGAACAGCGAATCGCGAACCAGACCAAGCACGCGGCTCGCCAGAGTCAGCCCGCCGACCGAGCCCAGCGCCTTGGTCAGGTTCATATGTCAGTCCCGATCAGGCGTGGCCGGTTTCCGGCGTGTTCGGCTGCGCGGTGCCCGCCTGGGCCTCGGCCTGCTGCAGATACAGCTGCGCGAAGTCGATCGGCTCGAGCATCAGGGGCGGGAAGCCGCCGTCACGCACCGCATCGGCCAGCACGCGGCGGGCGAAGGGGAACAGCAGGCGCGGCGCTTCGCCCAGCATGAACGGCTGGATCTGATCGACCGGCACGTTGCGGAAGCCGAAGAGACCGGCATAGCTGAGGTCGACGATGAAGGCGGTCTTGCCCTCGGACTCGGCGCGGACCTCGATCTTCAGGGTCAGCTCATGGACGTCCTCGCCGACCTGGACGGCCGAGATGTTGAACTGCACGTCGATGCCCGGTGCGGCCTGCGCCTGATAGATGGCGGGCGCGTTCGGATTCTCGAACGACAGGTCCTTCACATATTGCGAGATCATGCCCGCGGCAGGACCGGCATCCTCACCATCGGCGATCGGCGCCTCGAAGCCCTGCGGCAAACCCTGTTCGTCCATCGTCAATACCTTCTTGCGTAAGATCAAGGGGGTTAGGGTCTATACCCAATCAGGACGGGGATCGTGATCGCCCGCCGAAAGGCGCTGGCAAGGAGTGTGGCGCAGCAGGTAGCGGCGCTACCTGCAAGCAAGCGACGCCGTCCAGCGCCTTTCGGCGGGCGACCGCCAAAGCGGCGGGCCGATTTGGATCCAGGGCAGCGTCGCTCGTCGGTCACGATGCGATCGCATCGCTCCGCTCCTCGCTCCTTGCCCTGAACCCAAATCGGCTCCGTCACGACCCCGTCCTGATTGAGTATAGACCCTAAGGGAACCGAAAGGGCGGGTTCGCGCGTTCGGCCTTATGGCCGCTTCGCGTAGCAGCGGGTCGACATGGTTTCAACCTTGCCAGCCCCCGTTCGGGGTGGCCGGGTTTTCATCTGCCGGCCTTGCGCCTATATCGGCCTTGATAGTGAAAGGCGCCTGTGTTGTTATTCTACGTCGTTCTTCTCGCGATGGTCGCGCTCTTCCTCGCGCTGAGGCTCTACAGCGTGCTCGGCAAGCGTACCGGCCATGAACAGCAGCCTTTGGCGCGCAGTGCCGATGATCGGCCGGTGGCGGTGACGCTGCCCCGCACGGCCGAACCCGCACAGGGTGCCGCTCCAGTGGTGAACCGCAACATCGAGCCGCGCGCCGAACCGGGCCTGCGCGCCGTGATCGCGGGCGAGCCGGGTTTCGACGTGGCGCAGTTCCTGAACGGCGCACAGAGCGCCTATCGCATGACGCTGGAAGCCTTCTGGAAGGGTGACGAGGACGCGCTTTCCGAATTGGTCGAACGCGACGTGCTGGCCGCCTTTGCCGAGGCGATCGAGCATCGGCGCGAAACCGGCCAGACGCTCGATAATCGCCTAATCCGCGTGGAAAGCGCCAAGATCGTCGACGCCGCGGTCGAGGGGCGCGAGGCGCGGGTCACCGTCCGCTTCGACGCCGATATCGCCGCCGTCACGCGCGACGCAGAGGGCAATGTCATCGCCGGTTCGCTGAGCGATGCGGTCGAGACGCACGACGTGTGGACCTTCGCCCGGACGCTGAAGAGCGGCGATCCGAACTGGAAGCTCGTCGACACCGACGAAGCCTGAACCGGTCTGACGGGGGAATGTCCGCGATGAGGGGGTATCGCGTCGCGGCCATGGTCGCGCTTTCGATCGGCCTGTCGGCCTGCGCCGGACGGATCGTGCCGCCCGGCGCATCGGAGTATCCGACGCCGCCGCGCGGCCAGACGCCGCCACGCACCGATCATCGCCCGCGACCCGGCACGATCGCAATGTTGCCCGGCGGTGTGCAGCCGGGCGGGCCCAGTGTCTCTCGCGTGCCCGCTGGACCGGCGCGCATCGTGGGCGCGACCCCCTTGCCCGCTACCCCGGTCGTCGGGGTCCCCGGATCGGCGACGGCGGCGCAGGCGGGCATCCTGGCCGGACCGCCGGTCGCGACCCTGCCGATCACCGAGGAGCAGGCCGAGGCTGCCCGCGCCGCCTTCGCTCTGTCCTGCCCCGGATTGATGCGCCGCACCGACACCAGCGGGTTGACGCAGGGCTCCGACTGGCAAGCCGCCTGTCAGGCGGCGGGCAGCGTGCCGCGCGGCGGTGCCCGTAACTTCTTCATCCGTTATTTCGAAGCGGTTCAGGTCGGTGACGGCCGCTCGCTGGCCACCGGCTATTACGAGCCCGAGATTGCGGGCTCGCGCGATCGGCGTGTCGGTTATGAGGTGCCGATCTATGCCCGCCCGCGCGATCTGGTCGATGTCGACCTGGGTGCCTTCACCGCCGACCTGAAGGGCAAGAAGGTGCGCGGCAAGGTGCAGGGCACCAATCTCGTCCCCTATGACGATCGTACCGCGATCGAACAGGGATCGCTGGAGGGCCGTGCACCCATATTGGCGTGGGGCGCGGACCCGATCGAGGTGTTCTTCCTTCAAATCCAGGGCTCGGGGCGGCTTCGACTGCCCGATGGCGGGATCATGCGGGTCGGCTATGACAGCCAGAACGGCCGAGACTATACCGGTATCGGGGCGCTGATGAAGTCGCGCGGGCTGCTGGGGCCGGGGCAGACGTCGATGCAGGGGATCGTCGCCTGGTTGCATGACCATCCCGAGGAAGGCCGCGCGATCATGCGCGAGAATAAGAGCTTCGTGTTCTTCCGCGAACTGAACGGCGCGCCGCAGGGTGCGATGGGCTATGCCGTGACCGGGCAGGTGAGCGCGGCGGCGGACCCGAAATTCGTGCCGCTGGGCGCGCCCGTCTTCCTGTCGATGGACCGCCAGGACGTGACCGGGCTGTGGGTGGCGCAAGACACCGGCGGCGCGATCAAGGGCTCCAACCGCTTTGACACTTTCTGGGGCGCGGGCGAGACGGCGCGGAGCGTCGCGGGCGGCATGTCGGCGCGCGGCACCGCCTTCCTGCTGCTGCCGGTCGGTACGCTGGCGCGGGCGGGTATCACGGCTCCTGGCGGGACGGCCGGTGCGCCCCCTCAATTCTGACGAGGCGCAGCTCTGGGCGCGGGTGATGGAGACGGTGCGGCCCTTGCGCGCCGCCGTCGTCCCCGCCCGACCCGCGCCACCGCCGCCCACCATGGAGGCGGTGTTCCAGGAAACACCGGGCGCGCCGAAGGTGCGGGTGAAGGGGCGCGTGCCGCCGCTGCGCCAGCCCGCACCACCACCGCCCGCGCCCAAGAAGGGGCCGGGCGAGACGCTCGACGGCGGTTGGGACAAAAGGCTGTTGCGGGGCAGCGTGATGCCCGACAGCTCGCTCGACCTGCATGGCCATACGCTGGCGTCGGCCCATGCCATGCTCGACCAGGGGCTGGGCCGGGCAATCGGGCGGGGCGACCGGGTGCTGCTGCTGGTGACGGGCAAGCCGCCACGCCCCGAAAGCGAGCGGCCCCATGCGCGCGGCGCGATCCGCGCGGCGATCAGCGACTGGCTGGGCGCGTCGCGCCATGCCGATTCGATCGCGGCGATCCGCAATGCCCATCCGCGCCATGGCGGGCAGGGCGCGCTCTACATCGTGTTCAGGCGCCCGCGCGAGCGATGATGCCCGCATAGATGCGGGTCAGCGCATAGAGATCGTCGACCGCTACCGCCTCGTCGACCTTGTGCATGGTCGCATTGAGCAGCCCGAACTCGACCGTCGGGCACAGCTTCGACAGGAAGCGGGCATCGGACGTGCCGCCGGTGGTCGACAGTTCGGCGTCGATCCCCGTTTCGGCACGAATGGCCTCGGCGATCATCGCGGAGAAGGTGCCGGGCTGGGTCAGGAACGCCTCGCCCGAAATACGGCCCGTGACCTGAGCGGACGGAGCATGGCGGCGAGCGATCTCGGTGAGCCGCGCGACCAGCGCCTCGCCGCTATGTTCGTCGTTGAAGCGGATCGACAGCCGCGCCTGCGCCGATCCGGGAATGACGTTGGTAGCCGGGTTGCCGACGTGCAGGTCGGTGATCTCGATATTGGACGGCTGGAACCAGGCATTGCCGGTGTCGAGCGTCACCGCCTCGATCTCGGCCAGCATCGCTACCAGTGGGGTGATCGGATTGTCGGCGAGGTGGGGATAGGCGACATGTCCCTGCCGCCCCGGCACGGTGATCCAGATATTGACCGAGCCGCGCCGCCCGATCTTCATCATGTCGCCCAATCGATGCGCCGAGGTCGGCTCGCCGACCAGGCAGAGGTCGGGGGCGACGCCAAGCTCGGCCATATGGTCGATCAGCGCGCGGGTGCCATAGACGGCCGGGCCTTCCTCGTCGCCGGTGACGATCAGCGACAGCGGGATGGTCGGCTCGGTCGGGATCGCCGCGACGAAGGCGGCGACCGCGCCCTTCATGTCGACCGCACCACGCCCGTAGAGCAGGCCGTCACGCACCTCGCCGGAGAAGGGCGAGCCCTGCCATCCATCGCCGGCGGGCACCACGTCGACATGGCCAGCAAAGGCCAGGTGCGTGCCGCTGCCGCCGCGCGTCGCGAGCAGGTTTTCGACCGGGCCGTCGGGCTCCTCACCCACCGTGAACCGGTCCACGGTGAAGCCGAGCGGGGTCAGCGCGGCCTCCAGCACGTCGAACACGGAGCCACGCGCGGGCGTGACGCTGTCGGCCCGGATCAGGGCCTGGGCAAGGGTAAGGGCGTCGGTCATGCCGCGCGGCATAGGCAGCGCGCACGCGGACGGCAATGTTCGGATTGATGACGGCGACGGACCCGATACGGCCCGGCATCGTTCGTGCACCCGACTGACAGGAGTGATGCAATGAACGATCCCGATCCCAATGGCCACAAGGCCGGCAAGCGGCTGTTGCTCTGGCTGGTGATCGCGCTGGGGATCGCCGGGGTATTGCTCTACGCCTTTACCTCGCGGGTCGCCGAACCGGCGGGTGAGCAGCGCGCGCCATTGAACGAGGTGCCGCCAGCGGCGCGGTAGGGGGAGCGTCCGGCCCTCACCCCACCGGCTGCTCGAACCGCTCGATCACCCATTCCTCTTCCTGCGCAGCGGCGATCCAGTCCTGCATGAAGGGATGGCGCAGCACCGCGTCCATATAGGGCACGGCAAAGCGCGCGACGGGCAACTGATAGGTGACGATCCGCGTCACCACCGGCGCGAACATGATGTCGACCGCACCGAATTCGCCGAACAGGAAATCGCCACCGCCGCCAAAGCGGGCGCGCGCCTGGGCCCAGAGTTTCATGATCCGCTTGAGGTCGACGATCACGTCCTCGTCGGGCATCTGCGAAGGATAGACCTGGCGGATGTTCATGCTGTGCTTGCGGCGCAGCGCCACGAAGCTGGAATGCATCTCCGCCGCCATCGAGCGGGCCATGGCGCGCGCGGCGTCGTCGGCGGGCCAGAAACGGTCACGCCCGACCTTGTCGGCCAGGAAGTCGATGATGGCCAGGCTGTCCCAGACCACCGCGTCGCCATCCCACAGGATCGGCACCTTGCCCGAGGACGGCGCGAACTCCGCCCCCTCGCGCCGCTTGTCCCAGTCGGCGTCGTACAGCGGCACGACCACCTCCTCGAAGGAAAGGCCCGACTGGCGACAGGCGAGCCAGCCGCGCAGGGACCAGGAGGAATAGGCCTTGTTGCCGATGATGAGCTTCATGGTGACAGGCGTAACCGCCCCACCGGATCCTCGCAACCGAACAAAAAAGGGCCCGCCCGGGGAACCGGACGGGCCCTTTCGATCGCATCCGCGAATGCGATCAGAAGCGCGCGGTCGCTGCCACCCGGAAGAAGCGGCCGATCAGCCCCGAGAAATAGGGCTGGGTGCCGCCCGCCGACAGCGCGGGGAAGGGCGCGGTGGCGTTGAACACGTTGTCGACGATGAAGCGCAGATTGAACTGCTCGTTCACCTTCACGCCCACCGTGGTGTTGAACACCATCCAGTCGCCGACGCCCGAGATGTTGCGGGCGTTGGGCGCCTCGTCCAGGTTGAACTTCACCTTGCCGGTATATTGCCCCTGGAACAGGACGTTGAAGACCGGGCCCTCATAGGTCAGGTTCGCGGTGCCCGAGTGGCGTGGATAGCCGATCTCGCCCGCGGCATGGTTGATGTCGCCGGTGCCGACTTGGGTCTCCAGCTTGTCGCGGTAGAAATAGTTGACCGACAGGCCGACCGTCCCCGCATTCTCCAGCCCGACGCGGCTGAGCGGCAGGCGATAGGAGATGGTCGACTGAAGCCCGGCCATCTCATAGGCGGCGGCGTTGTAGTAACCCTGGCGAATGGTGGTCAGCTGGCCGTCCGCGCCCCGGTTGAACAGGCCGCAGAACTGGTTCGGATAGTTGGCCGAGTCGTAGCAGGCGTTCAGGATGTCCGTGCCGTTCAGCGAGGTGATCGCATCCTTCAGCTTGATGTTCACCCAGTCGACCGCGACCGACAGGCCGGGGATGAAGCGCGGCTGGGCGATCGCACCCACGGTCCAGCTGTTCGCCTTTTCGTTGCGCAGATCGGGGTTGCCCGCGATCGTCACCGGAATGGTGAAGTTGCTGAAGTTCGAATCGAACGTCGCGGGGTTGATCCCGGCTGCGACGCAGTTGGCGCGACGCACGGTCGGGTTGGGGCCGCTGTCGACATAGCGGGAATCGCAGGGATCGTTGCCCGAGTTGAACGCACGCGAGGTCGGATTGAACACCTCGGTGATCGCAGGCGAGCGGATCGAGCGGGTGAAGTTGCCGCGGAAGGTCAGCCCCTGGAAGAAGCCGACCCGGCCGCCCGCCGTCCAGGTGACGTCGCCGCCCGACAGCGAGTTGTCGACGTACCGCGCCGCGCCGTCGAACTCGAGCGTCTTGAGCCAGCTCAGCTCGTTCCTGCTCGACACGAACGGAACGACGACCTCGCCGAACACCTCGTTGGTGTGGAACTTGCCCCGGATCGGGTCGATCGGGATGGTGCGGCCATATTGCTGGCGGCTGCCGTCCGCCTGGGGCTCGCCATAATAGAAGGCGCCCGGATCGAACTGGGTCCGCTCCTCGCGATGTTCGTAGCCGAGCGACAGCGACACGTCGTTGCCGAACAGCTGGAACACGGGGCCGTTGATGTTGGCGTTGAACACCAGCTGCTCATTGGCCGAACGCGGCGTGGCGACGGCGAAGATATAATCGCGCGCGGCCTGGCTGGCCTGGCCGATGCCCAGGATGTTGAGCGGTGCGCAGGCCCCGCCGCCGATCGACGGGATCGTCGCGTTCACCACGCCCGGACGGCAGGTGATGTTGCCGGAGGCGTCTCGCACGGCGTCGATCGCGTTGGCGAAGTTCTGCTGGATCAGCTCGAAATTGCGGCCGTTGGTGACCGACTTGCCATAGACGGCCGAGGCTTCCCATTTGAAGTCGCGGCCCAGCAGCGGCACCGTGCCGTCGAACCCGCCGACGAAGCGATAGGTCTCGACCGTGGCTTCGGCGCGGCCCGTGGTCAGGTCGGCAAGGGCACGGCCCAGATAGAACTGGTTCTGGCCCGCGGGCAGGTTGGCGGCGATGGTCGCGCGATCGGTGGCCGACAGATAGGGATTGTTCAGGCTGACCAGGATGTTGCCATCGGCCGTCCCCGCATCGTCGAACAGCGCCGTGTTGTAGTTGGGCTGATCGATCAGGTTCACGCCCTTGCTGCGGATATACCACGCCTCGCCGAAGAAGCGGATACGGTCGCTGAACTGATAGCTGGCCTGGGCGCTGGCGATATAGCGTTACGAGGTGGTCAGCAGGTTCGACTGGAGCGGCAGGTTATAGCCGTTGCCGCCGCTGCTGATGTAACCCTGACGCATCGGCGTGCCGAGGTCGAGCGGGATCAGCGTGCCGTTCGGGCCGAACTGCTGCAACTGGCCCGCCGCATTGCGGATGCCCGAACGGCTGGCAAGGAAGTCGTCGGCGCTGAATGGCACGCCGCCGATGGTGAACGCGCTGTAGCGCTGGTTCGGATAGAGGACGCGCTGGAACTCTCCGGCGGTGGCGGGCGTGCCGAAGAAATAGCCCGAGGCGGTGATGTCGCGGTCGGCGGCGGTCAGGCCGGTGACGCGGTTATACTCGCCCGAGAGGGTGATGTTGCCACGCCCGTCGGCGAAGTTCTTGCCCGCCAACAGGCTCAGCCGCTGGTCGGGGGCATCGCCCTTTTGCGAGACGCCTGCCTGCGCCTGGAGCTGAAGCCCCTCGTAATTGCGCTTCAGGATGATGTTGACGGTGCCCGCGATCGCGTCCGAGCCATAGATCGGCGCGCCGCCGATCGCGACCGTCTCGACCCGCTCGACCAGGCTGGTCGGGATGTTGTTCAGGTCGACCTGCGTACCGGCCGAGACGGGGCCGAAGATGCTGGCACTGTTGGACGACACGAAGCGGCGGCCATTGACCAGCACCAGCGTACGCTGCGTGCCCAGGCCGAAGAAGTCGACAAAGGTCTGTGCCGGGCCGAAGGACGACTGCGCGCCGACGCCGCTATTGCCCGGAGGACCGAAAGCGGGAATCTCGCTCAGCACCTGGCCGACATTGGTGTAGCCGCCATTGGCGATCTGCGCCGCGCCGACGACCTGGGTCGGCTGCAACGTCTCGAACTCGGGCCGGGCGATGCGCGAACCGGTGACGACGACATCCTGGCCACTAGTGGCATTCTGGTCGGCCGGGGCGCCCTGTGCGGTGGTGGTTTCGGGCGCGGTGGCGGTTTCTGGCGCGGCGGGCGGAACGGTCTGGGCAAAGGCCGGGCTGGCGATGACGGTCAGCAACGCAGCGACGCTGACCTCGCGCAGGGCGCGAGACCGAAGATTGAGTGATATGATACGCATACCCCAATTTTTCTGTTTATGCACAAGGGGCTAAGTCCGCTGATGACGGACGGTCAATAAATGCGTCACGATTGCTGGCGTTTCTTAACCAGTGTCACGTCTTTGCAACAATTTCAGTTAGTTGTGTGCCTCGGCGCTAGGCAAGCAAAGAGGTCGCGGCCAGGCCGTTTCAGCCTGCCCGATGCCTGATTTGACTCTACCAGAACCCGCACCGGGATGGCCCGTTCCATCCCGATCAGTCGCTGGGACATGAGAGCGCCCCGCGCGAATCACTCGCTCCTCGCGCGGTAAAGGCGGCACCGGAAACAGGGCGTCGCCTTTACCGCATCGGATCGGCTCAGCCGATCGCTTCGAGCACCGCGGCACGGAGTTGGGGGATACCCATGCCGCCTTCGCTGGAGGTGGCCAGGATCTCCGGGTGGGCGGCCGCGCGCTTGCGGGCCTCGTCCTCGGTCTGCGCGACGACGGCGGCGAGTTCGCTTGCCTTCACCTTGTCCGCCTTGGTCAGGACGATGCGATAGCTGACCGCCGCACGGTCGAGCATCTCCAGGATCTCGCGATCGACATCCTTGATGCCGTGCCGCGAGTCGATCAGCACCAGCGCGCGCTTCAGCGCCTGACGCCCGCGCAGGAAGTCGTTCACCAAGAACCGCCACTGCTTGACCATGTCCTTGGGCGCCTTGGCAAAGCCATAGCCCGGCATGTCGACCAGCCGCAGCGTCGGGGGGGTGCCGACGTCGAAGAAATTCAGCTCCTGCGTACGCCCCGGCGTGTTCGACGTGCGTGCCAGGCCGTTGCGGTTGGTCATGGCGTTCAGCAGCGACGACTTGCCGACGTTCGACCGTCCCGCCACCGCGACTTCCGGCACGATCGGATCGGGCAGATACTGCAGCGCGGGCGCGGACTTCAGGAAGGTGACCGGCCCGGCGAACAGCTTGCGCGCGGACTCGACCAGTTCCTCCGAAAAACCACCAACCTTGTCGGCGGTCTCGTCGGAGGGGGCGGGGGAGGGGGGAAGCTCGCTCACTTGGCGACCGGCTGCTTCAGGCCCGGATGACGGGCGTAGAGCAGGCGCTGCTGCAGGATAGAGATGCAGTTGGTCGTGATCCAGTAGACCTGAAGGCCGACCGCGAACGGCGCCATCACGAACATCAGCACCCAGGGCAGGATCGCGAAGACCTGCTTTTGCGCATCGTCCATCGGCTGCGGGTTCATCTTGAACTGGAAGTACATCGAGATGCCCAGCAGGATCGGCACGACGCCGATCGCGATGAAGTGCGGCGGCACGAAGGGCAGCAGGCCGAACAGGTTGACCGGGGTCAGCGGATCGGGCGCGGACAGATCCTTGATCCACAGCACGAAATGCTGGTGGCGCATTTCGATCGTCAGCATCAGGACCTTGTAGAGCGAGTAGAAGATCGGAATCTGGATCAGCGTGGGCAGGCAGCCCGCCAGCGGATTGACCTTTTCCTGCTTGTAGAGGGCCATGACCTCTTGCTGCATCCGGACCTTGTCGTCCTTGAACCGCTCCTGCAGCGCCTTCATCTTGGGCTGTACCGCGCGCATCGCCGCCATCGAGGCGAACTGGCGCTGCGCGATCGGGAACATCAGCGCACGGATGGTGACGGTCAGCAGGATGATCGCGACGCCGAAATTGCCGACCAGGCGGAACAGCCAGTCGAGATAATAGAAGATCGGCTTTTCAAGGACGCGCAAATACCCCCAGTCGAGCGCGTAATCGAGCTTCGTCGCGCCTTCCTTGTCGGTGTAGCGGTCGAGCAGCGCGACTTCCTTGGCGCCCGCGAAGAAGCGGGTCGTCTGGGTGATCTGCTTGCCCGGCGCCAGCGTCTGCGGCTGAAGCGTATAGTCGGCCTGATAGGTCCCGCCCGCACCTGCGCGGAACTGGCCGTCGAACGCCTTGGCCTGATCGGGGATCAGCGTGGCCAGCCAGTATTTGTCGGTGAAGCCCAGCCAGCCACCGGTGGTGGTGAAGCGGGTCGGGGCCTTGTCCAGGTCCTTCCAGTTCGGGCCATACTGCGCCGAGCCGTTGTTGACCGACATCGGCCCGACATGGATCGTCCATGTGTCGGGATCGGCCGAGATGCCGCGATTGACATAGCCATAGGCAGCGACCGGCACCGCCGCGCCGCCGCCATTGGCGACCGTCTGCTGGACGGTGAACATGTAATCCTTGTCGACCGACAGCGCGATCTGGAAGCGCTGGCCCGTCGCATTGGCGGCGCTCAGCGTGACCGGCTGGCCGGGGCGCAGCACCGGCGCGCTGGCGGTCCAGACGGCGTCAGCGGCGGGCGGGTTCAGCCCGTCGGTGCGCCAGCCGAAACCGGCGAAATACGCGCCTTCCGCACCGGCTGGCGACAGCAGGCGGATCGGGGCGGAGTTCTTGTCGACCGTCTGCTTGTAATCCAGCAGGACCAGGTCATCGATCCGTGCGCCCTTCAGGTTGATCGATCCCTTCAGGCGCGGCGTCTCGATCGCCACGCGCGGGGTTTCGGCCAGGACGACCCGGCGATCGCGAATCGCGCTGGGCGTCGTGACGGTCGGGTTGGCGGTGGAATTGACAACCGGCACCTGCTTGCCGTCGACGATCTTGGTCGCGGGCGGATTGCTGGGGAAGAACCTGTTCTGGATGAGCGGCCATCCGAACAGGATCAGCGCCGCGATCACCGCGAACACGACAAAATTCTTGCGGTCTTCCTTCACGTCGAAACCCCAGTTGTGACGTTGGTTACGTCAGGCGTTACGTCAGGGTACCGGGTCGGGTCCGTGCCCGCCCCAGGGATGGCACCGCGCAATGCGCTTGAGCGCCAACCAGCCCCCTTTGACCGCGCCATAGCGGCCAATGGCCTGTATTGCATAGGCCGAACACGATGGATGATAGCGACAAGTGGGCGGCAAGATCAGCGAAGGCCCCAGTTGCCAGCCCCGCGCGATCAGAATCAAGGCCCGCGCGAACAGGGTCACGCGGGCTCTTGGGAGGATGGGGTGGGCTGGCGCTGGGCGCCGCCACGGGGGCCACGCCCCTTGCCACGGCCATGGTGCACGCGCGGTTCGCGCGGGCGATCATGGCCGCCGGTATCGGGCGAGGCGGCGCGGGTCAGCGCCTTGGACAGTTCGGCGGTGAGCGCCGCATAGTCGCGCTCGATCCCGCCTTGCCGTCCGATCAGGACATGGTCCGCGCCCGCAATGCCCTTGACCGGCAACAAATCACGCGCGAGCGCCCGCAACCGGCGTTTCATCCGGTTGCGAACGACCGCGTTTCCGATCTTCTTGGTGACGGTGAAGCCGATTCGAATCGTCGCTTCACCGTCATCCCGCGGGCGCACCTGCAGCACGAAGCCGGGCATCGCCACGCGTCGCCCGCCATTGGCCGCGAGGAAATCGCGGCGGCGGGTCAGCGTCGTGATTACGCCGACAGCTTCTTGCGACCGCGCGCGCGACGCGCCCGGATCACCGCACGGCCGCCGGGCGTCGCCATCCGCGCACGATAGCCGTGACGGCGAGCGCGCACCAGATTGCTCGGCTGAAAGGTCCGCTTCATCGTTCATTCCTTGGATACGTCTGAATAAAAACGGCCGCCACGAGGACGGCCTTGGTGGCAAGCCGCTTACGCAAAGCGGACTTTCAAGTCAATCGGGTGGACGCTTTTGCCGTTCGGCCATCTGCCTCTTGCGGGGCGGGGGCATCCTTTGCAGGAAAGGCGCGCGGGCAGGGAGAGCCCGTACGGGGGGAATGTAATGGCGACGATCGTGTCCACGGTGGCCTATCTGGGGCTGGAGGCGCGCGCCGTCGAGGTGCAGGTGCAAGTGATCGCGGGGCTGCCCGCCTTCAATCTGGTCGGTCTGGCCGACAAGGCGGTGGGGGAGAGCCGCGAGCGGGTGCGCGCCGCCATCGCCGCCATGGGCCTGGCGCTCCCGCCCAAGCGAATCGCGGTGAACCTGTCGCCCGCCGACCTGCCCAAGGAAGGGTCGCATTTCGACCTGCCCATCGCACTGGCGCTGCTGGCCGCCATGGGGGTGGTCGATGCCGAACTGCTGGCCGATCATGTCGTGGTGGGCGAACTGGCGCTGGACGGGCGCATCGGACCGTCGCCGGGCGTGCTGCTGGCCGCGATCCATGCCGGGTCGCTCGACAAGGGGCTGATCTGCCCCGCCGCGCAAGGGGCGGAGGCGAGCTGGGCCGGGAGTGGGTCGGTCATCGCCGCGCCCGACCTGTTGTCGCTGATCAACCACCTGAAGGGGCATTCGGTCCTGCCGACACCCGAGGGCGGACTGGTCGAGCAGGGGGTGTCGGGCCCCGACCTGGCCCAGGTCAAGGGTCAGGAGAATGCCAGACGCGCACTCGAGATCGCGGCGGCAGGGGGGCACAATTTGCTGATGAGTGGCCCGCCGGGGTCGGGCAAGTCGCTGATGGCCGCTTGCCTGCCGGGTATCCTGCCGCCGCTCGATGCCACCGAGGCGCTGGAGGTCTCGATGGTGCAGTCCGTTGCGGGGACCCTGGCGGGTGGGCGGCTGACCCGCGCGCGTCCATTTCGAGCGCCGCATCACTCCGCGTCGATGGCGGCGCTGACCGGCGGCGGGCTGAAGGCGAAGCCGGGCGAGGTCAGCCTTGCCCATCTGGGCGTCCTGTTCCTCGACGAACTGCCCGAGTTTCAGCGTGCGGTCCTCGATTCGCTGCGCCAGCCGCTGGAAACCGGCACGGTCAGCATCGCGCGGGCGAACGCGCACGTGACCTTTCCTGCACGGGTGCAACTGGTCGCCGCGATGAACCCGTGCCGTTGCGGGCATCTGGGCGACGCCGCGCTCGCCTGCGCGCGGGCACCGCGATGCGCGGCCGACTATCAGGCGAAGATTTCCGGGCCGCTGCTCGACCGAATCGACCTGTCGGTCGAGGTCCAGCCGGTCCGGGCCGTCGATCTCTTCGCGCCTGCCGCCGCCGAATCGTCGGCCACGGTCGCCGCACGGGTGGCGGCGGCGCGGGCGCAGCAGACCGAGCGCTATCGCGAGTCCCCGGTGACCGTCCGCACCAATGCGGAGGCCGACGGCGCGCTTCTGGAGCGTTGGGCGACACCCGACGAGGCTGGCCGCACCTTGCTGGTCGAAGCCGCCGAGCGGATGCGTTTGACCGCGCGTGGCTATACCCGCGTCCTGCGGGTCGCCCGGACGATCGCCGATCTGGCGGGGGCCGAGCAGGTCGGACGCATCCACATCGCCGAGGCGCTCAGCTATCGCCAGCGGCCGCCGGTGAATTGACGCATGTCGAATCGCTTAGGCAAATTTGTTGCCGTCACCCTTGTCGTCGCTGCAACCGCTTACACGCTCGTCATGGAGTGGCTGGTCTACTTTACGATCGCGTTTTTCGGTTTTGCGGATTTTGGCACCGATCCGTTCGGCTTCGCCGCCCTGTTCCTCATGGCGGTCTCTCCCCTGCCGATATGGTGGTATTGCTTGAAGCGCGCCGCCGTATGGCTTCGCGGTGAGCGGCGTCCCCTCTGACCGAATCAGGCAATAGGCGGGGATTGTCCATTGGCTTGAGCAATCGGCGCTTGCGTGACGCATCACCCTCGTCTAGCAGCGCGGCTTCGCTGCCCCTGTGGCGAAATTGGTAGACGCATTCGACTCAAAATCGAACGCCGCAAGGCATGCTGGTTCGAGTCCGGCCAGGGGCACCATCCTACGGGGTGCAAGGTGTTGAAATTGCGCTAGTGTTGCGCTTTTTGCTCCATGCCATACCACCTTTCGTTCCCTCACTATGCGATTGTCATAGGCGTTCAAGCGCGAGCGGTGACGGTCAAGCGCCATGCCTCACGCCTCCTGATCCACCCTCCAGTGGATCAGGAAAACCATCATCCCTCAAGATGCTGATCGGGTTTGAATCCTAGAACCGCGTGCCGATCCCTAGCCAGATGCGTGCCGGGTCGATGACGTACCCGAATCGATCATAGCTCAAGCGCTTGTCCAGCACGTTCTGCACGCCGCCATGCAGCGTGAACCGAGGTGAGACCTTGTACGATGCGCCGATATCGACTGTTGTGTAGGATGGTGCGACGGTGGCATTGCCGCTGATCTGTGCTTCGGTGATCGCCTCTTGGCCACGGAATATACCGCGAATATAGCCGCTCAGCCGAGTCGTTGGCTTCCAGTTGAGCGAGGCGCTTGCCTGTTGCTTGGGCGTATCGTTCAACGCTGCACCGATATTGGCACCACTCAGTTGCTTCGAGTCCGTGAGCGTACCGGTCGCATTGACCCTCAGCGTCGCGGTCAGCGGCATGTCGATCGTTGCCTCGATCCCGCGGACCTTCGCCTTGTCGACGTTGACATAGGTGGTCGGTGGCCGCCCGATGGAGCTTAGCGGCTCACCGCTGCACCAGGCCGCGGCTGCGACACAGGTCACGCGCGTGATCTTGTCGTCAAACCGCGTGTCATAGGCCGTCAGGCTGGCCTGGAACGTGCCGCCATCAAACAGCAGTCCAGCCTCGATCGTTCGCGATGTCTCCGCGTTTAGATCAGGATTGCCATAGATCGTACCCCCGCGGCTCGACTGGCCCCAGTCCGGGAGCGTCTGGCGCAGGTTCGGCGCGCGAAAGCCTTGCGAATAGCCACCCTTCAGCGTGAAAGCCCGGTCGATGTTCCACACGGCATAGACCCGCGGCGTCCAGTGCGTCCCATATTGCTGGTCGTCGTCCATCCGCAGGCCGCCGGTCAGACGCAGTCCGGTCATCACTGTCAGTTCGTTTTCCGCAAACACCGCTACTTGCCGTCGGCTTGCGCCGTCGCGCGTCGATCCCGCCAAGAGATTGCCGACCGTGTCCGTCAGGTCCTCGTTGCGGTAATAGGCACCTACGCTCAAGGAATTGGCGGGCAGCGGCACCATCCAGATCGACTGCGCGATCGTGTTCTTGATCCGTTTGCCGTCCTGCAGGCTTTTCGCGTCCTCGAGCTGCAGATAGCTCTCCGACGTTGCAAAGCCCCAGCGGCCGGAATGACTGATCGAGCCGACATAACGTCGTTGTGCCTGAACGTTTTCCATACCCGTCGGCACCGTCGCGCTGGTCGCGACCGTTTTGCCCGCTGTCGCGGTCACGGTTTGGCGGTAATAGCCCAGTTCGGCGAGGAAGCTGTGGTCGGGCCCTGCGTTCCACCCGAGCTTGCCAGCCAAGCTCTCGTCCCGGCGTTCCGGTGTGCCGCCGATGACATGATCCTCGCCGCGTCGGGTCGCAGCCCCCTGAACCTGAACACCGACCGAGCCGGCGATCGGACCGGACAAGTAGAAGTTGCCGTCGGCGACGTTGCCGTAATCGGAGCCTAACTGCATCGTGCCATTGGCCCGAGTGCTGCCGCGCCATGTCTTGGAGATGCGCCGCGTGATTATGTTGACGACACCGCCCATCGCATCGGACCCATATAAGGACGACATCGGGCCGCGTACCACCTCAATCCGCTCGATCGCCTCCAGCGGCGGCAATTGCCCGCCCTCCGATATGTTGCCACCGTTGGTTCGCGTCTCGCGGCTCGACAAGCGCTTACCGTCCACTAGGATCAGCGTATATTGCGGCGCCATGCCGCGGATCGAGATGTCGCGACTGTTACCCTCGCCCGGCGTCACGGTGACGCCTGGAATCTCGAGCAAGGCATCGGTCACTTCGCGATAGGGCAGGCGATCCAGATCCTTGCGTGTCAGCACGCTGATCGATGCCGGTGCGTCCTTGACCTGCTGTTCGCGACCGCCCGAAGCCGTGACGACGATCTCATCGGCACGGGTCGTCTGGCCTTGCGTATCCGGCATGCGGTCCGACGCGAGCGCGGATGTGGAGCAAGCGAGCGCGATGAGCGCCGCCGAGGAGCGGTTTAGGATGGTCGACATGAAGGTTCCCGTTATCGCTTGCTATTGCAAGTCGGTCGCAACCCTATGCGGGGGGATGCGGCAACGGGCCAGCCCCCAAATTTGAATAAGCCTTATTCAGCTTGCGGATGCACAATGCCGGGTCAGCATATCCGCCAGCCAGATCACCGCGCGGTCGCGCGCACTGCGGTCGTGCCACAGCAACCGATAGTCGAGATTGTCGATTGCGACAGGAGCGGGCCGGGTTGCCAAGCCATAGCTGGCGGCAAACCGCGTGGCGGCGCGGGTCGGAAGGGTCATCAGCACGTCGCTGCTCGCGATAAGGGAAGATGCCGCATGAAAATACGGAAGCCGTACGGTGACGCGGCGCTCGCCGCTGCGCACGCCCAGCCGCACCTCGACCCCGTCTACCGCAAGGTCGCTGACTACGATGCCGACATGCGGCCATGCGAAGAACGCATCCAGCGTCAGCGCATCGTCCGATGTGGCAAGATCATGCTCTGCCCGCATGATGCAGGTATAGGTATCGGTAAACAGCGATCGAGTGTGCACCGCCGGATGGTCGGACTCGAGGCCGGAGATGATGAGGTCGATCTCTCCCGACGCCATCTTCTTCATCATATCCGCGCTGAATGGTACGATATCGACCGTCAGCGATGGAGCGGCGGTGGTGATGGCCTCGAGTGCTGGCGCAACCACCGTGAGCACCCCGTAATCCGTCGATGCGATACGAAAACAACGATCGAGTGTAGCAGGATCGAATGTCGGCGGATGAAGCAGCGCAGAGGTTGATGCGAGCCATTGTTCGATGGGGGCGACCAGTTCGTCCGCCCGGCGCGTCCGCTGCATTCCGCCGTCTGTTCTGACCAGGAGCGGATCTCCGAGGATGTATCGGAGCTCGGCGAGCGAGCGGCTGATCGTGGGCTGGCTCATTCCAAGCCTGCGTGCCGTTCCGGTTACGCTCTTCGTCTGAAGAAGTACGGCCAGGGTGGCGAGCAGGTTGAGATCGATATGCCCGGGAAGGATACGGCAACTCGCTTTATATCGAATAACTAATGCGAGCTATTATCAACGCTTCTTGCCATTTTCAACTCTAGCGATGTCGCGCCCACTCACCGTTTCAGAGTGACACCGTGGCGCAACGCCGCACCATCCGGGGTTCGATGGCGCGACTGTGGATAGGTGATCTATCTGTTGCCCAGCGCATCGAAGGCGAGATTGCATGAGCGCGGCAAGGTGGAATCCAGCGTGCGCCAGCGGCTTAACAACAAAATGGACATCAACCTCACCATCTGGTGGCGAGCACGGGAATTTCGCGGGCAAGAAAGTCGATCCAGGCGCGTGTCTTCGCCAGCGGATGGCGGGTTGGATGGGTCACCGCGAAAACACCGCCCAAGTCGACCAGCGGCTCGGTCAGCGTCACTTCGACGAGATCGCCGCGTTCGAGCGCCGCTTGCGCGATGAAGCGGGGTCCATAGACCAGCCCCTGTCCCGCCACGGCAGCGGCGACGAGAGCCTCGCCATTATTGGCGCACAGCGATCCGTGGACTGCCACGCGCTTGCCGCCGTCGGGACCGAAGCCCCAGGAGGCCGAGCCGGTCGCCTCGTTCAGTGTAAACCCCAGGCAGACATGATGGGCGAGGTCATCGGCCCGCTCGGGCGTGCCGTATCGCGCCAGATAGGCGGGAGCGGCGCAAATCGCGAGCCGCATGGTGGCGAGCCGGCGTGCCACCAGGCTGCTGTCCGAAAGGCGACCGATACGGATCGCCATGTCCCAGCGCTCTTCGAGCAGGTCGACATAGCGGTCGCTAAGCCCCAATTCGATCGTGACGCCGGGGTTCTGCTCGTGAAACGTGGCGGCGAGCCGGGCGACGTGCAGCGTGCCGAACGTCATCGGCGAACTGACCCTGAGCAGCCCCTCGACCTTGTGCGAAACGGCGGACGCATCGGCGTCGGCTTCCCCCAGCTCGGACAGGATGCGCTCGGCGCGCTCGAGATACGCGGCTCCCGCCTCGGTCAGCACGAGCCGTCGCGTGGTACGCGTGACGAGCGTCGTGCCGAGACGCGCCTCCAGCGCGTCGAGATGCCGTCCCGCCATCGTGGGCGACAGGCGCATCTGCCGCCCGGCCGCCGACAGGCCGCCACTGCGGATGGCGCGGACGAAGACTTCGATACCGGTCAGGCGATCCATGATCTTATACCATGAGTAGATAGTGATTCGACGAATCCGATCATTATCATCGATGATGGCGAGCGCCATCTGGTGGTTCGAAAGGACACACCATGCGACAGCCCAGCCTCTTCATTCCCCACGGTGGCGGTCCGTGCTTCTTCATGGACGACCCCGCCGGTGTCTGGACCAATATGGCAAAGTTCCTGCGGGACCTGCCCAACCGGCTGTCCGAGGCGCCACGAGCCATTCTGGTGGTCTCCGGGCATTGGGAAACGAACGGCTTCGCCTTCACCGGCGCGGCGCGGCCATCGCTGATTTACGACTATTACAACTTCCCGCCCCATACATATCGGCTCGGCTACGATGCGCCGGGCGACCCGGCTTTGGCGGAGCGGGCGGCGGGGCTGCTTCGCGATGCCGGGTTCGTTGCGTCGGTCGATCCCGACCGTGGCCTCGATCACGGCGTGTTCGTACCGCTGAAGGTGATGCTGCCCGACGCCGCGATTCCGGTGGTGGAGATGTCGATCGACCATAGGCTCGATCCCGCTCGGGCGGTCGAAGCCGGCCGCGTTCTCGCGCCGCTGCGCGATGAAGGCGTGCTCATCATCGGTTCGGGCATGAGCTTTCACAACATGCGCGGTTATGGTGACCCGCGCTCGACCGTCCCGTCGGAGGCGTTCGACGCCTGGCTCAACGGCGCGATCCGCCAGCCCGGACCTGCCCGAGCGCAGGCGCTCGTGGCGTGGGAAAACGCCCCCGCCGCTCGGTTCGCCCATCCGAAGGAGGAGCATCTGCTGCCGCTGATGGTGGCGGCCGGTGCGGGGGGCGATGCACCCGGCGAGCGGATCTATAGCGAGCACGTGCTGGAAACCGCCATTTCCGGTTTCCGCTTCGGCTGATCGCAACGAGGAGACGTGAGATGATCCCGACGATCGCCAAAGGGCGCGATGCCGGTTCGCTCGGGCCTCGATCGTCACATCTCCCGCCCATTGCCTGTTATGACTGGAGGAGCAAATCATGACCATTGCCGTCACCGGCGCGACCGGACAATTGGGTCGCCTCGTCATTGCCGCACTCAAGCAGCGGGTCGCGATCGACGATATCGTCGCGCTGGCACGATCGCCGGACAAGGCCGGCAAGCTCGGCGTTTCCGTGCGGCCATTCGACTATGCCACGCCCGATGGGCTTGCCGATGCGTTGTCGGGCATCGGGACGCTGTTGCTGATTTCGTCGAGTGAAGTCGGACAGCGCAGCGCCCAGCATCGCAACGTGATTGCCGCGGCGAAACGGGCCGGCGTCGGACGGATCGTCTATACCAGCCTGCTCCATGCGGACACATCGTCGCTCGACTTGGCGGGCGAGCATCGGGACACCGAAGCCGCGCTTGCCGCGTCCGGCATCCCCGTCACCCTGCTACGCAACGGATGGTATACCGAGAATTACACGGGTGCGATCCCGGGTGCGCTCGCGGTGGGTGCCTTGATCGGCAGTGCCGGACAAGGCCGGATTTCGTCGGCCTCCCGCGCCGATTATGCCGAGGCGGCGGCCATCGCCGCCAGCGTCCCGGATCATGTCGGCAAGACCTATGAACTGGCTGGCGACCATGGGTGGACGCTGGCGGATCTCGCCGCCGAGGTTACCCGTCAGACGGGGCGGGATATCGCCTATGACGATCTGCCGCCGAACGACTATGCGCATCGGTTGCAGGATGCGGGCCTTCCCGCCGGAGTGGCACAGGCGATCGCGGGATATGACGTCGCCGCCTCGAAGGGCGCGCTGTTCGACAATGGTCGCCAGCTTTCCAGGTTGATCGGCAGGCCGACCACCCCGCTGGCCGACGCCGTGCGGGCTTCGCTGGCCTGATCGCCGAGCGGGTCGGGCATCACCCGATCGGTTCGATTCTGCAACGACTTTCCGAGAGCCAGAGCCATGCCGCATGCCTTTCGCGTTACGCTGGAGGCGCTTGACGAAGCGTCAGGCGCGCCCACCGGCCGCCGGGTCCACACCGACATCGTCAATCACGATGACTTGTTCGACATCATCGAAAAAATATCCGCGCGCGGTGTCGTCCCCGCCGATGAAGCGACCGAATTCGCGATCGGGTTGAAGCTCTTCACCGAAGTGCTGCTCCGCCACCGCAAGGACGCGCCGTTCGCTGAGCTTCAACCGCATATCGGCGCTTTCATGAAACGGCTGAAATCCGCGCCCGCTGCGGCGCAGAGCCGCGCCTGATCCTCTCGAAACATCAAACCACAAGGAGAACCGACATGAATACCGACCTCGGCCTCGACCTGCCCAACGATCTCGCCGCCTTTATCGGCAACCATTTCATCTACACCTACGCCAATGGCTGGCGGTACGAATGGTATGCCCGCAACGCGACCACCTGCGACTATCGCATCCACCAGGGTCTGGTCGGCGGTCGCTGGGTGACGAACCAGACGATGGATCTCGTCCAGCTTGCGCCCGGCATGTACAAGGCGGACTGGCATGAGCCGACCGGCACCTGCGTCAGCCTGTATTTCGATATCGAACGGCGCCTGATCCACGGCACGATCTTTTTCCCGCAATGGATCGCGGGCGAAGGCCAGCATCCCGAAAAGACGATCTGCTACCAGAACGACTTCATCCCCGACATGAACCGCTTCCGCGACGAGGGTCCTGCCTACCCGTACGTCATCATCGGCGAGTTCGCGAAGATCACCTTCATGGAGCAGCGCGGCCCCGACAATGACGACGTGATCAATGCCGCGCCGGGACAGCTTCCCGACGGCTTCCTCGATCGCACGAACTGAGGGAGGTCGCCATGTCCCACCAGTCCCGTTTCGCGGATAAGGTCGTGATCGTCACCGGGGCGAGCACCGGCATCGGCCGCGCCACCGCGATCGCCTTTGCCCGTGAGGGTGCCAGGGTCGTCATCGGCGACTTCGACGATGCCGCTGCCGATACGGCCTCGGCCATTACCGACGCCGGTGGATCGGCGATGTTCGTCAAGACCGACGTCAGCCAGGACGCGTCGGTCCAGGGGCTGGTGCAGGCGGCCATCGACACCCATGGCCGCCTCGACATCGGCTTCAACAATGCGGGGCTTCTGCCCCGCACCGCCGATCTTGCCGATATGAGCGTCGAGGATTTCGACCGCACGATCGCTGTCGATCTGCGCGGCGTCTTCCTGTGCATGAAATATCAGATCGCCCAGATGTTGCGCAATGGCGGCGGAGCGATCGTCAACACGGCATCGGTGGCGGGGCTGGTCGCCGATCCCGGCATGGCCCCCTATGTCGCCGCCAAACATGGTGTGGTGGGGATCACGAAGGCGGCCGCCCTCGACTATGCGACCCGCAACATCCGCGTCAATGCCGTCGCACCAGGCCTCGTCGCGACCCCGATGACCGAACGCTGGCTGGCCGATCCCGCCTTTAAGGAGAAGCTTCTCCAGAATTCCCCGATCGGTCGCGCTGCCCGGCCCGAGGAGATAGCGACGACTGTTCTATATCTGAGCTCCGATGCCGCGTCCTTCGTCACCGGCCAGACCTATGTGGTCGATGGTGGCCAGACCTCCCACTGATTTCCATAGGAGACAAGACCATGGCGTCTTCCCTGCAAACCAAAGTCTTCGTCAGCAGCGATCAGCATAACGGTTTCGGCGTGTCATCGACCATCGTGTATGGGCCGACCGAGGCACTGCTGGTCGATTCCCAGTTCAGCCTGTCGAAAGCGCATCGCCTCGTCGCCGAGATACTCGAGGTGGACCGCGACCTGACACAAATCTTCATCACCCATATGCACCCCGATCATTATCTCGGGCTGGAAGTGGTGAAGGCCGCGTTTCCTGGCGCGCGCGTGATGGCGTACAAAGACGCCGCTGATGAGGTGAACGACGCGTTCGGCTTCAAGATCGAGCATTGGCGCGATACCGTCCTCGGCCGCAACGGTGCGACGACGGCGGTGCCGGTCGAGCGCATCGACCAGACGACCCTGACGGTGGATGGCGAGGCGATCGAGATTCTGGGGTTGATGCGCGGCGATTGTGCCCATGCGGCCGCGCTGTGGATTCCGACGATCAAGACGCTGATCGCCGCGGATACCGTCTTCTCGGACGCACATGTCTGGGTCGCCGATGCCCGAACGCCCGAGGAGCGACAGGCGTGGTTCGAAACGCTCGATCGGCTCGAGGCATTGGGCGCCACCACGATCATTCCCGGACATGCGCCCAATACCCGCCCCTATGATCCCGACGGCATCGGCTTCACCCGCCGGTATCTGACGGATTTCATCCGCGAACTGGAACGCTGCACAGATGCCGCCGACCTCGTTGCACGGATGGACAGGCTTTACCCAGACCTGCCGGTGCGGATCTGCCTCGAATATAGCGCCCGCATCCTCAAGGATCATTACCGCTGGGACGGCGACTGGCCGGAGTCCTTGCGTGATCGCGAGGCGGTGATCTGACGCACGCCCGTGATGGACGCCCTCTTATCTTTCCAAAACTCATTTGGGAGGGATATTGCGACGTAGAAGGCTTTCCCGTTCTAGGTCGGATCGACATTCAGGATTCCCAAACGCCCTGACCGGTGATTCATAATCATCCATGTTGTGGCGCGGAGTGGATAATGGGGATCGGGCGGTACGAGTTGAGCGAGGCGCAA